>JBNAWB010000071.1:0-15896 GCA_049699975.1 Thermodesulfobacteriota bacterium
GGGCAAGGGTTTATTCCTGGCCGCATTTTCGGCAAGCCCTAAAGGCTTGCCCTACGTTTTATCCTTAATCACGAAAGGACCGCCATCCAGGGCATACTTTCTTACTTTTAGCAAATTAGAGTAGGAGTTGCTTAACCAAATTTAAAGAGCTTATAACAACCCCACTCTTCAGTGATGAAGTACAAAATTTCAGAAAGCCTGCGCAGCGGCGATAAAATTTAGGCAAAGGGAAAAGGGAAATGTTAAGTATTTCCAGACGTCCGAAAAAAATTCGCTGGTCAAATTATTAATGAGAGCAAATTATGTTTTACACCATAACCGAGGGGTTGTTGATAGAAGTCCAGCCTCGAGGTAATCTTAAAGCGAGATGGCCACGCCCTTCGGGCTCGCCATGACCAAGCATGTAAAATGTTTAATGCTCTCATTAATAAGACGGCTTTCTTTTTTGCCTGAAAGGGAATTAGGGAGGAGATAATATACGCAAGGCCTGGGGTAAAACTTGAAAAGTTTCTGGTGTAGAGCCCATAATCTCTCCATCGCCATGATACTTACATGGCGGCCAAGAGGCCACGGAGATTTTAGAGGTAGATAAATGCTGAGCTTGGGGAATGCATTTTATTCCCCCAAAAGGAAGGAGAAAAGCCTTCGGCAGGATTTTGTTTTTGGGTATATTGGGAATTAAAGACATATGCATTAAACCATCGGCATATTGCACATGGGCCGGAATTTTAACACACCAGGCATATTGGTTCATTTTGGATAATATAATCTGCCACGCCGGTCCTTGGTAATGCCAATTATCCGTGGTTAGGGAAAATATTGGTAAAGAGTAATTAAGAAATTCTACCATGATAGCTGGAAGAAAGGGAAAAATTCCTCGCCAGTAGCGTCTCCAGGAGAGAACTCTTTCGATGACTGCCACATCAAATCCTAAACCAGCCGAACCGCCAATATATCCTCCAGATTTAGTAACAATTAAGTCCACCAACTTTGGCTGGCCGTGAGTCAACAACTGTAAGGCCAAATTTAGATTTAAAGGAATGCGCCAATGGCGGGCCAAATCATTTGCGGTGCCCAGGGGTAAAATGGCTAAAATAGCTGGTTTATATGCGAGAGCTGGCAGCAAGGAGTGAATAGTTCCATCTCCCCCACAAGCCAAAATAATTTCCTTTCCCTTTTCCAGAGCCTGAAAAGCTAACCGGAGAGCCTCTTGAGGCTGATTAGAAATAGCAATTTCTACCGCCAGCCCAAGATTTTTCAAATTCCTTTTAATCAGCGGAAATAGTTTTTCACCCTCTCTTTTTCCGGCCTGGGGGTTGATGATAACTTGGATGGACAATTTTCTCTCGATTGATCATTTGCCCAAAGCAGAGCCTTTTTATTTCATCTGCTTTGTCCAGCGCAGAATTTAAGAGCGCTTCTTTGGGCGCGCCTTGAGGTAATCTTTAGGACGGAGAACAAGATGATAAAAAAGGCTGCCGCTTATTACCAAAAAAAATTCAATCACGCGTTCTTTAAAATTTGAACCCACGAACTCCACTTTACCTTTCCTGTTTTAAAACTTTATTTTTTTAGAGCGTAAGTAACAAAACGCCCCTTTTTTTCTATAACCAATTTATCTTCCCGAGCCAGCCAGCCAATAGCCTGCAGAATTAAATTGGGATCAGCTTTCACGCCCTTTTTTATTTGGTTGAGATTAGCCTCTCCCGCTTCGTCCAAAAAATGCCATACTTTTCCAGCTGTCTCTCCGATGGCGTTAATCATGACTTCCTCCTTTCATAATTATAATTATTTTTCCTAAAAAAGGAAAAAATTTAAATAATGACCATCACTTTATCTTACCCTCTTTTTCAATTTTTTTACAGCTCCTGATGGTAATCCGTCACTGAAAAGGGGATGGTTTATTGGTGAACCCATTTCTATTTTTACCCGCACCCCCGCCCCAAGGAGTAAGCTTGGATATTTCACAGGGCAAGCATTCTCTCCGGGGAGATTGGGTAACTATCCCTTTTTCTTCATAGCTAGCGCGCCCGCAATTTTTTTAGGAGAGCTTAACCAGCTCTTTATTTCCCATCCATTACGAGATCGCCGCGGTCGCTACGCTCCCTCGCGATGACCTTATGCCCACCATCTTGCTGATTTAATAAACCTACCCTTCAGTGAGGCATTACCTCCTGAGGGATTATAAATCGCCATTAAAAGTCTCGATTAGTGACGAACATGGAAGCAGTGGCTTCAGCCGCCAAAGTTCCGTCTTCCAGTTCAGCACGGGCATATGTCTCGATTATTTTGCGCGTCTTTTTCTTAATTTCCCCGGTAATATAGATTTTTTCTCCAGTATGAATTGTGCGCTTAATGCGCATTTCCATTTTGGCGGTCATCCCTTTAATACCTTGGAAGTAGAGCACATAGCCAAATGCTTCATCCAAGCAGAGGGCTAACAGTCCGCCATGAAAAACATTATTCCAGCTCTGGTGATAAGGTCCGGGCGTAAATTCAGCTTTAGCTTTTCCGTTTTCATAGACGAAGGCCAATTTTAAGCCAATAGGGTTGTCTTTGCCGCAGGCAAAGCACATATTATATTTATCTTTGGCAGCAATCTCCATTTCTGCTCCTTAAAATTTTTTAGAATTTTTAGTCTCGGCAAAGTAGGGCGCACCTCCCCCAGTTTATTTTTTATCTGCCGGTGGGTTTCTTGGGGATACGCCCGGTGCGGATACATTCGGAACGCAAACGCCTGCCTAATATGCGCTCCATAACCGTGCCCAGTTCTAACACTCGATCAACATCGACTCCTGTATCTATGCCCATTTCATCCATCATCACCACCATGTCTTCTGTAGAAACTAATCCCACTATATTGGGATCAGCATAGTAATATTTACCAGTTCCCGGAACTGGGCAATCATCCACGAAATTAGCAGGCTGTCCGCCGATACCTCCCAAAGTAGATTCAAAATGGGTTATACCTGCCTGCAAAGCGGCCAAGACATTGGCCAATCCCCAGCCCCGCGTTACATGGAAATGAGCCACGTGTAGATCAGGGTTGGGAATTTCATCAAGGATCATAGAGAAATATTCATAAACTTTATGCGGTGGAGCGGAACCATCGTGATCGGCGTGTTCAATATCATCTGCTCCCAGATCAAGAAAACGTTTGGTAAATTCTACAGCCCTTTTTAAATCTGTGGGCCCTTCAATTGGGCAGCCCCAAATAGTGGAAACCGTACCGCAAACTTTGATGCCGTTTTCATGGGCTTTCTTGATATATTGAGCGCACATCCGCCAATATTCTTCCAGAGAAGTTCCAGAATTACGGCGGTGATGGGATTCACTGGTAGAAACCATAAATAATATTCTATCTGGGCCCCATCCCTTTTGCCGGGCTTCAAAAGCGCGCTCCGCAGCTCTTTCGCGGATGGTGACGGCAGTTAATTCCACATCTTTTAGCTTGTCTTTGATTAACTTGCTGTTATGGATGGCTTGCAAAAGCTGATCAGCATCAGCAAATTGGGGCATACCCACTGGGCTACCGAGGTTGGTGACTTCTAAACGTTTGAAGCCAGCTAAAATTAGTTGTTCCACTACCCAAAGTTTAGCCCGGGTAGAGATGGTTTTTTCTTCATGTTGAAACCCGTCGCGCACCGTAATATCTCCCAAGACAACTTTTTTAGGATATTGCATTATGGCCATTTCTCTTCCCCCTAATTTTTTAGGTTTCTGGCGAGCAAAATAAGCATGCTGCCTAAGTATATTCAACGCCCTTGCCATTGAGGAGGTCTTTTTTCATTGAAAGCCCTAATTCCTTCCTGTCTATCTTCAGTTACCAAATTGACATTGAAAGCCTCATTTTCTATTTCCATACCGGTGTGGAGATCAACGCTCAGCCCCAATTCAATAGCCTTTTTGGCCTGGCGTACAGCAAGCGGAGCATTAGCACATATTTCGGAAGCTAATTTGCGGACTTCTTCTTCCACTTGCGCTGTTGGCACAACTTTATTGACTATGCCTAAAGATAAAGCCTCCTGAGCGCTGATTCTTTTGCCAGTAAAGATAATCTCTTTGGCCCGATTGGGTCCGATGAGGCGGGGCAATAATTGCGTCCCGCCGTTCCCCGGAATTAAACCTACCCGTACTTCGGGGAGGCCAAATTGCGCGTTTTCCCCGGCAATAATAATATCTGCGGCCAGGGCTAATTCAAATCCACCACCCAAAGCAAAACCTTTTACTCCAGCAATAAGAGGTTGTGGCAGATTTTTAACTGCCGCGGAGGCTCTCCTGAAAAGTATCCTTTGTTGCGCAATTTGCTCAGTTGTCATGTTTTTCCTTTCTTTAAGATCAGCACCCACGCCGAAAGATTTTTCCGATGTAGAAGTTAATCCGACTACCCAAATATCTCTTTGCCCAGCCACTTCTTGAAAAGTGGCTAAAATATCTTTAGCCATCTGGGTATTTAGGGCGTTCATGGCTTCGGGGCGATTTAGTTTTATCCATAAGAAGCGGTCTTGTTTTTCTAAGATAATGGTTTCCATAGTTCTTCTCCTTTCGAAAATCAAATCAGCTTAGCTGAGATCGCGAAAATCACTGGGAACCTTTAGTCGTGGTCGATTGGCCTTTTTAATTCCTAAGGCATCATCTGCAATGAGCAGACGCATAATGTTAGCTGTGCCCTCCCCAACCTGATAAAGCTTAGAATCTCGATAATATTTCTCCACCGGAAGTTCTAAAGAATAACCCATTCCCCCATGAATTTCCATGGCCCATCCTGCAGCGCGGACAGCTGCTTCCCCGGCAAAATATTTGGCTATGGCGATTTCTCTGGTAAAAGGCCGTCCTTGGTCATTTAGCCAGGCGCCGCGGCGAACTAAAAACCGAGCGGCTTCCGTATAAGTGACCATATCGGCGATAATTTGTTTCACCATCTGATAGTCCCGAATCGGTCGGCCAAACTGGATTCGTTCATTGGCATATTTAATAGAGGCATTTAGGCAAGCCTGGCAAATGCCTACAGCTCCGCTGCCCACACTGATGCGCCCCCGATCTAAAGCAGTCATGGCTACTTTAAACCCTCCGCCCCATTCACCCAAAAGATTTTCTTTGGGAGCAACCACATCTTCCAAAAAAATCTCGGCAATGGGAGAAGCTTTATCTCCTAATTTAGGAATTTCTCGCGCCTGCCAGCCGGGTTGATTGGTTTCGACGACAATAGCGCAAAGGCCATTATGCTTCAGAGATTTATCAAAAGTGCAATAGACCACTGCATAATCGGCGACCGTTCCGTTAGAGATCCAGGTTTTGGTGCCGTTAATTAGAAAATAATCTCCTTTGTCAATCACCTTGGTTTCGATGGCCGCAATATCCGAGCCGGCATTTGGCTCGGAAAAACACGTGCACCCCAATTTTTCAGCTGAGACTAAAGGTTTGACGTATTTTTTGCGCGCAGAATCACAGCCCCATTCCATTATAGTATAAGGAACAGTCATAGCTTGCAGATTAAAAAGAGCTCGCAATCCAGAGTCGTAAGTAGAAATTTGCTCACACACTACAGCATGGGCCAAAAAGCCGGCATCTGATCCGCCCATGCCCAGGGGAAAGGCACAGCCAAAGAGGCCGACTTCGCCCATTTTACGCACTAATTCCCGGTTAAATTCTTCCTTTTTTAGGTTAGGAACAATTTCTTTTTCCGCAAAATTTCGGGCGACCTGTTCCATGGCCGCCTGTTCGGGGGTTAGATCAAAGTTCATGAGTAGCACTCCTTTGCTTTTTTACTTTCCTTCTTGGTCAACCAATTTTTCCCATTAGGGTATAAGGATATTGAAGGGAGAAAAAAGGCATAAAAAAGATAGCAAAAATTTAAGAATTTTTAAAGAGCAGAATTAATTTATTTCCCAAAATTAAGGGGAGAAAAGAGGTGGCGCATAAATAACTAGCACCTTGAGAGAGGATTCTTCGATGGGGGTCACTTTATGGCTTGTTCCAGGAGGAAGGTAGATGAAATCCTGTGGTCCGACCACGTAGCAGCGCCCTTCAATTTCTACTTCTGCTTTACCGGCAAGAACATAAATAGCTTGTTCTTGAATTTGGTGGGCATGGGGGTCAGCCTGACCTCCAAATTCAATTTCTCCATAAATTACTTCTATCCTTGATGATCCGTCCGCACCTGGCCCAAGTAGGCGGCGATTAGTAGTGCGCGAATGCCCAGCCGGAGAGTAGGTAGGTAAGTCAGAAAGATGGACAATGTAATTTTTCATTTTGATAACCTCCTCCATCTAAATAATTTCTCATAATTTTATGCTTTAGCGGAAAAAAAGCAAGGGAGATTAATTTATCCGTTTATGCTGGAGGAAAATTCAGTTTTATCTGAAAACCTACCAATTCATAGGGTAAGCCTTTAGGGCTAGCCCTTGTGGTTGCCCTGGATGGCCAGGGGTAAACCCTTGCCCTACATCTTCTGATCTTTGGTCAGTTTCCTGATCAATCTCTACCTATTTCCCTCTTCTTCTCCTCTCTTTTCTAAAGAGATGCCGGGGAGATTAGACAAATTGGGCAGAAATTAAAAATTGCGCGACAGTGAATCTTACCATCTGACCGTCGATCACTTTCTAAATTACAAGCTAATGCGGACGGGAGGGAGAGAGGCTCATTAAAATGAGGCATTTATTCTTCCATAGGTACGGGCGGGGAAGATAGTCGTCTATTTTAAAAGAAAAAAGCTATTATTCACGTTTATCTGGTGCAGGCATGCTTGTCCCCGCCGTTCTTTGCGGAAAGCAAGTGGGTAAGAGAGAAATAGTCATTTCCCAGCCGATTTTAATTTCGCCTCTCCTCCTCCCGTCCTGTCTTATCTGGCCGTGAAAATTAAAACTGTTAGACGGTCAGTCTTAACACTTATTGACTTCTGCCCCTGTCTAAATAATAATTTGGGCATCGAGTAAGAAAGAATTCAGCATCATAACCAAGGGGGAGGTATGGATTTTAATTTAACGGATGAGCAGAAAGCCTTGCAAAAGATGTTACGCGATTTTGTAGCTCGGGAAGTCGTTCCCTATGTGGACAAATGGGAGGAAGAGGAGGTTTTTCCCCGAGAAGTCTTTAAAAAATTGGCCGGCTTAGGTTTAATGGGTATGACTGCTCCGATAGAGTATGGAGGCATGGCTATTGATGCTTTGACTTCGGCCATTATCTATGAAGAACTAATGAAGGGGTATCGAGGGTTGAGTTATCTTTCTGTTCATAATCTATGTCTGGCCATCATTGCTTCCTTCGGAAATGAGCTCCAGAAAAAAAGGTGGGTTCCCCAACTTGCTCGCGGAGAACTATTTGGGGCTTTTGCGATTACTGAGCCGAATGCTGGGTCTGATGCAGCAGCCATCCGCACCTTGGCCCAGAAGACAGGGGATAAATATGTCCTTAAGGGAACAAAGATATTTATTTCTTGCGGCGGGGAAGCAGATGTTTATATAGTTTCCACGAAGACGAGTAAAGATAAAGGGGCGCGGGGAATATCAGTTTTTGTAGTAGAAAAAGGGATGCCCGGCTTTTCCTTCGGCAAGGTAGAGAAAAAAATAGCTATGCGGGCTTATCCCACCCGGGAATTAATTTTTGAGGATTGTTTAGTGCCCGGAGAAAATATAATCGGGCCAGAAGATGAGGGATTTAAGATTATAATGTCCGGCTTAGATGGCGGAAGAATTAATGTAGCCGCTGGAGCAGTTGGGAATGCCCAAGCAGCCTTCGAAATAGCTCTTAAATATGCGCAGGAAAGGGTGCAATTTGGGCAGCCCATAGCTAATTTTCAGGCTATCCAATTTATGCTGGCAGATATGGCTACAGAGATCCAGGCCGCCCGTCTCTTAGTTTATCATGCGGCCTCTTTAAAAGATCGGGGTTTGCCTGTTACCCAGGCCTCGGCCATGGCCAAGCGCTACGCCACGGACATGGCCATGAAAGTTACAGTAGATGCCGTGCAGATTCTGGGTGGATACGGAGTAATGCAAGATTATAAAGTGGAACGGTTGATGCGCGAAGCTAAAATTGGCCAGATTGTGGAAGGGACAAATCAGATTCAAAGAATCATTATTGCCCGGGAACTTCTAAAGAGGTCTTAACTTATTTAAAATTATCTACTAAGTAAAAAGCGGCGCATTTCGATATTGATTAATAAGCCGACTCCGGCCATCGTCGTGATGACGGAAGTTCCCCCGTAGCTAAATAAAGGTAGAGGGATGCCTACGACGGGAACAATTCCTAAAACCATGCCGATATTGATAAAGACCTGCCAGAAAATCATGGCTGTGATGCCTACAGCCAAGAGAGTGCCTGCTCTATCTCTCGAAGCCAGGGCGATTTTTAGGCCTTTCGAGATGAGCAAAAGCATCAAAAATAATAGGAAGAGGCAGCCAATAAAACCCCATTCTTCCGCAAAAACTGAGAAAATAAAATCTGTATGCTGTTCGGGGATGAAATGTAGTTGGCTTTGGGTTCCCTTTAGGAAACCTTTCCCCCAAAATGATCCCGAACCAACGGCGATCTTTGATTGGATAATATGATAACCCGTCTTTAAAGGATCAAGATCGGGGTTGATAAAAGTCAAGAGTCGCTTTTTCTGGTATTCTTTGAGGAACTGCCAAATAAAAGGAGTTAAAACAGCGGCTCCGCCCCCTAATAATAGCCAGACTTTAAAAGGGAATCCGATAAAAGCAAACAAAGAAATAGAGATTAAGACCATCAAGACGGCTGTCCCCAAATCGGGCTGCTTAAAGACCAGAAGGACAGGTAGTCCTAAAAAAAGTAAAGCAATAATTAGATCTCGAAGCGTATAATCAGCCTCCTCTCCCTCCCGGGTGAAAAAACGCGTTAGCGCTAAGATGAGGGCGATTTTGGTTAATTCCGAAGGCTGGAAAGAAAATAAACCCAGATGAAGCCATCTTTGGGAACCTGAAGTGAGTTTTCCCCAAAGAATAACTAAGAGGAGTAAAAGGAGACAAACGGTAAAAATTGGGTAGGCCAGACGAATAAAAAGATGGTAATCAAAAGATATGACCAGGAATAATAAGACTAAGCCCAATAGGACCCAATAAATCTGGCGCAGATAGAGATATTTGGTATTACCTTGATGGGGATAAGTAGCGCTGTAAATACTCAAAATCCCTAAAATGCTAATAATGACCACGATAAAAATCATGGTCCAATCTATATGTAAGAACAGCCGCCGGTCAAACATGATCTATCTCTTTTCCGCAACTTCTGCTTCAGGCCTTTGGGCGATTCTAATTTGTTCTGGGACTTTCTTTTTTTGCCCCTGATAAGCGGCCAACACTTGTCGGGCAATAGGGGCGGCGGCAGCTCCCCCGTGTCCTCCGTGCTCGACTAACACGACTACAGTAATTTGGGGGTTATGAAGAGGAGCAAAACAAGCAAACCAGGCATGATCCTTATATTCAGCCTCCAGAGATTCTCCGCGGCCTTCTCTTCTTTGAATAACTTGCGCAGTTCCTGTCTTCCCCGCTACATCAAAACCTTCTACTCGAGCTCTACTACCCGTACCACCGGGGGAATTGACGACACCCCAGAGGGCTTCGTTTATCAGTCTATAAGTCTCTGGAGAAATACTCAGTATTTTCTCTTGGCGCGGATAAAATTCTTGGAGTATTTCTCCATGAGGGGCCTGCACAAATTTCAAGATCCGCGGGCGATAATATCTCCCCCCATTGGCAATTGCGGAAAGAGTGCAGGCTATCTGCAATGGAGTTACCAAGTTGTATCCCTGGCCAATAGCGATAGACAAATTTTCGCCTGGTTGCCAGGGAATTCCCCATCGCTTCATTTTCCAAGAAGAAGTGGGGATAAGACCTGGCTTTTCGTTTCCTAAAGGGAAACCAGTAATTCTGCCTAAACCCAAGCCTAAAGCGTATTTGGCTAAACGATCAACTCCTAATTTCAAACCCAAGTTATAAAAATAGACATCGCAAGATTCCACTATAGCCCGGCGTAAATTTACTAGGCCATGACCTTCTTTCCGCCAACAGAGATATTCTCGGTTGCCGAAAGAAAAGCTTCCCGGGCAATGAAAGGAGGTTTGGGGGGTGATTAATCCTTCTTCTAAAGCAGCTATGGCCGTAATGATCTTATAAACTGAACCTGGAGGGTATTGACCTTGGGTAGCCCGATTTTGCAGAGGTCGAGCAGGATTAGATATAAGATAACGCCAGTATTCGGGCGATACACCCCGAGCAAAAAAATTAGGGTTAAAATCAGGCTTGCTAACCATAGCCAAAATATCCCCATTTTGAGGATCCATGGCTACTAAAGCTCCCCTTTTACCCGCCATGGCTTCTTCCGCCGCCTTTTGCAGTTCCAGATCCAGAGTTAAAAATAAATTATTCCCTGGATTTGGTTCAACATATCCCAAGACTCTTACTTTGCGGCCCAAGGCATTTACCTCTATTTGGCGTCCGCCCGGTTCGCCCATAAGTTCAAGCTCAAATTTCTGCTCAACCCCATACTTGCCTACCATATAGCCTATTTTATGATTACTATACTCTTCTTTTTCCAATTCTTCCTGGCTTATCTCTCCTAAATATCCAATGAGATGGGCAGCGAGGTTTTGATAAGGATAATTACGTCTGATTACCATATCCACCATAACTCCTGGCAGTTCTAAACGTCTGGTTTCTATAGCGGCCAACTCCTCGCGGGAGATATTAGTTTTAATTTTTAGGGGATGAGCTGGGGACAAATTCTTAGAACCATCCAAGCGCGCCCAGAGCTTTTCTGGGCTCATAGAGAGTGCCCTACTCAGAATATGAATGGTGGGTCCTACATCGCGTACATCCTGGCGGAATAAAGAGACATCAAAAGAAGGAAAGCTTTCCACCAAGGGAAATCCCTGGCGATCATATATTATACCTCGGGGAGCCGGAATTTCCTGTATCCGCAGGCGATTATTCTCGGCCAGATTTTTAAAATACTCCCCTTGCCAAATTTGTAATTGATAAAGTCGGAAAATAAGGAGGGCAAAAATGCAGACGATAATTATATTTGCCCAATAAAAACCTTTGTTAATCTCTATTGGCCCGTTTTTCTCAAAAGGCATACTTAGTCTCACATCTCGGCCGGAGATTCTTGAGGCCGCTGCCAAAATATTTTCTTGAGAAAATCAAAAAGAGGCCAGGCGCAAGCGCAAGTCATCGCCATCTGGGGCGCCCACCATTTTATCTCCGGCAAAGAATAACTTTGCCAAATTCCTATGGCAAATAAAAAAAAAGGCAAGCTGAGATATTGAAAAATTAAGGCTGAGCCTAAAAGGCTCATTTGCATTATCTTGGTTTCCCCTAAAATCAAGATCTTTTCTAAAAGCTTGATCAAGAAAAAAACGGCTAAATAAATTGTGGAAAATAGACCAAAGGGACTCCCTGATAAAGAATCATAAAAAAGGCCGCCGGCTAAAGTCTTGATAGCCCCCGGCCAGAGCGAGTTATAAATGCCCAAATAAGTGATCAAAATAAGCATAAGATCAGGTTTTAAATAATTGGGAAATATTTCGCTTACAATTGCTGATTGGCAGATGGCTAAAAAGTAAATTACGATAACAATTAAAAAAAATTTAGCCATAAATATCTTAGCCTTTAAAGCCGCCAGCTCGCTTTCTATAAATTATTTCGGAATTTCCGAATGCAGCCTTAACCATAACGTTTATTCCACCCCTTAATAGTTAGCCTTCTTAGTCTTCGGCCTTTTGGCCTTTTCCTAATTCAAAGAAAGATAATGCTGAAGGCATAACCCCAGATTGCGAATAATTGATCCTTTGCTGCCGAAGATATAAATATGCGGAGCAAAGAAGAAGACCTCTTGCCCAATTCTCTGGCGCTGCCCCAAAAGTTCTTTGGGCCCTACTTCTTGAACTTTTTGTTCAGCTTCAAAAATAGGGATTATTTTATCTATAAGGCGTAATTCAGTATCGACAAAGAAAAGGGCTATTTGCGGGCTTAGATCTTTAACTCTACTTAGGAATTCATGAACCTCATCCCCCTCAATATTTTTGGGAGGAGAAGATTTGACTTCCAAGTATAATAATCTTCCTTCTAAAGAAGCTACCACATCGTAATCCCCTCCATGGCGACTTCCTTTACAGCGTAAACCAAAGAGGGCCGGGCAATAAAATTCTCTTTTGAACACTTCCGCCATAAACCATTCCAGTGTAGGACCAAGGCTGGAGGGCTTATTAAGGCATATAAAAAAATCATTCTCCGAATTTGATTGGACTAAGCCCATTTGCCTAAGGTACCGAAGATATTTTTTACCGGTCTCGGGCGTAGAAAAACGAATCACTTCCGCAACCCGAAAATGACCGGGACAGTTTATTATTTCCCGGAGAAAAAGGCGAAAGGAATATTTCTTAAAAAGTTCATAAAATATTTTTTTTTCTTTTTCTGGAAAAGTTGGCGGGAAGAATAGATTATGAACAGGGTTTTCGCGGAAGTGATGTATTCCTCGTCTTTTTAACATGCCGCGTAATTCTTGCAGATCAGCTAAGTGGCTTTCTTTTAAAGATAAAACCTCCTGGCGAAGTTTCTCTATCTCCTTTTTTAGTTCTGCTATGGTAAATTTTGTCTTAGGGCTCACGCCCATAGTTGTTTTGAAATGGCAAGTCCTTTAATTTATTATTAAATATATAATTAATTGATGGAAAAAACAACGAAATTATTTCCGCCAAAATTCGGGAGCGAAGAGGACGAGGAGGGTGTAAATTTCTAAACGACCTAAAAGCATACAAATAGAAAGGATCCATTTGGCAGCCGCAGGTAAGTGGGCATAGTTCTCAGTAGGCCCGACGGTGCCTAAGCCGGGGCCGACATTTCCCAAATTTGCGGCAACGGCTGAGATAGAGGTAATAAAATCCAATCCTAATAGGGCTAAAAAGAGAGAAGCAAAAACAAAAATAATAATGTAAAGGAAGAAAAGAGCCCATACACCACTTAGCGTATCGGGGGAAACTATTTTCCCACCAAGCTTTACAGGAATGATGGCGTGCGGGTGGATAATTTGCCGAAGTTCTTTGAAACCTTGTTTTAAGAGAATATATATGCGAATGCATTTGATAGCCCCGCCGGTGGAACCAGCACAGCCACCGATAAACATGAGGAATAAGAGGAGAAGCTGGGAAGAAATAGGCCATTTTTCAAAATCAGCCGTGCAAAATCCAGTAGTAGTTAATATGGAAACTACTTGAAAAATGCTTAGGCGAAAAGCTTTTTCAAAGGTTTCCGGGATGTTATTCCAAATAATAAAGGTAATAATGAAGGTGCTTACCAAAGTCAATGAAATATAAAAACAAAATTCCTCATCTTGCCAAAGATATCTTAAATTTCCCTTGAGGGTGCGGTAATGTAAGGAGAAATTAACTCCAGCCATAAACATAAAAAAAGTAATAACATATTCTATAAAAGGGTTGCGGTAGAATTCAATACTGGCATTCTTAGGAGAAAAACCTCCTGTGGCCATGGTTGAGAAAGTATGACAGAGGGCCTCATAAAGATTCATACCCCCGAGAAAGAGAAGCAGAACTTCAACCCCGGAAAGCAAAACATATACTTCCCACAGAATTCTTGCTGTTTGAGAAATGCGCGGACGCAATTTATCCGCTGTCGGGCCAGGGACTTCAGCTTTATAGAGCTGCATGCCGCCGATGCCTAAAAAGGGCAGGACGGCCAAAGAGAGAACAATAATCCCCATCCCACCCATCCATTGGGTCAAACTTCGCCAAAATAAAATGGCATGCGAATGTTTTTCGATATCAGTTAGTATTGTGGAGCCAGTAGTAGTGAAACCGGAGGCTGTTTCAAACCAGGCATCGGTAAAATTATTTAGGCTACCCGTGAACAGATAAGGAAGAGATCCGAAAAAAGTGGCACTAAGCCAGGCAAAAGCTACAATGGCGAATCCCTCTCTATGGCTCAGTTCTCTTTTATTGTTTCCTCTATTGTTTCCTCGGCATAATAAGTTCATTAACAATCCGCTCGCTGCTGTTATAGCGATAGAAATAATTAGCCCGAGAGATTGATTCTCTTTATAGATCAAATCCACCAATAAAGGAAGGATCATGAAGCCTGCCAGGATGAGGTTTAAGAACCCGACCAGGTAAAAGAGGAGGGCAAAGGACACGATTACCAATACTCCAGTTTCACGGTTAAGGCCTTCTCAACTTTGGGAATGGCCGAAGTGAGCGTGAAGATAGTCACGCGATCACCAGGACGAATAACAGTTTTTCCTCCCGGAATAATTACTTGCGAATCCCGGACCACTGCGCCGATAATGGCTTCTTTGGGAAAATTTATATCTTTGAGCGGTCGACCTACTAAATCAGAGGTCTCTAAAGCCACTGCTTCAAAGGCCTCGGCATTTTCGTCGGGAAGGGTAGATACAGAAAGGATTTTGCCCCGTCGTAAGAATTGGAGAATCCGATTTAAAGCCGCCAAACGTGGGCTGACCACTACATCAATACCCAAAGAATGAACAAGGGGAGAATAAACAACTTTATTAATCAGGGTAATTACCCGCTTAGTACCTAATTTTTTAGCCAGCAAAGATAACATAACATTAGATTCTTCATCATCTGTTACGGCGATGAAGGTGTCCATTTCACCCACATTTTCTTCGATCATCACATCTTGCAGTACCCCATCGGGTTTTAAAGCGACGACTTTGTGGCATTTCTCAGCTATTTCCAGGCACCGGGCCTCGTCTTGTTCGATTACTTTAACTTGAATGTCTCGATTTTCCAGCCCCAGGGCCAATTGCAAACCAATAAGACCTCCGCCCAGGATCATGACCTTCCTTATCGTCCTTCTTTTGTTACCTAAGATCTCAATAGTTTCATTAATATTATCTCGGGCGCATACTGAGAATATTATATCCTGAGCTTGCAGGACATCATCACCCTTAGGAATAAAAATTTTTCCTCCCCGCTGAATAGCCACAATTAAAGTATTAGCTTCTGGATATTTGCGCCGAATTTCCCCCAAAGAATTTCCGATCAAGGGATTGCCTTCTTGGATGGGTAGACCGACCATGCGCACCAAACCATCAGCGAAATCTGCTACGCGGACTGCCCCTGGGACCTCCATTAACTTCAAGATCATGTCCACAACTTCGCGGTCGGGATTAATAACCAAATCGATGTCTAAATGGTCTTTATCGAAGAGCGGGAGCAGAGCAGAATAATCAGGGTCGCGGACGCGGGCGATCTTCCGGGGAACTTTATTTTGCAGTCCGGCTACCAAGCAGGAGATCATGTTTACTTCGTCACTATTGGTAACGGCTATAAGTAAAGAAGCTTCAGCGATTCCTGCTTGACGGAGAAGGCTGATACTGCCGCCGCTGCCATGAATGGCTTGCACATCTAAGCTATTCTGAATCCGGCGAATTTTCTCCGGATCTCGGTCAATGACCACTACATCTTGTTTTTCCTGCGATAGTCTCTGCGCTAAGTGATAACCAACTTCGCCCGCGCCGATAATAATAATACTCATTTATTAATGCTCTTTTGGCGTCGCAAATATTTTTATAAGCGAGACAAATAAATATTATTTTTCTATTTAAAGATTGTCAAGGGGTATCATCGCTGACCGTTAATCACTTTTAATGAACCCCTCACCCCTGCCCTGGGGAATAAGCTTTGAAACTCCACAGCGCGGCAGAGCCGCAACCAAAAATCATCCCCCACATTTTCCCCTTTTAGAAGCCGGATCGCAATCCTCTTTTCGTCATGGCGAGCGCAGCGTGGGTCGCATCGACCTACGCTCCCTCGCGATGACATTAGGATACAGTCGAAGAGGAAGCAGGGGTTAAAAGTATTTTTGCCACAGAGGATAAAGAGATCACCGAGAATTTAAAGG
>JBNAWB010000072.1:0-15811 GCA_049699975.1 Thermodesulfobacteriota bacterium
CCTTTAGGGCTTGCCGAAAATGCGGCCAGAGATGAACCCTTGCCCTACAATTCCTTTAGGTCATTACGCGGGAGCGTAGGTCGATGCGACCCACACTGCGCTCGCCATGACGAAAAGAGGATTGCGCTAAGGCCTCTAAAGGGGATAATGTGGGGGATGATTTTGGGTGCGGCTCTGCCGCGCTGTGATCTCTGGGCCCTCTGTGGTAAAAAATAAAGTTATGCATCCTTTAGCGGAAAAATATATAAGAAAAGAAGCGTTGCCTTTAATTTTCTGCCCAGGTTGCGGCGATGGAACTGTTTTGAATGTCTTTCTGCGGGCAGTGGAAGAAATGGGTATTTTCCGGGAACTGGCTTTGGTGGGCGGAATTGGATGTTCGGGGTGGTTGCCTACTTACCTAAGGGCGGATGTTTTGCACGTGCTTCACGGGCGAGCGATTCCCTTTGCCACTGGATTAAAACTTACTGACCCGCGGAGAAAAGTAGTAGTCTTTACCGGTGATGGTGATGGGGTGGGCATTGGTGGGAATCACTTTATCCACGGAGCTCGCCGAAATATTGATCTAACGGTGATCATGCTCAATAATGGAATTTATGGTATGACCGGTGGGCAAGTAGCCCCGACCACACCTCAGCAGGGCAAAACGCAGACTTCACCCTATGGCAATCTGGAATATCCCTTCGATGTTTGCGAATTGGCCCGCGCGGCTGGAGCCACTTATGTGGCCCGTTGGACAACAGCTCACCCATATCAATTATTGAAAACGATCAAAGAAGGAATTAGCCATGAGGGCTTTTCTTTCATTGAAGTTCTCAGTCAATGCCCCACGCAAGCGGGCAGGTATATGGAGGGCACCAGTGACCCGGCGGAGCTGTTGTCTATAATTAAAAAAAGGACCGTACCTGTAGAGCGGGCCCGAGAGATGAGTCCAGCAGATTTAAAAGAAAAGATAATTGTGGGCAAATTATTTCAGACTACGGAAAAGAAGGAGTTCAGCAAAGCAATCTATGAAATTTTGTCAACCACCCCCGACCGAACCCAGAATATTGATTGATGAGGATTTTTGTAAAGGCTGTCAATTGTGTATCCGGGTCTGCCCTCGGCAAGTTTTGACCATGGGAAAAAGGCGCAACCGCGCCGGCTATTTGCTTCCAGAGATTAAGGAAGGGAGTAAATGTTCGGCTTGTTTACTCTGTGAGCTTACCTGCCCTGATTTAGCCCTGACTGTGGAGAAAGGAGAAGAATGAGGAGAGAAGTACGGATTGCTGGTTTTGGCGGGCAAGGCGTGGTGACGATGGGCACTATCTTAGCTGTAGCCGCAGGAGTGCACGAGAATTTGGAAGTGGCGCAAACTCAGAGTTATGGGCCAGAGGCCCGCGGCGGAGCCTGCCGCTCGGATGTAATTATCAGCAACGAACCAATCGATTACCCCAAACCTCTGCACTTAGACTTATTCATCGCCTTATCTCCGGCTGCCCTCAAGCAATACTGGGCCGAGGTGCAAGGAGGAAAAACGTGGGTATTAGTGGATAGCACATTAATCACTGATGTCCCAGCCCATTCTCCACCCGTAATCGGTATTGAAGCGACGCGGATAGCGGAAGAAGAATTTAGAAACCGCTTAGTAGCCAATATGATTATGTTAGGCGCCATGGCGGCTTTGACGGGATGGGTGAGTCTGGCCGCCTTAGAGAAGACCATAACCGAAAGGATGCCTTCCGGAAATCTGGAAAAAAGCCAACAAGCATTAAGAAGGGGGTTCGCTTTAGGAGCTAATCTAAAAGAGCAGAGGACAAATTAGTTTATGCGCCTGTTGGAATATGTTGGGGGTCAGATGGAAGAAGAGGCCGCCGTATATTTGCGCGAAACTAATTTCCCCAAGCCTCTCTTCGCTTTTATTGCCGGCTAATCAGCTCCGCCAGGAAAAAGAATGGGCCATGCGGGAGCTATCTTAGAAAAAAATACCCGCCAGGCGCGGCAGAAAATGAAATTTTTGGCCCCACACGGCATAAGAGTTGCTCAGCGGGTAGAAGAATTAAATGATTTAATTTCTCAGGCCAAGGCTCAGGGTCTGTTGTTTTAGTAATAGACCGCCATACCTTCCTTACAAGCAATCTTCCTATTTGATAAAATCAAAAAAATTTTAATATGGCAAAAATTTGCTTGACACCCGATATAGGGTGTAATAATTTAGAGGAAAATTTTGAGGAAGAAAAGTAGAGGAACTTTCTTGGATATAGAAGTTGAAGTTCAAAAGTTAAAGCTGGGCGAAAAAATCAAAAACTTACGCCTGCAGAAACGTTTAACTCTGCGGCAGGTTTCGGGGAAAACGGGCCTTTCTATTCCGCTGCTCTCGCAAATTGAAAATAATGCGGTCTCGCCACCCGTAGCTACTCTCCTGAAAATAGCCAAAGCCTTGGAAGTGAGCATCGGCTATTTCTTCCGGGAAGAAGGAGCGGCAGATCGAGTGGCGGTAGTGCGGAAAGATGAACGGCAGAGAGTGTTTCGTCCCCTGCATACCAAACACGGGGAAGGTGGCTACAATTATGAAGCCCTGGCTTATACGCGCAATGCGAAGCATATGGAGCCCTTCTTAGTAGAATTTGAACCGCGCCAGAAAGAAGAGCTAACCTTTTTGAACCATCGCGGCGAAGAGTTTGTTTTTCTTTTTAAGGGGAAATTAGCCTTTTATGCGCAGGAAAGAGAGATCGTGCTCGGGCCAGGGGATAGCCTCTACTTCGATGCTGATGTACCGCATGCTTTTCGCGCCCTGCAAGGCAAGAAGGCCCAAGCCATTGTGGTCGTTTATGGAGAGGAATAAAAAAGGGGATAGGTATAAGGAGAGCATAGATGATAGAGATTAGAATCCATGGTCGAGGTGGGCAGGGAGCTGTGATCGCTTCGGAAGTTTTGGCTTCCGCTTTTTTTCGTGAAGGGAAATTTGTCCAGGCTTTTCCTGCTTTTGGCGTGGAGCGCCGAGGTGCGCCGGTAATGGCCTTTACCCGCGTGGATGACCAGCCGATTAGGATTCGCCATTTCATTTATGAGCCGGATCACGTGATCATCCTCGATCCCACTTTAATCGAGAGCACCAAGGTTGATTCGGGGTTGAAGGAGAAAGGATGGATAGTGATCAATACAGATCGGCCGCCCCAATCTTTTTCTAAATTTTCCCGCTTCCGGATCGCCGTAGTGGATGCCAGTCGGATTGCCCTGGAATATAAATTAGGCTCGCCGACAGCTCCCATAGTTAATACAGCTATTCTTGGGGCTTTTGCGAAAGCCACCGGCTTGGTCTCCATAGATTCCATAATTGAAGCTATGAAAGAATTTGTGCCTGCAAATAAAGCGGGGAATGCCGCGGCCATCAAGGAGGCCTTTACCAAAACAATTACTATCAGCAATTGGCCGCAGATGGCCCCAGCATCTCTTTGAACAGATTTTTAAATTATGAAGGAGTCAGTATGTCTCAGCAGATAATTTTTAAGCATGTGGAAGAAATGCCTTATATGTCGATCTCCTTGGGTTCCATGGAGTGGAATAAGACGGGAACTTGGCGGTATCTGCGCCCACGCTTTGAAAATAAAATGTCTCCTTGTATTGAGGGCTGCCCCGCTGGCCAAGATATTGAGCGCGCCATGGTTCTATTGGGCAAAGGTAAATACCAGGAAGCCTGGGAGTTGTTTAAAGAAGAGAATCCTTTGGTAGGCGTCTGCGGACGCGTGTGTTTTCACCCATGCGAATCAGCTTGTAACCGCGGGGAATTTGATGAACCAGTCTCTATCAATGCCCTGGAGCGTTTCCTGGCTGATACGGCGGCGAAGCAAGGATGGAGGGTGAAGAAGAGAATAGAGGAGGGGAAGACCAAAAAGAAAGTAGCAGTCGTAGGCTCTGGTCCCAGCGGTCTAACTTGTGCCTACCATTTAGCCCGCTTGGGATATGAAGTAACTATTTATGAAGCCTTGCCCGTATTGGGGGGCATGCTCCGGGTGGGTATTCCTGAATATCGTCTGCCCAAGAAGGCTTTGGAAGAAGAAATTGATCAAATTCTTGAGCTGGGCGTGAAAGTGGAGATGAATTGTCGTTTAGGGAATGATCTGTCCTGGGAAGATTTGCAAAAATACGAAGCCATCTACTTGGCTATGGGAAATCATAAGAGCAAAAAGTTAGATATTCCGGGAGAAGATTTACCAGGAGTCATGAGTGGCTTGGATTTTTTGCGGGAAATCAGCTTGGGGAAAAAGATAGCTATGGGCAAAAGGGTGGCCATCATTGGCGGGGGCAATACTGCAATTGATGCCGCCCGTTCAGCTTTGCGCCTGGGAGCCAAGCCGATTATTCTTTACCGGCGCACCCAAGAAGAGATGCCGGCTTGGGCCAGCGAGGTGCAGGAAGCCGAAGAAGAAGGAGTGGAGATTTCCTACTTAGTTTCTCCGGTGCGTATCTGGGGCGAGAATGGAAAGGTCAACAGACTGGAGTGTGTGAAGAATCGTCTGGGCCCGCCAGACGAAGATGGTCGGCGTCGGCCAATGGAAATCAAGGGGTCAAACTTTTCCATCGCGGTGGATCAAGTAATTCGGGCGATTGGCGAAGAAGCTGAGCTGCAGGGGTTACCCAAAAACTTGGGTATTAAAGATGGATTGATTATCATCGATGAAAGAGGCGGGACGAAGCTTAAAAAAGTTTTTGCCGGAGGGGATATTACGGCGCAACCGCGTACCGTGGCCCACGCTGTTGGAGCAGGAAAGAGGGCAGCCATCTTTATTGATTGCTTTTTAAAGAATAAAAAATGGGAAGGGCTTATAGATGATCTGCGCTTAGGGGAAAAAGGCAGTTTGTCCATGAGGCGCTATAGGCAAGAAGAAAAAGACCGAGAGCCCATCAGCAACAAGACTGTGCGCCTGCGGGATTTAAACCTTGATTATTTTACCTTCCAAAAGCGCAGCAAAATGCCCAAACTCAAAGTGCAGCAGCGGATTGGTTCTTTTGCCGAAGTTAATTTGGGGTTTAGCGAAGAAACCGCCCTTAGTGAGGCCCTTAGATGCTTTAACTGTGGGGTATGCAATTTATGCGATAATTGTTACATCTTCTGCCCTGATGTGGCCATCCGCAAGGATGCCCAAACTGGCCAGAATATAATTGATTATGATTACTGCAAAGGCTGCGGCATCTGCGTAGCCGAGTGTCCGCGCCATGCCTTAGTCATGGAGGAAGAAGGAAGATGAAGAAAATCATGGTGGGAAACCACGCTGTTTCTTGGGGAGTCATGTTGGCCCGGGCTGAGGTAATATCTGCCTATCCCATTACGCCCCAGACGACGATCGTTGAAGAGCTTTCCGTGCTTTGTGCCGACGGCCGACTGAACGCCAAATTCATTCCCGTTGAGTCAGAACACTCGGCCATGGCTTGTTGTATAGGAGCTGCGGCAACGGGAGTGCGTACCTTTACGGCCACTTCTTCGCAAGGGTTGGCTTTGATGCATGAAATGTTACACTGGGCCAGCGGGGCCAGACTACCCATTGTCATGGCTAATGTGAGCCGAGCTTTAGGATCCCCGTTTAATATTTGGGGAGAACAGAGTGATAGCTTAGCTCAAAGGGATACTGGTTGGCTGCAGATCTACTGCGAAAGTAACCAGGAAGTGCTGGATACGGTCATCCAGGCTTTCAAAATAGCGGAGAGGGTATATTTGCCAGTTATGTTAGTGCTCGATGCTTTTATCCTTTCTCATACGGCTGAGCCAGTCGATATCCCCGAACAGGAAGTGATCGATTTCTTTTTGCCCCCCTATCGACCGCAATGGCGATTAGATCCCCAAGACCCGCGCACTTTCAGCTGCGTAGCCACCCCGGATTATTTCATGGAATTCCGCTATAAAATGCATCAGGCCATGTTGGCCAGCAAAGAAGTCTGCCGCCAGGTCGACGAAGAGTTTGGCCGCCTTCTCAACCGCCAATATGGATTGATCGAACCTTACTATTGTGAAGATGCGGAAGTGATTTTAATCACGGCTGGGTCAGTGACCAGCACGGCTCGGGTGGCCATTGATGAACTGCGCCAGGAAGGTCACAAAGTTGGTTTATTGAAGCTGCGTCTCTTTCGGCCGTTTCCTAAAGAAGAAATTAAAGAAATCGTAAAAAATGCCGAAAAGTTAGCCGTCCTTGACCGAAATCTTTCCGCAGGAATAGGAGGAATTTTTGCTCAGGAGATGCGGGCGGCTTTGGCCAATTGGGAGAACCATCCTATGGTATATAGTTATATTGCCGGTTTAGGAGGGAGAGATGTAACCTTGCCGGCGATAAAAGAGGTGCTTCATCGTACCAGCCAGCTTGCCCAACCTCCGGTCGAAAGTCTTTGGGTGGGTTTGCGCGGGAAAGGAGTTGTGGATGATTGAAGAAAAAGAATTAATGTATTCTGGTCATTTGGCCTGCGCCGGCTGTGGCGCCACTTTGGCCATGCGCTATACTTTAAAAGCCTTAGGGGAAAACACTATTCTTATCTTGCCCGCCTGCTGCTGGTCTATTATCGGCGGCGCTTTTCCCTATGCGGCTGTAAAAGTACCCATGATTCATACAGCCTTTGAGACAGGAGCATCTACAGCTTCGGGGGTTAAAGCTGGTTTAGAGATAAGAGGAGATACGGAGACCACGGTAGCAGCTTGGGTAGGAGATGGCGGGACTTTTGACATTGGTATCCAGGCTTTGTCAGGGGCAGCAGAAAGAAATGACGATATTATTTATTTTTGCTATGATAATGAAGCTTATATGAATACGGGGATTCAAAGAAGCTCAGCAACTCCTTGGGGGACGTGGACAACTACTACGCCAGTGAATCATCCCAAAGGGCAACCCAAAAAGAATATTATGGAGATTATGGCTGCCCACCGTATTCCTTATGCCGCCACTTGCTCAGTAGCCTTCCCCGAGGATATGATAGCGAAAATCCGCAAGGCCAAAGCAATGCGGGGCACAAAGTTTATCCATATTTTTTCCCCTTGTCCCACAGGATGGAGGGCCCCCTCATCTTTAGCTATTAAGATAGCGCGTTTGGCTGTGCATACCAAAGTTTTTCCTCTTTATGAAGTAGAGGGGGGAGAAAGGTATAATATTAACATAGACCCTAAAAACTTACCGGTAGATGAATACCTCCGTTTGCAGGGTCGCTTCGCTCACCTTACTGATGATGAAGTGCATACCATTCAGGAGACAGTTGATCGGGAATGGGCGCGCTTAATCAAAAAAGCATTGGATTAACTTAAGCAAGGCCAAGAGGAGGGTGATAAAATGAACGCCGGCGAGATTAGAAGGCGGACCGGGGTGGCCAGGTTTGAAGAGAGAAAGCATCCGCGCTTTCTACTAAATTTGCCCGTAGAATATTACCGATTAAAGGGTGATACTCAGCAAGCCGGATATACCATCAATGCCAGTGAAGGCGGCCTAATGGTAACTCTTTCCGAAAAGTTGGAAGTGGGAGAATTATTGAAGATTAAACTTTTTTTCTCTTTCGGACCGGAAATGAATGCGATCGAGACCCTTTCGCGAGTAGTATGGACGAACAGAGGAGAAAAAGATGAGGAATATCGTACCGGTGTGCAATTCTTAGAAATTTCTCCTGAAGACCAAAACCGTCTATCATTATTTTTAAGAAAAATGGCTAATTGATTACTTAAAAAGATAAATTTCCTACCTTTAATCTTTCCCAACGGAATAAAACTATTTAATCCTTCCAGCTCCCTTGGCCAAGTGGAGAGGGGAAATTGTAGGGCAAGGGCTTGTCCCTTGCCGTATAATTTAAAAATTTTTCTTTGCTCCGCAATAATCTCTTGGATTAGGACGATTTGAACAATTATCGAGATGTTAGGTTAATGCGGAAATAAATTTTTGAAATTCAAGAATTAACTTTGATCTGCCGATTATTTTTATGGTTGTGGTAAGTTTTTAAAGAGCTGATCTACAATGAGGGAAAAATATAGGCAACTTATTGATATTCCAAGAGAATTAATGAATAAGAAATCCATGTTTGGGAGTAGGCTTCTAAAAAGCCCTACCATTAGCGAGAGAATAGAAAAATTCCAAGAAGAGTTAGAAAAATTAACCCGCGAAAATGAAATCATGGCCGAGATTGGCCAGGTCATTAGTTCGACGCTGGATATAGAGGAAGTTTATGGGCATTTTGTAGAATTAGTGCGTTATTTAATTGATTTTGACCGCTTAGCCATTAACATCATTAATCCTGAGAACCAAACCTTTTTCATTCCTTATGTCTGGGGGCCGGCGGTACCTGAACGTTTGCCCAAAGCTGTGATATCTCTCCAAGGTACAGCGACCTTAGAAATTTTCCATACTAAATCGCCTTTGTTAGTCAACGAGGATAATCGCCAAGAAATCGCGCAGCGTTTCCCAGGTCTTGCTCCGGCATTTGCGGCGGGATTTAAATCGCTAATGATGACTCCGCTTTTTTGCCAGAATGAAGTGATAGGTGTTTTAAACGTTCAATCAACTAAGCCTAATGCCTACACAGAAGAAGATCTTAAAGTAGCCCAAAGAGTAAGTAATCAGATAGCCGGCGCCATTGCCAATGCGCTGCTTTTCAGGAGGCATGAAGAGGCGGAAATAAAGATTAAAGAGCAGTTAAGTTTTTTGCGCGTACTATTAGATACAATCCCCAGTCCCATTTTTTATAAAGATAGCCAAGGTAAATATTTGGGATGTAATAGAGTTTGGAGTGAGATCTATGGCCTGCAGCCTGAAGAGATAATAGGAAAGACAGTTCATGAAATAGCTCCTCGAAACTTAGCAGATATTTATCGACAAAAAGATGAAGAATTATTGCAAAATGGAGGAACGCAAATTTACGAAGCTAAAATAATAAGAGCCGATGGCCAGGAAAGAGATGTGGTCTTCCACAAGGCAGTTTTTTATAAAGCCGACGGTTCCTTGGGCGGAATAGTTGGTATTACTACCGATATAACGGAGAGGAAAAAGACCGAAGCGGTTTTAAAGAAGAAGGAAGAAGAAGTTCGCCTTTTAGCGAGGGAAAATAATATTCTGGCGGAAATTGCGCGCATTATAAGTTCTACTCTGAAAATTGAAGAGGTTTACGAAAACTTTGCTAATGAGGTGCAAAAGCTCATTCCTTTCGATGGGCTAATAGTTTCGATTATTAATGAAAAAGAGAATAAAGTCTATTTTCGCTACAGCGTGGGTATACAGGTTCCAGGACGGACGGTAGGGGATTCGTTGCCCATTGAAGAAGGAACTGCCGCAGCCTATATCCTGCAGAAACGTTCTGCCCTTTTTATCCAAGGAGAATCTTTGGCGGAAATTCCCGATCGTTTTCCGGCCCTGGCCTCATTTACAGAGGCCGGGATCCAATCTTTGATCTTGGTGCCCTTGACTTCTCAAGATAAAATAATAGGTATCTTAGGATTCTTTAATAAAAGAGCAAACGCTTATTCGGCGAATGATTTAAGGTTAGCTGAAAGAGTGGGGAATCAAATTGCTGGGGCCATTGCCAATTCGCTCCTTTTTGAAGATTTAAAAAAATCTCAAGAAGCTTTACGGCAGTCCGAGGAGCGCTACCGCAGCATCCTGGCTAATATTGAGGATGGATATTACGAAGTAGATTTGGCAGGTAATTTTACCTTCTTTAATGACTCCTTGAGCCAAATGTTGGGTTATAGGAAAGAGGAGATGGTGGGGCTAAATAATCGCCAATATACAGATGAAGAAAATGCGCGGAAAATTTATCAGATTTTTAACAAGGTTTATAGAACAGGGCAGCCAGCCAAACAGTTTGAAGCAGAAATCATTAGCAAAGATGGAATGAAAAGAAATGTGGAGCTTTCCGTTTCTTTGATTAGAAATAATTCTGGGCAGCCAATCGGTTTCCGGGGAATAGTGCGGGATATAACGGAACGGAAAAAGGCTGAGAAAGAAATGGTGGAACTGCAAGAACAATTGCGGCAAGCCCAGAAGATGGAAGCCATCGGCCAGTTGGCCGGAGGAATCGCCCACGACTTCAACAATGCCTTAACCCTGATTAGAACGTGTAGCCAATTAGCCTTAGTAGATTTAAAAGAAACTGATCCTCTGAAAGAAAAGTTTGAAATGATTAATCGGGCTACGGAGCAATCAGCAAACTTGACCCGGCAGCTTTTAGCCTTTAGTCGGCGGCAAGTAATGGAGATGAAAGTAATCGATTTAAATAATCTCATAAGAGAAATGGACAAAATGCTTAGACGAGTTATTGGGGAAGATATAGAATTGGTAAATAACTTGGCTGGAGACTTAGGGCGCGTGCGGGTAGATCCCGGACAAATGGAGCAAGTAATAATCAACTTAGCTGTAAATGCGCGGGATGCTATGCCCAGAGGAGGGAGATTAACCATTGAAACAGCCAATGTGCACTTGGATGAAGGCTATGTAAATGGCCACGTGGGCGTAAATCCTGGAGATTATATTCGCTTAATGGTAAGTGATACAGGCGTGGGGATGACAGCGGAAGTTAGGCGCAGGATCTTTGAGCCATTCTTTACCACCAAAGAGAAAGGAAAGGGAACAGGGTTGGGTTTATCCACAGTTTATGGAATAGTAAAACAGAGTGGGGGATATATTTATGTTTACAGCGAGCCAGGAATGGGGGCCACCTTTAAAATATACCTTCCGCGAGTGGAGGAGGAGTTAGAAAAAGAGCATACCGGACCTGCAGAATTACCGCAGGGCAAAGAGACTATCCTGGTCGTGGAAGATGAAAAAGACGTGCGCAGCTTAATAGTGCAAATTTTACATAAACAAGGATACAAAGTAATGGAGGCCGAAAACGGGGAAGAAGCGTTTGCTGCCTGCGCCAATCATGAGGGGAAGATAAGCCTTTTACTAACTGATGTGGTCATGCCTGGCATGAGCGGCCGAGAATTGGCGGAAAAGCTTTTAAGCTGGCAACCAGAGATGAAAGTTTTATACATGTCCGGTTATACAGATGATGCCATGATTCGGTATGGGGTTCTGGAAGCAGGGATGAATTTTATGCAAAAGCCTTTTTCTATGGAAGCTCTGGCCCAAAAAGTTCGCCAAGTGCTCGATCAATAGATGCGCGTTTTAAATTTGCTTGAACGATACAGAGCAGAAAGAGCCTTTAAAGCTTTCTCCGGAGAGGGAAAAACAGGCAGACCTTTATTCTCCAGCCAAGTTAAAGATTCTGATCTTCCCGGGTAAACACCGGCCATCCATAGAGCAACAGGTTTCTGGCCGCGGAAATCCTGAATAAATTTTTGGAAATAATCGCGGGGTAATTCGGTTACCCGCGGGGGAAGTTGGAGCGCGATAGCATCAACATTCTTATCCGTTAAGAAGGCCTCCAGTAGGGTGGGGTAAACTTTCAAAGGGTCGTGAAATTGCAAAGTAACTCCCAAATCAAAAGGATTACCAGCTATATCCCAAGGGGGGAAGATAGCTTTTAATTTTTGAATAGTCTCTTTTTCTAAAGGAGCCAAAGTAAATCCTTCCAGGTGACAAATATCCGTGACCACCACGGCCTCGCCTCCAGGAAGTGTGCCAATGGCTAAGCGGTTTCCCTTCATGAGGAGAGAACCAAAACGCTCTAAGGCTTTAGTCAGATCAAAAAATTCTTCAATATTTTGGGCGCGAATGGCCCCAGCTTGGCGCAAAGCCGCATCAAAAATGTAATCGTTTCCCTGGACAATGACGCCTGTATGGGAAGCCGCTGCTTTAGCGCCGGCCTCCGTCCGTCCTGACTTTAAGATAACTAGGTGTTTATTTTTCGCTCCTTCTTTCAAAAGATTCCAGAATTTCCGGCCATGACCTTCGATGCTTTCTAAATGGATGCCGATTACTTTGGTCGTCGGGTCTTGAATTAAATAACCCAGGACTTCTACTTCGTTTATATCCATTTTATTGCCCAGATCTATCAGCTTATTAAGGTGGAGATTAAAATCCGTAAAAAGCCAATCGAGGCGCGGCTCATATAGTCCGGATTGGAAAATTAAAGAGAGACCACCCTTTTTCATCATCCTAAGGGGATGGAAACTTATGGCAAAATTAATGGCCGTATTGATCGGACTCAAGGCATTGGGCCCAATCGCCCGCGCCCCATTACTCTTGACCAGATCGGCCATCTCTTTTTGCACTTGGCGCCCTTCTGGACCTGTTTCCGAGAATCCGCCAGCAACCACCGTTAGTCTTTTGATTCCCTGGGCCAAAGCCTCTTGGAGGATAGGTAAAGTAAGGTTATGGGAAACCGCAATTACAGCCAAATCAATGGGCTCGGTTATGCTTTTTAAAGAGGGATAGGCTGGCAGGCCCAAGATTTCTTTGGCTTCGGGGTTGACTGGAAAAATTTTTCCTTGGTAGCCTAAATTAACCAAGTTGGCTACGAGGTGATAATTAATGCGCCATGGATTGCGCGAGGCGCCTACAATGGCTACGCTCTCCGGAAATAAAAATTTTTCTAAAAAATGATTTTCTATTTGGGACATATATCTTAAATTTCTCCTGACCTTGGCAATTTAATAAGTAATCAATTTTCCAATTTTTTAAACTACTAAAATAAAGGTAATTTGGCAAGAATTTTTAGTAAAGATCAACTCTCCCAGAGCGTGCAGAGCACACAGAGAAAAAAACTGCATAAAATTTTTATAAAAAATTTATTTACCGCTGTATTCTTTGCGGGCTCCGCGGTGACTAATAACCCCACCTAGCCTGCCCTTACCTTAAGGGGAGGAAAGAAGGAAATTAAAATTATTTATCTCTGTGGCCTCGGTGCCCTATGAGGCATATATATTTTAAAATTTCTCTGTGCTCTTGGCGTTCTCTGCGGTGGATAATAACCTCACCCATCAGAAATAAATCATGAGTGCCCCCGTTTTTGGTTCAGTTTTCTCAAAGCGTGTGTTATTCTATATTAAAAATCATATTAGAGGAAAATAAAATGGCTGAAGAAATGGAAAGAGAAGAGCAAAGTTTTGCTGAACTCTTAGCCCAAAGTGAAAAAATAGGGGATAGAAAACTTTCTCCCGGAGAGATTGTTTCCGGTGTAATTATAAAAATCAGCAAAGATATGGTATTTGTAGATTTAGGCGGCAAGAGCGAGGGATTAGTGGATTTGGCTGAGTTCAAAGACGAAGAAGGAAAGATAAATATCAAAGAAGGGGATAAAGTGGAGCTCCGAGTTGCTTCGCTCAAAGGAGGAATTTATTTAAGTAAGGGTTTAAAAGTTCACGGCGCTCAAGCCTGGGAATTGCTTCGGGAAGCGCAGCAGAATCAGGTCCCTGTAGAAGGAAGAGTAGCAGCTCTAATAAAAGGCGGGTTCGAAGTGGAGATTTCGGGTTTACGCGCTTTTTGCCCCCTCAGCCAAATTGATTTGAAATATTGTGCAAAGCCCGAGGAACATATCGGTGCCCGTTATAAATTTCGCCTTATCGAAATGAAAGGGAAGGGAAAGAATATCCTGGTCTCTCGCCGCAGTCTCCTTCAAGAAGAACAAGAGAAAAAAGCCCAGGAAATTATTTCTCGTCTTCAACCCGATATGGAGTTAGAGGGTAAAATAATAAAATTGACCAATTTCGGGGCCTTCGTTGATTTGGGCGGAGTAGAAGGGATGGTGCATCTTTCGGAGATAAGCCATGTCCGCATTAAAGACCCTGCCGAAGTTTTAGAATTAGGACAAGTGGTTAAAGTAAAAGTACTCAAGGTAGAAAAAGACAAAAATGGCCAGCCCAAAATCTCTCTTTCTTTAAAGGCTTTGGAGCCAGAAATATGGGAAAAGGGATTAAATTTTAAGGAAGGAGATGTAATCTCGGGGAAGGTATCTCGCCTTACAGACTTTGGTGCCTTTGTGGAACTTGCTCCTGGATTAGAAGGGTTAGTTCATATCTCTGAAATAAGCTATCAAAAAATCCCGCATCCCAACAGATTATTAAAAGAAGGCGACAAAGTGGATGTCTTAGTTTTAAAAATTGACGAAGAAAAAAAACGTATATCTCTTTCCATTCGGGACGCTGCTTTCCGCGATCATTCTCCTAATGCTCGTTTAGAGGTTGGCCAGGTGCTTACGGGCATAATCGAAGATGCTAAACGATATGGTCTATTTATCAAATTGCCGCAATTGGGAAGGGAAGTAAAAGGTTTTCTCCCCTGGGAGGAAATTATGGAAAGTGAACGAACGGACTTAAAAAAGAAATTCTCGCCGGGTAAAGAAATGCCAGTAGAGATAAAAGAAATTGACGAGCAAGGGAAAATTCTCCTTTCGCAGAAATCTTGGCAGGAAAAAGCGGCCCGGGAAGAATATCAGAAATTTCTCAGCCCGGATAAACCAGGTTCTTTAGGTACCTTAGCGGATGTTTTTAAGAAAATAAAATCCTAAAGCATTCTATATAAAATTGGATAGGTGGAAGGATATTTATCATTCAGAAATAATTTTTCTTATTTTTCTGGGGCCGGCCAGCCAAATAGCCAAGCAGGCAATGAAGAAGAGGGCGATGGCTACCATAAATGCCGAAAAATAATTACCTGTGATTTCAAAAATCCACCCCCCTAACCAGGGTCCAATAGCTCCTCCTAAAGCAAATCCCAACCAGATTGCCCCGATGGTTGAACCAACTCGGGGACCTTGAAATATGTCCGTTATGGAGGCAGCGATAGTCGGGCCACTAAGTCCATTAGCTATACCCATGGTGATGGAGTAATAATATAACATCCAAGGATGATTATTATCGTTCATCATAGCCAAGACGATAATCCCTGAAATGCCAATAAAGGTCGCCACCGTTATAGTGAGTTCTCTGCCAATGCGGTCCGAAATTAAACCAGCCATTGATCCAAAAGCATATACCACTCCTGATAACGATAATATTGAGGAGGCATAGATCTTAGAGAATCCTATATCAATAGCAAACGCGATTTGATGGGCAATGAGGATATGCTGCATTATTCCCCAAAGAGAAAAAGTGGTCAAAGCCAATAACCAGAAACGCTTGGTTTTAATGGCTTGGGCAAGAGTCCAATCTTGAGCTGCCCAGGCTTCATCAATGATTAACATTTTGGTGCGGGAAGATGAGGCATTGAGCTCGCCTGCCCCTCCATCTTGGGCCAGGCCTAAGTCTTGAGGATGATAGCGCACAATGAATATAATTAAGGGCATCATTATGCCGGCTAGAAAAATTCCTTCGATAAGAAAGGTGTTGCGCCACCCCGTGCGCTCAATTAACCAAGCAATTACTGGATAGCAAGCAAAAGCGCCTCCGGAACCAGCGAAGATAAGAGAAAGAGCTAAGCCCCTTTTCTTTTCAAACCAATTGCGAATTACCGTCGTAAAAGGAACTGAACCCATGAGACAAAGGCCCATGCCGGAAAGGAGACCAAAACTCATCCAAAAATGCCATAATTCCCTTCCCCAACAGGAGAGGATTAGCCCAAGAGATAAAAGCAAAACGCCGGTAACCATAGTTTTACGTGGGCCACTGCGATCTACAAAATAACCGGTGAGTGGCGCAGCCAACCCGTAGGCCAGAATATGAATGGAAAGCATGGAGGCGGTAATGTCTCGCGGCCATTTAAATTCTTGTAAAAGGGAGGGGAAGATGACTGAAAAAGAGTAACGGGCCCCGTAACCTAAAGCATAGGCTGTGGTACCCACTAAGGCGATGTACCATCCATAAAAGAAAGGAGCTGGCAGCGTATTATTTTTCTGCATAAAAAATTCAATGTCCCCATCGGGGATGGTGGAAACCCCTCGCCTTCAGGCGAGGCGAAAATTTGCGAAATGGTCGGCTAATCCTTCATGACCATATCCC
>JBNAWB010000073.1:0-15623 GCA_049699975.1 Thermodesulfobacteriota bacterium
TTAAGAGCAATGTCGATGAGTTAAAGACCGATGTTTTAGGAAATACTTTTGGTTTAATCAAAGGCCAAGGCGCCGGAAAACCCGTGGTCATGCTGGCGGGTCATTGTGATGAAGTAGGTTTCATGGTGAAATATATAGATGAAAATGGATTTCTCTACTTTTCGGCCATTGGCGGAATAGATGAGCACCTTCTCCCCGGCAAAAGAGTGTGGGTACATACAAAAAAAGGAGCGATCACCGGAGTAATCGGTCGCAAACCAATCCATTTAATAGATCAAAAGGATCGCGATAAAATAGTCCCTATACATAATCAATTCATCGACATTGGCGCTAAAAATAAAAATGAGGCCTCCAGGTTGGTAAAAATCGGAGACCCGATTACCTTTGCCGGGGGCGTCGAAAAACTTCTTGGCGACCGTATTGTCTCCCGGGGCTTCGACGATAAGGTGGGTAGCTTCGTGGTAGCTGAAGTTTTGCGTTTAATCGGCGAAAGGAAAGAACGGCCCAAATGCACTATATACGGTGTTTCTACTGTGCAGGAAGAACTTGGCTTGCGCGGCGCCACGACTAGTGCTTATCAAATTCAGCCTGATGTCGGGATTGCCGTGGAAGTGGGTCATGCCAGCGACTATCCCGAAGCTGATAAAAAGCGTGTGGGGGAATACAAATTAGGGGCCGGGCCAATCATCGCCCGGGGAGCTAATATTAATCCTGTAGTTTATGATCTTTTAATTAAGGCAGCTGGCCAAAATAAAATACCTTTTCAGATTTTCGGAGCTCCGCGGGCAACGGGGACAGATGCTAATGTGATTCAGCTTTCGCGCAAAGGAGTGGCTACCGGATTGGTGAGCGTACCTTTGCGTTACATGCACACGCCCACGGAAGTTCTATCTCTTCAAGACTTGGAATCCACTTGCCGCCTTCTGATAGAATTTATTTATAGTTTAGATGAAAAAATTAGCTTTATACATATGTAATTTCAAATAAAAACTTTGTTATTAATTTAACCCATACTTTTTCATTTTATAACGCAAGACGCGTTCGTTTATTCCTAATTCCGCTGCAGCTTTGGTCTGTACTCCCTCATTATTTTTTAAGGCCTTCAGGATCATTTGCCGTTCAATCTCTTCTAAGATTTTGGGCAAACTCCGACCTTCTTTCCCTTCTTCATAAAATCCTTCCATATTAAATTCGCGAATATTTAAGGGGAGCTCATTAACCGTGATGATCTTCCCCGGGCATAAAACAACGGCCCGCTCGATAATATTTTCCAGTTCCCGGACATTCCCTGGATAATCATATTTCAGGAGAAGATCTTGGGCTTCCTTGGTCAAGCCGACAACCTCTTTTTTATTTTGCCCGCTATATTTTTTTAGAAAGTGTTCAATGAGCAAAGGAATATCTTCTCTCCTGGCGCGCAGAGGAGGAAGGGTTATAGTGACCACGTTTAGCCGGTAATAAAGATCTTCGCGAAAAGTTCCTTTTTTAATAGCCTCTTCCAAATTGCGATTCGTGGCCGCAATGACCCGCACGTCCACCTTGATAGTCTGATTGCTACCCACACGTTCGAACTCTTTCTCTTGCAAGACGCGCAAGAGCTTCAGCTGCAAGGGCAGAGAAAGGTCCCCGATCTCGTCGAGAAAAATTGACCCTTGATCCGCCTGTTCAAAACGTCCGATGCGCCGGGTAACGGCGCCGGTAAAAGCCCCTTTTTCATGGCCGAATAGTTCGCTCTCCAAAAGAGTTTCGGGAAGAGCCGCACAATTAACCTTTATAAATGGCTTGTCTGCCCGGGGACTGGCGTAATGAATCGCCCGCGCTATCAGCTCTTTCCCCGTACCACTCTCGCCCAAAATCAGGATGGTGGCTTGACTGGCTGCTACGCGCCCCACTAAGTTTAATGCTTCTTCCATTGGTCGGCTGTTAGAAACTATAAAATCAACTTTAAATTTTTCGCGCAACTGCTCCCGCAATAAGCGGTTCTCGCGACTTAATTTTATTTCTTTTTCTATCCTTTGAATCAAAATTAAAAGTTCATCAAGGTCGATAGGTTTGGTTAAATAGTCGTAAGCTCCTTCTTTCATAGCGGCTACAGCCGAGCTAACGCTGCCGAAGGCGGTCATGATGACCACCACCGTCTCCGGATTTAACCTTTTTATTTCTTTTAAGAGCTGCAAACCTTCCATCTCGGGCATACGTTGGTCAGTGAGCACTAAGTCAAAATTTCCATTTTTAAACTTTTCTAAGGCTATCCGTCCATTTTCCGCGATATCACAACGATAACCCTGTTTGCTTAAGAAACCAGCCAACATCTCGCCCTGGACTCGTTCATCATCTACTATTAATATTTCCATCTTTACCCCTCTTCCTGCGGAGGCAGAAAAACTTGAAAAATTGTCCCCCGCCCCACCTGACTGATAACTTCGATTCTTCCCCCATGTTCTTTGATTATTTTATGCGCCAAAGGTAATCCCAAGCCCATGCCTTTGTCTTTAGTAGTAAAATAATAATCGAAAATACGACGTAAGTTTTCTGGGGGGATGCCCGGTCCTGAATCAGCTACCTCGATCAAAATTTCTTTATCCCCTGAAAATTTAGCTGCTAATTTTAAATTTCCCCCTTCTGGCATGGCCTGCAGGGCATTATTAGCTAAATTCAGCAGGGCTTCCTGCAAGCGCTGGCGGTCGACTTTCAAGGGCGGCAGATGAGGAGCAATTTCTTCCTCTATTTTTATTTTTTGCTGTTCGGCAGTCTCTTGAATAAGCAAAACTAAATCTCGTAAAATCTCTGTTATCTGAACTTGGCTTAATTGCAACTTAGCCGGCCGGGCAAAAAATAAGAATTGTTCTATAATTTCATTTACCCGCTGCACTTCTCCTCGCAGCACATCAGTAAAGCGAAGATATTCTTCTTTTTCGGAGCCTGCGGCCGGAAGAAATTCCCGCTGCAAGCGCTGAATGGCCATACTTATGGCATTCAAAGGATTGCGAATCTCGTGAGCCACGGCCGCAGCCAAATTGGCCAAAGAGGATAATTTCTCCGATTGATGAATTTTATCTTCTAACTCCTTTAATTTAGCCAGATGGCGGTTTTCCAGACGGTAAATGATAGTTATACCTAAACCCCCAAAGACCAAAAGGAATAGACTAAAAAGAAATATATTTCGCCGGTCAGCAGCTATTATTTCCTCAACCTTTTCTGTATGCAAACCTATTCTTAAAGCGATCCTATTTCCTTCTTCAACTTCTATTACTTTGGCTACTTCGAAGATACCCGGTTTTCTTTGATTATCGACTTCAAGTTTTCCCCGCCCTTTTTGAAATAAACTTTTAACAAAAGGGTCGGCCTCTTTTTGGCCTATTTGGGCCGGATTGGTATTGGCCCATATCAGAAAATCTTCCCCTTGGAAAGAAATATATTTAATGCCCACATTTCCACCCCATTCCTCGATCACTCCTTGCAAAATAACTCGACGCCGATAAAAGCGCAGATCATCTTGGTTTATATGAATAAGCAAAACACCCTTCCCGGCTTTGCGAGCCACGGCTAAAGAAAGGCTTTCCACTTGTCCTGTTTCGGCTTTTTCTTTACGTTCGATAGCATAAAGAGATTTTCCCTCTAAGAGGGGCAGGCAAAAATGTGGTGGGGATATTTCTTCTTGACCAAAAATAATAAGCAGAGAAGAAAAATGTTCTTTTTCAGCTATTTCTCTTAGCTTATTCTTTGCTGGCAATTCTGTCCCCAATTCTTGGTCAACGCGGAAGGCCTTTTCCAGAATAAGATCTACCACTGCTTCATCCAAAGACCAAAAATTAGGAGGAGTAAAAAAAGAAGAAATCTCGGGGTAGGCTTCAATGGCATGCAAAGAAGAAAAGCTACTTTGAATACTTTTTTCTAACCCGGAAATTAAGGCTGATCCCTCATCGAAGAGCAAGCCATAAAGATTGTCTTTAGCTCTTTTAGCTTCATACAGACCGTTGAAAATGACCAATAAAGCTAAAAGAATCCATATCGTTAACAGGGTAACTGGCCGAAAAAACCAACTTTTCCCCTTTACCAATTTTTCCACTACCTATTGAATCCCCCTCGCCATTGCCTCATTCGCTGCCCGGGAGGTGGTTGAAGAAAGAACTCAGGCGGCAAGAGCTTTTGCTGTTCGGCAGTAAGCACCCCTCTGATTTCCAGTTGATAAAGAATTGTCCTTTCTTGGATCTTTGCTTCCAATTGGGAAATCTCCCGTTGTTTGGCCAGAATTTGCGCAGTTTCTGCCTGAGGATTTCGCATCAGATCTCGCAGATCAAATCTTTTAATTATTAATTCATTCCGCCAAACCAAAGTGTCGCGCAAGTATGCTTCCCGCAATTCTTGCAGGCGGATTCTTTGCTCAGGGTTAAGATTCAATTGCTGGAGAAGATGGTGCCAATGTTCAGGCATGTGGCCCATTCTTCCTTTGGGGCCAGGTAAGTCTCTTCCCATAGGCCCAGAGGGGGTGGTCTTCATCTTTTCCGGCGGTCCTTGCGCTAAAGAAAAGGAAGGGAGTAAAAAAAGTAAGACCGAAAATATGAAAATCTTTCCTATCCTCATAGCCTAAATTTTTTGGCAAAATAAAAGAGCTGCCATATCTAAAAGCAGCCTAACTGGCATTGAATGATCTTGATCTTCAATTTGTTGAGTAAATCTCCTACTTTTTTCATGGGTATTTTATTTTCTATGGCAATTTTTTGGGCTACCGCACATGTTATCTTCCCATCTTGAGCCGCTTCTTTAAGTTTGTTAGCAATTTCTTCTTCGTTAAACATGTATTTTTCCTCCAAGTTATTTTTATCCCCTCCATCAAATTTCTCATGGGGAAGGTTTAAAAATATAAGAAAATTTGAGCATTAATTCAATAGAAATATAACATATCACCAAGGGCTTCGGAAATATAAAAAAGGGGAGGTTCCCCTCCCCTTTTCTTCCATTTATTTAATTACATTTTACCAAAAGCAAGGGCCATAGCCCATTCCGCGCCCAAGTCCGAATCCACCTTTTCTCCCAAAGCCAGCTCCAGGTCCGAACCAACCAAATGCTGCTCCCAATTTTGCTTGTTGCTCTGGGGTTAATATTTGACGCATCTCTAAACGATGTTTAGTGGTTTTCTCCTGAATCTTTTCTATTAAAGCATTAATCTCTCTTTGCTTCGCTAAAATCTTATTTTGGTCCGGATTGGGTTGCAGCCATAAAGACCGCAATTCTAAACGTTTGCTAAATAGCTCGTTTTGCCAAGGGGTAATCTCTTTCCAAAATGCCTCGCGTAAGGCTTGCATTTTTTGCAATTGTTCCGCGGTCAAATTGAGATTTACTGCCCAAGCACCTGGAAAATAACCAGAAGCATATGGGCCAGCGGCTATCCATGCACCAGGCCCATACCCCATACCTGCTCCTCTTCCCCATCCTTGAGCAAATGCTAAACCTGAAGTAGCCAAAATAGTTATGGCCAAAACAGTTAAAATCAACTTTTTCATAGCTATCCCCTTTCTTTTCTAAATTGTTTAATTTGCTTAACGCATTTATTTTTTATAGCAACCTTTATGCCAAAACGTTAATAACTAATCATATTTATAACTAATTGAAATCATTTGATCATTTAAATAACTATTTCCCGCAGACGATTCTTCTAAAAATTAAAATCGGAAAAATTGTCGAAGCAAAAAATAGGTTTATTAAAAGACTAATAATTTCAAAAAATTAGAATATATAAAAATTTCGCCAATTAGGTAATGTTCGACAATTTTGTCGAATCTTCAAATATATCTCCTCCCAAGCATTAAATTCTTAGAATTTTTTATATTGTTAAAATGCCAAGTTTTAAATAGGAGGTAAATTACTTTTGAATTTCAGCCCCGCACAGCACTTTCTTTTTTCGCTTTACGCTTAGCGCTATGCGCTTTGCCCTAAGCTTTTTTAACCGCAGCACTGCAGCACTCCAGCACCAATCTTGTTAGCTCCTCGTTGCTCCCTGCCTTTCATTTTCCCCCTTCACACTCTTCAGCCTTCCACCTTACATTTCGCTTTTTTGCCCCTTTGCTTCCTGCTTTTTACCTTCACCATCTCTAAAATTAAATCCTTGACATTTTCGCCAAATTAATTAATTCTAAAATAAATTTAAAAACCGGAGGTGCCTTATGAGAAGGGGATGGAAAAAATGGATTACTTTTTTAACAATTTTTAGCTTTTTAACTTTGCCCGCAACGGCTTTGGCTAAAACGCAAATTATTTGGTGGCATGCCATGACTGGTTATCTGGGCCAGCGAGTAAACGAGATTGCTGCTAAATTTAATGCTTCCCAAGCCGAATACGAAGTTAGACCTGTCCACAAGGGTAGCTATGCCGAGACTCTTACCGCAGGCATTGCCGCATATCGAGCAAAAACCCCTCCCCATATCCTGCAGGTTTTTGAAGTTGGCACCCAGACTATGCTTTCTTCTGGGGCGATTTATCCTGTCTATCAGTTAATGAAAGATCAAGGAATTAAGATTGATTGGGCTGATTATTTAAGTGTGGTAAGAACTTACTATTCCAAAGATGGCAATCTTTACTCTATGCCCTTCAATTCATCCACTCCGATTCTTTACTATAATAAAACAGCTTTCGAAAAAGCCGGGTTGGATCCGCAAACTCCCCCAACTACCTTTGCCGAAATAGAAAAATGCGCTAAAGCGGTTGTTTCCAAAGGAGCAGCCAAAATTGGCTTCACCGTGGCTTGGCCTTCATGGACGCTCATGGAAAATATGCATGCCTGGCACGATCAGCCTTTTGCTAATAACAATAATGGCTTTGCGGGTATGGCTACGCAGCTTAAGATTAACGGTAAACTTGGCCTACAAATTATGGAGCTTTTAACCCGATGGCAAAAAGAAGGTATTTTCACTTATTCAGGTAGGGGAAGTAAAGGGGACCAACCGATCATCAACGGGGAGGCCGCTATTGGACTGGCCTCTACGGCCTTAGTTGGCACTATGACCCGCACGGCTAAATTTGATTGGGGTACGGGAAATCTTCCTCGTTTAGATGGCTACCCCCAGGGTAATTCCATAATCGGCGGAGCATCTTTATGGGTAATGAAAGGCCACAAAAAAGAAGAATATAAGGGAGTGGCTAAATTCTTAGAATTCATCGGCAGCACTGAGCAGCAAGCCTGGTGGCATGCGGTGACCGGTTATTTCCCCTTGACCAAAGCGGCAGTAAAAGCTCTTCCTGAAGATCATTTCCGCCAGAATCCTAATCTTTGGACTGCTTTCGCCCAAATCATCAAAGGAAAAACTACACCTAACAGTCAGGGTATTCGTTTAGGAAACTTCGTGGCCATTCGCGATACCATCGAATCAGAAATGGAAAATATTTTTGCCGGGAAGAAAACACCACAGCAGGGGCTGGATGATGCGGTAAAAACCGGCAATAAAACGCTTAAAGAATTTGCCTCGCTATATAAATAAATCAGGCGGAAAATGTCTTAATAATCCCTCCTTCCTCCCCTTTTCTAAAGGGAAGGAAGGAGCAAATCGATCCTGAATAAAGCTTCTGATGCGCAAAAGTATTTTTAAAAACCGGTGGCTTCCTTATCTGCTGGTAGCTCCGCAGATGTTTGTGGTCTTGGTCTTTTTTTTCTGGCCGGCTTTTGATTCCCTGCGCCTGTCCATATTTAAGGTTTCCCCCTTTGGCGACCGCATGATCTTCGTCGGCTTGGAAAATTTTTGGGACCTCCTTACCTCTGCTGATTATTACCGTAGCGTTTATAATTCATTCATATTCTCTTTCGGGGTAACTTTTTCTTGCTTGGCTTTCTCCCTTTTCTTGGCCGTATTAGTTAATCAAAAAATAAAAGGACTCACTTTTTACCGCTCGGCCATTCTTTGGACTTTTGGCGTGGCCCCACCCGTCTCAGGAATAATCTGGCTATTTATTTTTCATCCCACCTACGGTATTCTAAGCTACTTATTAGCCCAAATAACTACCTACGAATTTAATTGGCTCCTTAAGGGATGGATCGCGCTCCTTTTAGTGATTTTTGCCGCCAGCTATGCTCACCTTGGTTATAATGTGGCTTTTTTCTTAGCTGCTCTGCAAACTATCCCTGACTCCGTGATCGAGGCCGCCCGTGTAGACGGGGCCAGCGGATTACGTCTTTTCCGCTGGATCACCTTTCCGCTTCTTTCACCTGTAACCTTTTTCCTGTTCATCATGAATATGGTCTTTTCCTTCTTTGAAACCTTTGGCATCATTCACGCCGTAACCCAGGGTGGCCCGGGAGATGCCACTACAATTATGGTTTATAAAGTTTATATGGATGGCTTCGTGCATCTGCGGATGGGGCTTTCTGCGGCCCAATCTGTTATTCTTATGGCCTTAGTTATTTTCTTAACCGTAATGCAGTTCCGTTTTACGGAAAAGAAGGTGTTCTATTGATTAATTCAAAGATTATCCACCCGCCCAAGAAAAAAAAGAATTGGACACACTTTCTTGTCCATCTGCTCTTGATAATCTCGGTAGCGACCATCTGCTTTCCTCTTTATTATGCCTTTGTCATCAGCACCCAGAGTATGGAAGAGGTTACCCAGACACCTCAGAAATTATGGCCCTCTGGTTATCTCATCCAGAATTACCTAAAGATTTGGAACCGCATTGACTTGGGCCGCCTTCTCTTGAATAGTGCGATTGTGGCCCTGTCGGTCAGTATCGGTAAAATAGTCATCTCCATCCTCTCGGCCTTTGCTATTGTTTATTTTAACTTTCGCGGAAAGCAAATCTGCTTCTGGATGATTTTTGTTACCTTAATGCTGCCCGTTCCTGTGCGGATCATCTCCACTTACCAGGTAGTAAGTCAATTAGGCTGGATCGATACTTATAGCGGCTTGATTATTCCTTTAATCGCCTCTGCTACGGCCACTTTTCTTTTTCGCCAATTTTACCTCACTATTCCGGATGAGTTAGTAGATGCAGCTAAGATGGACGGTTCCGGCCCCCTTCGCTTTTTATGGTCCATCCTTCTACCCAATTCTGGACCTAATATCGCTGCTCTCTTTGTAGTCATGTTTATTTATGGCTGGAATCAGTACCTTTGGCCATTGATGGTAACAAACTCGGATAAAATGCGGGTAGTGGTGGTGGGGATTGCTTCCACCATCCCCACCGGAACGCAGCTTCCTGAGTGGAATTTAGTTATGGCCGTGGCCATGATGGCTCTTTTGCCACCAGTTTTAATCGTGATTCTAATGCAAAGGTACTTCATGCATGGTCTCCTGGAAACTGAAAAATAAGCTCCCTCTCCTAAAATCTCTCTCCTCTCCCTTGGGGTAGAGGATAAAAGTGAGTGGAAAATTAGGGAAGATTATTAAAATTTCCAAGAAGCACGAAATTCACTAAAGGAGAAGCAAATGAATTTTTCGCTACCTAAAAAATTATTGTCCTTTTTTTTATATATTTCATTGTTTCTAATTTTAGGAGGAGAGATGAGCTGTGCTACTTTAAAAGATGAACAAAAACCATCTTGGCCCACAAAATATCCCATAATGGTAATTGCCCACCGCGGTTATTCTGGCGAAGCGCCGGAAAATACTCTGGCCGCTTTCAAAAAAGCCATAGCAGCTAACAGTGACATGATTGAATTTGACATTCATTTTTCCAAGGATCGGCAAATAGTGGTTATCCACGATGAAACTTTGGAAAGAACAGCCGATGGGTTTGGCCGTGTGGCTGAGCTCACGCTTGCTGATTTAAAAAAATTTGACGTCGGTTCCTGGTTTAGCCCGGATTTCAAAGGAGAAAGAATCCCCACTCTATCTGAAGTCCTCAATTTAGCGAAAGGAAAAATATTGGTGAATATTGAGATCAAATCGCCATCCCATGGTCTTTATTCCGTAAGTGAATTGGCGGAGCAGGCTTTAAAAGAAGTGCAACAAGCGGGGATGCTTAAAGATGTTATCTTTTCTTCCTTTAACCCCTTAGCTTTGGAAAAAATCCGCGAAATTGAACCTCGGGCATACGTGGCTATTCTTTATCATCGCGAGTGGAACTTCATTGCCGAGATTACTAAGGGAAAATCTTTTGAGGTCTTAAATCTGCGCAAGGATTTTCTGAGTAAAGAAAAAATCGACCGCATCAAAGGCCTGGGTATGATGGTGAATGTTTACACGGTTAATGAAGAAGAAGAATTGCGGAAGTTTGTTAATTGGGGAGTTAATGGGATCATCACTAATTATCCGGGAAGATTAATCAATATTCTCCAGAAAAAAAATAAATGATCTGGGACTTTAACCCAAATATTGTTGGATTATTTTCCATAATTCGTCCTTTCCTTCTCCAGTCATAGCTGAAAAAAATATCATCTTTCTATCAGCCAAGAGTGGAATTTCGGATATTATTTTTTTCTGGCGGGCTCTTTCAATTTGCGATAGTTTATCAGCCTTGGTAAGAGCCAAGACACAAGGAATTTTATGAAAATCCAACCAATCTACTAAAGCTAAATCCTCGGCCGAAGTGCCTCTTCGGGCATCTAAAATGAGAATTACCAAACGAATTTCCTTCCTGGTTTGCAAATAGCTCTCTACCATAGGCTTCCAGTTCTTTCTCACCGCCAAAGGAACCTGAGCATATCCATAGCCCGGAAGGTCTACTAATGATATTTTCTTATTGATCAAATAAAAATTAATTACCTGCGTCTTACCTGGGCGAGAGCTGATCCTGGCTAAGTTTTTTCGATTTACCAGGGTATTGATTAAAGATGATTTACCCACGTTGGACTTTCCGGCCATGACAATTTCGGGATAATTGCCCTTGGGATACTCGGAAGGTTTAGTAGCACTTTTCACAAATTCCGCAGAAATTATCTTGGGGGCCATCTCTCTACCGTGTATCTAAATAATTTTTTAGCCGACGCATGGCTTCAGCGATATTCTCTAAAGAATTGGCGTAGGAAAAACGGATATAACCTTCGGCATTGGAACCAAAGTCTATGCCAGGCGTGCAGCCCACTTTGGCCTTCTTTAAAATATCAAAAGCAAAAGCGAAAGAATTATTCGTGAAAGCCTTAGCATTGGCCAAAACATAGAAGGCCCCTGTTGGTTCCATGGTAATTCCAAACCCCAGTTCCCTGAGTTTGGGCAATATAAATTTGCGGCGGGCATTATAAAGGTTCTTCATTCTAATAACATCTTCTCCAGCTTCTTTCAGGGCCGCAACTCCAGCCCACTGCACAAAGGCATTGGCCGAAATAAAAAAATTCTGCTGCATCTTCTGCAAGGGGCGGATAAATTCTGGCGGAGCAATCAGGTATCCGAGTCGCCAACCTGTCATGGCATAGAGTTTGGAAAATCCGTTAATCACAAAAGCATTCTTGGTGAATTCCAGGATGGAATGTTCCTTCCCTTCATAGACCAACCCATGGTAAATCTCATCAGAAACAATCGTTTTCCCTAATTCAACTATTTCTTGCATGCGCTCCTGAGACATCAAATTACCTGTAGGGTTGGCGGGCGAATTGATAAAAATTGCTTTAGTACGCGAGGTAATTAGAGGCTTAGTTTCTTCTGGCCGATATTGGAAACCTTCCTCCTCATATACATTCACAAAAACAGGCTTCCCTTCGGCCAAACGCACAAAGTTTGGATAACAAGCATAATATGGATTGGGCAAAATAACTTCATCACCCGGTTCTAAAAGACTCATAAATAAAAGGAGCATAGCCGGTGAAGTACCAGAGGTAACCAAAATTTGGTCAGGGCTAACCTCTACTTTATATTTTTTATGGTAATGCTCCGCTATTGCCTCCCTTAACTCTAGGATGCCCAAGCTATGCGTATAATGCGTCTTTCCGTCGCGCATCGCCTTCCAAGCAGCTTCTTTGATACAGTCTGGAGTATCGAAGTCTGGTTCGCCTACTTCTAAATGAATAATATCTTCTCCTTGCCTTTCCATAACCGAAGCGGCTTCTAAAACTTCCATAGCTAAAAAAGGTGGAATTTCCTTTGCTCTTTTAGTTACCATATTCAATTTCATCCTCTCTAAATAACTTTTCCTTTTGTCAATTCTCTTATATCTTCTTCAGTAAATCCTAAGCTGGTTAATATTTCTTTATTATGCTCTCCTGGCAGCGGTGGTGGGCTTTTTAAACCTCCTGGAGTATCTGTCAAACGAAATGGCAATCCCAAATAGCGAAATGTCCCCAATGTCTCATGGCCGAGCTCTTGATATATTTGGTTAAACTGAACTTGGGGATCCTGAAAAACTTCTTTGTAAGTATTGATGGGCCCATTAGGTACATCAAACCTATTCAAGATCTCCTGCCATTCGCCTGTTGTCCGTCGTCCGAATATTTCACTCAATATTTTTTCTAATTCTTTCCTATTCTTCATCCGGTCCGCATTCTTGGCAAATTTAGGATCAAATGTCAAATGTTCAATTTCTAAGGCCTGGCAAAGCTTTCGCCAAAATTTATCGAGAAATACGGAAATATTTATGTAGCCATCTTTAGTCTCAAAAAATTGAATGGGGGCCCCGAACGGGCTGGAACGACCCGTTAGAACTGGATTTTCCCCGGTCACAAAATATTCCATCATGCGCGGCGACTGCAGGGCGACAAGGGAATCCAATAGTGAAATTTCTACTTTTTGTCCTTGCCCGGTTTCGGCACGATGATATAAAGCCATCATTACTCCCAAGGCCGCGTATATTCCCGTGGTCATATCAGCAATAGGAACACCCAAGCGCAAAGGCGGATCTCCCGGCTCTCCAGAAATGGTCATTATTCCTCCCATACCCTGAAAAATAGTGTCTGTGCCAGCTTTCATGCGGTATGGACCTCTTTCTCCGAAACCAGTAATCGAGCAATAAATCAAATCTGGCCGATCTTTCCTCAAAGTTTCATAATCCAATCCTAAATTTTCAACTATATCAGGTCGAAAATTTTCGACGATTACTTGAGATTTTTTTAAGAGCTTGAAGAAAATTTCTTTGCCGCGTTCTTTACTAAGGTCGAGAGTGATGCTCTTTTTATTTAAATTGACGCTCAATGATAAAGCACTCTGGCCATGTACATACGGAGGACCCATGGCCCTTGCCGGGTCGCCACCTTCAGGATGCTCGACTTTAATTACTTCAGCCCCCATGACGCCCAAAATCATTGCGCAATAAGGGCCAGCAATTAGCGTGGAAATATCCAAAACGCAAATCCCTTTCAGTACGCTATTCATGAGATTGTCCTTTTTTGAATATTAATTTCTTTTCTAACCAATTAGCCTTGGAAAGTCAAGCAAAAGGAATTTTTTCTTCTTCAACCTCCTCTTTTTTTAAGGAGGTGTTGGGAAAGCTCACCCTATTTTCCGGCGGGAAGTAGGGCAAGGGTTTGCTCCTTGAAGCCATGAAGGCTTGCTTTACGAATTGATTTCTTATTTGCTAAAGAAGAGCCCCCAAAATATGGGATACAGATAAATGCAGATTTTCAGGATTTATATGAATATTTTTTATCCTCCGAACTACATATTAATGAGAGCATTAAATAAATGACATCTGCTGTTCTTAACCCCTCACCTCGGTACGAGTCGATTCCGACCCTCCCCTCTCCCCACGCATGGGGAGAGGGGAGGGTGAGGGGAATAAGTGTAAATATTTAATCGCTCCAAGTAATAATTGCCGGTTCTTTAAATTTTATGGAACAAATCCCCTTACTTTTTTAAAGAGGGAGAAGGATATTATCTTTTTTAAGACTGGGTGGTAATGTTATCACGAAGGAGCATAGCGACCATGGCGATTTCGTAATGTATTAAAAATAAAGAGCTGGCCACGCTTCATCCGCATCAAGTGCGGGGTCGCTCGCCATGACCAAAAAGGGATTTTTACATAGTCTCTTTTCTAAGGAGGGATCAATGGGAGACTACTCATCTTTTCCTAAAAATATAAGGGCGGACTATATGCATTATGCTTCTTGCAGCAATTAAAAATTTATGCTAATAATTTTGCCATACAATTCTTTATATTTCTTCTTGAGGGGATTTATATGCAAGTTACCGTACCGGAATACAAAGTTATCCCGAAAATTAACTTAAACCCCAAAATTACCGCTTTGGTAGTAGTCGATATGCAATATGATTTTGTGCACCCCAAAGGCAAGCTTTTCGTTCCCGACGCTCCGCAGACTATACCAGTTATCCGCCGCCTAATTCAAAAAGCTCGCCAAGCAAAAATACCGATCTTTTTTACTCAGGATTGGCATCGTCCTGATGATGCTGAATTTTCCATTTGGCCTCCACATGCCGTAGAAGGTACGGAAGGAGTAAAAGTTATTCCAGAATTAAAACCAACCCCCAAAGATTTTTATATTCATAAAAGAACATATGATGCTTTTTTTGCCACGGATTTCGATCTCCTCTTGCGGCAGATGAAAATTAAAAATCTGATCATCACAGGAACTGTAGCCAATATCTGTGTTCTTCATACCGCAGGTTCAGCTCGCTTGTATGGATATGAGATTATTATCCCCATAGATGGTATTTCCTCATTAACTCCATTTGACCAAGAAGCGGCTTTACGGCAAATATCTTTTGTATATCAGGGGAAAATTACCAAATCGGCAGGGATAATTTTTTCTAAAAGCTAAATACATTAATTAATCCTTTAAAATACAGAAAATCCCCCATTTTTTATCGCCTAAATTTTTATAATATTAAAAATAGAATGCTCAAGATCATCCCAATTAACCGCAGACAATTTATAGCAACATTAATTATTGGAAGTGCAACTTATTTATGGCCATTTAAATTAAATTTTTCTTTGGCCAAACCCAGAAAGGAGGAAAAAATGGCATACCCGGCAAAAGACTACAGCAAACTTTTAGGAATGGAGGGATTTAGCGAAACTTTATTGAAAAATCATTTTACTCTTTACCAAGGTTATGTAACCAACACCAATAAGCTTGCCGACACCTTAACCCAAATGCTTAGAGATGGAAAGGCAGCCACTCCCGAATATGCCGAATTAAAAAGGCGCTTTGGGTGGGAATTTAATGGCATGAGATTACATGAATATTACTTTGAAAATCTAGGCGGCAAGGCAGGGTTGGACAAGAATGGTAAGTTAGCTAAAAAGTTAGCTGAAGAATTTGGAAGCTATGAGGAGTGGGAAAAAGATTTCAAAGGCGTGGGAGCTATGCGGGGCATCGGTTGGGCAATTCTCTATCAGGATCTGCAGACCGGCAAATTATTTAATTGTTGGATAAATGAGCACGATGTAGGGCATCTTGCGGGCTGTAATCCAATCCTTATTATGGATGTCTTTGAGCATGCCTTCATGATTGATTATGGATTAAAGAGAGCTGACTATATTGCTGCTTTCTTCAAAAACATTGATTGGAAAGCAGCGGAATCACGCCTGAAATAAAATCCTCATTTTTACACTTACGAAGTGGCCTGCCACTTCGTAAGTGCTTCCTCAAAATTTTGTTCCAGAGCCCACCTTTTTTATCCATTCATTATTTTGCAAAAATATTCAATAAAATCCAAAAAATTATAGAAATTTCTTATTGATTTCAGTCCAAATTTGATGCTAATTTGCTTTTATTTATATTCAGGGGGAAGTTACTTCTTTATAGCTTT
>JBNAWB010000074.1:0-15563 GCA_049699975.1 Thermodesulfobacteriota bacterium
TCTATTTTAAAAGCAGGAAGCTATTATTTATGTTTATCTGGTATAGACAAGTATGTCCCCGCCGTTCTTTGCGGAGAGCAGGTGGGTAAGAGAGAAATGGTCATTTCCCCGCCGATTTTAATTTCGCCACTCCCCCTCCCGCCTGTTTCTTGCTGGCGAGAAATATTAAAACTGTTAGAGGGCCAGTGTTTTTCCAGTTTGACAGGCCAGTTTTGCTTATGGTAATTTAAAGCGCATAATGATTATTGGTAGATGAGTTACTTTTCCCGAAGAGGAGCAAAAATATGAAGCTGAAAGAAGTGAAAGAAATCCTCAATGCCCAGGTGATTGTAGCCCCAGAGGATATGCAAATGGAAATAAAAATGGCTTGTGGGTGTGACTTGATGAGCGATGTCTTGGCCTTTACTAAAGAAGAATCTTTATTGCTTACGGGCCTGACTAACTTGCAAGTGGTTCGGACGGCCGAAATTGCTAATATTAAAGCTTTGGTCTTTGTGCGCGGTAAAGAGCCAGACCGCGAAACCATTGCCTTAGCCATGGAGAAGAAAATACCGGTCTTGCTCACTGACCTACCCATGTACGAAGCATGTGGCCGACTATACCGCAGGGGACTTCCAGGATGTTCAGAGGCCGAAGAAGGGAGTGGTTCCTCTGATGGGCGATAAGCCCTGTTTGGAACAGACTTTTGAAATAACTGGCGGAGATTTCATCAACGCCGGGGAAGTGTCCAGCAAAGTAAAGAAAATTCTGCAAGAAATGGGCGTGGCCAACAGAATCATTAGAAGAGCAGCCATTGTTACCTATGAGGCCGAGATGAATGTGGTCTGGTATGCCCGGAAAGGAGTCCTGACGCTTTGCGTAACTCCGGATCTTTTGCATATAAAAGTTAAAGACGAAGGGGAGGGAATTGCGGACATAGAATTGGCTTTGCAAGAGGGCTACTCAACTGCTCCGCCTGAAATTCGCGAATTGGGTTTTGGCGCGGGGATGGGTTTGCCCAATATAAAAAAAAATGCTGATGAATTTAAGATTAGCTCGGTGGTGGGGCAAGGCACAGAATTAGATATTATCATTCGGCGATAGAAGAGAGGTGACGGATTTTGATCTAAGACAAAAGGCCCAAGAAAGCCGCGGTAATAAATAGAACAAGATCAAGATAATGTTGAAGGAATTTCCGGCAGATTTACATATCCATACTTGTCTCTCTCCCTGCGCGGAATTGGATTTGTCCCCCCGGGCCATCATCCAAGAGGCGCAAAAGAAAAACCTAAAGATTATCGCCATAACCGATCATAATACAGCCCAAAATGTACGCCCGGTTATGTTCTGGGGAGAACAGGCAGGTATAAAAGTGCTTCCGGGAATGGAAGTGCAAACTAAAGAAGAAGTGCATCTTTTAACTATTTTCCCGGACAGTTTGCGGGCCGCACTTTGGGATGCAGAGGCATACCAACACTTACCGGCGGTGAAAAATGACCCGCAAATTTTTGGGGATCAACCGGTCGTGGATGAGGAAGGAAATATTTTAAAATTTGAAGAAAGGGTACTGCTCAACTCCTTAGCGCTTTCCGTGGAAGAGGTCAAAAAAAGGGTTGCAGAGTTGGGTGGATTAGTCATCCCTTCCCATTTTGATAAAGAGTCTTACAGTTTAATCAGTCAATTGGGTTTTATTCCCAATGAACTGGCCTGGGAAGCTTTGGAGATGAGCCGTAGAAACGAGTTTCATCTGCAAGCAAGATGGGAGCAATTAGCGATTCCGCGAATAATTTCTTCAGACGCGCATCGCTTAGCAGATATCGGCAGTGCTTATACAATTTTTCTTTTAGCCGAGCCCACTTTGGCGGAGATACGTTTGGCCCTCCAAGGACGAGAGGGACGCCGGATATTGCACAAAGTTGATAAAGGAGCTTATCTCTTGTGAATTACCATTTAAAAAATTAAATGCTGGCCATAAGAAGAAAAAGGAGGTAATTATGCGCTTACAGATCTTAGAAAAGAAAGACCTCCTGCCCTTTCTGGAAAATCTAATGAGTTCTATGGAGGTGGTAGGAGTTAAAGAAAAAGTGCCGGGGAAATACGAATTTGCCCTTTTAGATTCCCCCAGCCAACTATGTTTGGATTATGACGTGACGGTTCTGCCCCCCAAAAAATATTTTTTACCACCACGGGAGACCATCTTGCAGTTCCAGATAGGTCAAAACCCAACCTGCCATCCGGTATTTGAAAATACACCCCGGGCCATAGTGGGTATTCACCCCTATGACCTAAAAGCCATTGGCCAACTTGATCGCATCTTCAGTGATGGTCAAAAGGATGAACATTATTTGGTCCGAAGAAGGAATACCTTGATTATCGGTATAGACATTAAAAAAGCTTCACCCTACGCCTTTTGTAAATCAATGAATTCCGCCTTAGCCCGCGAGGGCTTTGACCTTTGGTTGACGGACATAGGCGACAAATATGTCGTTACCATAGGCTCCGAGAAGGGACAGGAAATACTTAAAAAGAATGCGCGGACGCGAGGGGCTACTAAAGAGGAAGTGGCCAAGAAAGAAGAAATTCAAGAAAAGATTCCTTACCTTTTTTCTTTGAATACGGTGACCACTCCTTATGAAGAATTGCCTAAGCTTTTGGAGGCTCATAAGGAAAGCAAGCTCTTTTCTGAGCTGGCCGAGAAATGTTTAAGTTGTGGCTCGTGCAATTTGGTTTGCCCCACTTGTTACTGTTTTGACGTGCAAGATGATCTGGCTTTAAATTTATCTGGGGGAGAACGTTTTCGGCAGTGGGATGGTTGCTTACTCACAGGTTTTGCCGTAGTGGCTACGGGTGAAAATTTTAGGAAAGATCGGGCCGAAAGGATTCGCCATCGGATTTTTAGGAAAGGGAAATATATTTATGAAAAATACGGTGAACACGGCTGTGTGGGTTGTGGAAGATGCGCATCGGCCTGTCTTCCTGATATTGCTAATCCGGTGGAAATTTTTAATCGCCTGAAGGAGGGTAAATAATGATGAACGCTCCCCAATTACCATTAAATTCAATTTACTTACCCCAGCTCGCGGAGATAATCAGGACAGAACAGCTCACTAAAATGGAAAAACTTTTTGAGATAAGATTGCTCCATGGTCAGGATTTAGGACATCAGCCAGGGCAATTTGTCGAAGTCTCTCTTTTGGGGATTGGCGAAGCCCCTATTTCTATTTCTTCCTCCCCAACAAAAAAGGGATCATTTGAGCTGGCGGTGCGCGCCGTGGGCAATGTGACTAATGCTCTGCACAAGTTGGCAAAAGGAGCCCTAATTGGCATTCGGGGGCCTTTTGGCAAAGGGTTCCCAGTAGAAGAAATGAAAGGGAAAGATCTTCTCTTTGTTGCTGGAGGTATTGGCTTAGTACCTTTAAGGTCTTTAATCAATTATGTTTTAGATAAGCGGTCTGATTTTGGCCGAGTTTTAATTCTTTTTGGCGCTAAAACTCCGGCTGAACAATTGTTCTTGGATGAACTTGCTCTCTGGCGGACGCGGGCGGATTTAGAGTATTGGGAAACAGTGGACCGCGCCGATGGCAAATGGAAAGGAAATGTGGGCGTAATCACTACCCTTTTCCCCAAGATTAATATTAATCCAGAAAAGACCATAGCTGTGATTGTGGGACCACCAGTTATGTATCGTTTTGCTATCTTGGAAGCGCAAGTAAAAGGTATTCCTGATGAACAGATTATAGTTTCGCTGGAGAGAAGAATGAAATGCGGCGTGGGCAAATGTGGGCACTGCCAGATTAACCATTTGTATGTTTGTCAGGATGGGCCGGTATTTAAATATGCGCAGATTAAAGATATAAAGGAGGCTATTTAAATGAAACCGAAGATTGCCTTTTTTGATTTTGCTTGCTGTGAAGGATGCCAATTGCAAGTAATTAATTTAGAAAGCGAAATAGTGGATCTTTTAGAATTAGTAGATATTGTCCAGTTTCGCGAAGCCATGACCGAAAAAAGCGATGATTACGCGATCGCCTTTGTGGAGGGGAGCATTACGCGCGAAAAAGACATTCCCCGTTTAAAGAAAATTCGCCAACAAGCCTCTATTTTAGTCGCTCTGGGGGCTTGTGCCTGTATTGGCGGGGTAAATTGCTTAAAAAATTTTCAACCCTTAGAGGAAGTAAAAAAATATGTATACGGAGACAAAGCAGATTGGTATGAAACCTTTGCCGCTCGGCCCATCGATGCCGTAGTGCCTGTGGATTATTATATTCATGGCTGCCCCATTCACAAAGAGGAATTTTTAAAAGTGGTGAAAGCCTTGCTCTTAGGGAAAAAGCCAGAGATTCCCACCTATCCTATTTGTGTAGAGTGCAAACGAGCTGGCAATGTATGTGTCTTTGAGTTAGGAATGACCTGTCTTGGCCCGGTAACACGTGCCGGCTGCGGGGCCTGGTGTCCCTCTCATCAAGATAGCTGCCAAGGGTGCCGAGGTTTGGTCCCAGACCCGAATACTAATGCCGAAAAAGAAGTCTTGCAAAAATATGGGTTAACCGTGGAGCAGGCCTTAGGTCAATTCCGGATTTTCTTGGGCTATACGGAGGTGGCTAAATGAAATATATAAATATCCATGTTGATCATGTAACTCGCGTGGAAGGACACGGGAATATAGTAGTTAACGTTAAAGAAGGAAAAATCGAAGAATGTCGTTGGGAAGTGGTGGAAGCTCCCCGCTTCTTTGAAGCCTTTGTACGGGGCAGAAGTTATTTGGAAGTGGCGCATATAACTTCACGCATTTGCGGTATTTGTTCTGTGGGCCACACTTTGGCTTCTCTCAAAGCTACCGAGGCGGCCATGGGCGTGCAAATATCCGAACAGACTCGCCTTTTGCGGCGTATTCTTATTCAAGGGGAAAATATGCAAAGCCACGTGCTGCATACTTACTTCCTGGCGGCTCCGGATTTCGTAGGTGCTCCGAGTGTGTTTCCTTTGGTGAAGACCCATCCCGAAGTGGTTTTACGGGCTTTGCGCTTAAAGAAATTAGCCAACGATCTTTGTGATGTCTTTGGCGGAAGGACAGTCCATCCCATTACGCCTACAGTGAATGGCTTTACTAAATTACCAGAAATCAAAGCGATAAAAGAAATCCGCAAGCGCTTAGCTAAAGCTAAACCCGATTTGGAGGCCACGGTAGAACTTTTTAAAAGTTTTAAAATTCCCGATTTTAAGAGAGAGACGGAATATATATCTCTGAAGTCGAAAGAAGAATATGCCTTATACGACGGGGTCATTGCCTCAACAGATGCGGGTACCACCCCGGTAGAGAATTATCGGCAATGGACCAATGAATATTGTGTTCCCCATTCTACTGCCAAATATACGAAGAATGTCCGCGAATCCTACATGGTGGGAGCTTTGGCGCGCTTCAACAATAACCATGAGCAGCTTTCTCCGGGAGCCAAGAAAGCGGCGGCCGAATTGGGACTAAAAGCGCCTTGCTATAATCCTTTTATGAATAATGTAGCACAATTGGTAGAGGTTGTGCACGCCGTAGAAGAGTCTAGCCGGTTAATCGATGAACTTTTGGCGAGAGGCCTTCAAGAGGAAGACCGGCGGATTTTGATTAAAGCAGGGCGAGGAGTAGGTGCCGTGGATGTTCCGCGGGGTATTCTCTTCCATGATTATACCTATGATAAAAATGGCATCTGTGTGGCTGCTAATTGCGTAATTCCCACCAATCAGAATCATGGCAACATTCAAAAAGATATGGAAGCTTTTCTTCCGCACCTTTTAGATAAACCTGAGGAAGAAATTCGCCTCTCTTTAGAGATGTTAGTGCGGGCTTATGATCCTTGTATTTCTTGCTCGACCCATTTATTAAAAATAGATTTTAGGAAATAGGTTGGCTAATGGCCAAAAAAATTTTTGTCATAGGCGCCGGGAATCTTTTGCTCCGCGACGAAGGGGTTGGGATTCACGTCATTAAGGAGCTGCAGAAAAGAGAATTGCCGGCCGAAGTAGAAATTGTGGATGGGGGCGTTGGTGGGTTGGATCTGCTTCATTATTTCTCCCAAGCCGAGAAAGTGCTCCTAATTGATGCGGCGGAGATGGGCCTGGAGCCGGGAGCGGTAGTCCGTCTCGACCCCGCGCAGGTAAACCTGCCCCTAAAGGAAGTTCAGTTTTCGGCCCATGAAATCAGTTTGGCCGAAGTTATAGAATTAGGGCGCGCCCTGACTAATAATTCCCTGAAAATAGTGATCTTTGGTATTCAACCCAAAGAAATATCTTGGGGGATGGAACTTTCTCCAGAAGTGGCGGCTGTAATTCCGCAAGTAATTACTGCAGTTTTCCAGGAGATTAATTCTTTTTTAGAGAAAAAGGAACAAAGGGAAACTTCTTTACCAAGTCGGCGCCGTTTTTTCCTCAAAGGAGTGGTGCAGGGAGTAGGATTCCGTCCCTTTGTTTATGGCCTGGCTTCTGGATATGGCTTGGCTGGCTGGGTCAATAATTCTTCCGCCGGGGTGCATATTGAAGTTGAAGGGCCCAGGGCAGCAATAGAAAAATTCACCACAGATTTAAAGAGAAAAGCTCCCCCTCGAGCGCGGGTGGAAGCGTTGGATTTTTGGGACCTCCCCCCTGGGGGATATGAAGCATTTGAAATTAGAGAGAGCGTGGAGGAGGGAGGAGAATATCAATTGATCTCTCCGGATATTGCGACTTGTTCAGCCTGCCAAGAAGAGATCTTCAATCCCGCAGACCGCCGTTACCGCTATCCTTTCACTAATTGCACTAACTGTGGACCCAGGTTTACCATCATCAAGGATATCCCCTATGACCGGCCGAAAACGACCATGGCCAAATTTTCCATGTGCGCGGAGTGTCGGCGGGAATATGAAGACCCGGCAGACCGCCGCTTCCATGCCCAGCCTAACGCTTGTCCTCAATGCGGCCCAAGATTAGAAATTTGGAATAATGCGGGAGAAAAAATTCCTGCAAGCGATCCTTTAAAACTCGCCATCCAGTTTCTCCAAGCTGGTAAAATTGTGGCCCTTAAAGGCTTAGGGGGTTTTCTCTTGGCCGGTGATGCCCAGAACCGAGAAACTGTGCGCAGACTGAGAGAAAGGAAGAGAAGGCCAGCTAAACCTTTAGCCGTGATGTTTCCAAATTTAGCTAAGCTTAAGGAGCACTGCTGGGTAAATGAGCAAGAAGAAGAAATCCTCCGCTCCCCGGAGAGTCCTATTGTTTTATTACGCTGGAAAGAAAATTCCCCTATCGTTCCTGAGGTAGCGCCTGGGCAAAAATATTTAGGCGCCATGTTGCCTTACACTCCTCTGCACCATTTGCTACTCCAAGAGTCAGGGCTAATTTTGGTTATGACTAGCGGCAATTTGAGTGAAGAGCCAATAGCTAAGGACAATGAAGAAGCAATAAAAAGGCTGGGCGGAATTGCCGATGCTTTTCTCCTCCATGACCGGGACATTTATGTGCAATATGATGACAGTGTGGTAGCCGTAATAGATGGAGAGACGAGTATAATTAGAAGGGCACGCGGCTATGCCCCTTTTCCCATTAAGCTACCTATGAAGCTGAAGCCGATTTTGGCCTGTGGAGGAGAATTAAAGAATACTTTTTGTCTTACCCGTGATCATTATGCTTTTGTCAGCCAGCATATTGGGGATATGGAAAATTTAGAAACTTTAGAACATTTCCAGCGCACCATAAAAATTTACCAGGAGCTTTTTCGGATCCAGCCTGAATGGATAGCTTATGACCTGCATCCTGAGTATCTTTCTTCAAAATATGCTCTCCATTTGCCCGGACAGAAGATTGGTGTGCAACATCATTTTGCCCATTTGGTAAGCTGTCTGGCCGAAAATGAAGTAGATGGGCCGACCATAGGTTTGACCTTTGACGGCTTAGGGTATGGTGCTGATGGAACTTTATGGGGAGGAGAATTTCTTATCGGGGATTATCATAATTTTCATAGATACGCCCATTTGGAATATATGCCCCTGCCTGGAGGAGCAGCAGCGATAAAGAATCCATGGCGAATGGCCTTAGCTTATACGTATATTTTAATGGGTAAAAAGGAACTCTTGGAGCATCTTTTGCGCTGGCCCATTTCGGGCTCAGAAAAAATTTACCTTATTTTGCAGCAGATAGACAAGAAGATAAATTCGCCCCTAACTTCTTCTTTAGGACGACTTTTTGATGGCGTGGCCGCGCTGCTTGGGCTTTGTTCTTCCATTTCCTATGAAGGTCAGGCCGCTGTGGAGTTAGAAATGATTGCCGACACCAAAGTAAACATGGCTTATGATTTTGAGATAGAAGAAGAAGGAGGTCAAGAGGTTATTCGGCTTAAGCCTATTTGGGCGGGTATTTTAAAAGACTTAGCCAAAGAAGTCTCTCCGGCAGAAATTTCGGGAAAGTTTCATAATACTATAGTAGAGATGAGTCTTCACTTATGTCAGCAGATTGCTCGCCGCCGAGGAATAAAAAGGGTAGCTTTAAGCGGCGGAGTTTTCCAAAATCGTCTGCTTTTGCAAAAATTAAAAAATATTTTAAGAAATGCCGGGTTCGAAGTTTTTACCCATCATTTAATCCCTAGCAACGATGGAGGAATATCTTTAGGGCAAGCCGTAATTGCCCATTTTGCCACTAAATGATTGATCAATTACAGAAGGGGAAGCGGTAATGTGTGTAGCCATTCCAGCAAAAATAATCTCCATAAACGGCTTGGTGGCCGAGGTAGAAGTAGGGGGAGTTTCGCGGCAGGTTAGTTTGCAATTAACTCCGGCAGCAAAGAAGGGTGATTATGTTTTAGTGCATGCGGGCTTTGCCATTAATGTGGTGGACGAGACGGAAGCCCAAGAAACGCTGAAATTATTCGCCGAGCTTGAGCGTTTAAATGCCGCAGCAAAATTAGATTAGAAAAAATTAATAATAGCACTTCATCCAGTCCCGCTCCCCAATGATGCTGTGTCACAATGGGGTGGAAGGCTAAAGGGATGCCGGAGGTAAGCCAGAGGAGGGCATGAATGAAGAAGCATCGGCGGGAGAAGAAGATGTTCAAAATTTACCGGCAATTTTCCGCAAAGGGTGGGCGGCTTAAATATTTCTGCCAATTTGTAGGGCAAGCCTTTATGGCTTGCCAAATACGGCAAAGGTCAAGCCCTTGCCCTATACTGTATGCCGCCTCGTTCCATGGAAAGTCCACTGTCTCATAATTCTGAATTCAGGCCTGCCTCTGGCCCTTTCAGCCAAGGGTAGCCATTTATTAATTGGGACACAGTCTCCATGGGGGAGAGGGATAGAGTGAGGGGGAAGGGGAGAAGGAGAAGACCAAAAATTCATGAAATTCATTGATGAATATCGCGACAGCGAAAAGGCCCAGTTGGTGCTTAAAGAAATTTATCAGCAGGCCAAACAGCCTGTAAGGTTAATGGAAGTCTGTGGCACGCATACGGTTTCTATTGCCCGCTTTGGCTTACGCAAACTTCTTCCCCAGAATATTGAGCTCGTTTCTGGACCTGGTTGTCCAGTATGCGTCACCAGTCAAAGAGATTTGGATAAAGCTATTGCTCTGGCCCAACTTCCCCAGACAATTATTACTACCTTTGGGGACATGATGCGCGTTCCGGGTTCAAATTCTACCTTAACCGAGGAGAGAGCGGCTGGCCGGAAAGTGCAGGTGGTTTATTCTCCTTTAGATGCTTTGCTTGTTGCCCAAGAGAATCGCGACCATAAAGTAATCTTTTTAGGCGTGGGGTTTGAGACCACGGCTCCTACAGTGGCCGCTACGCTTTTGGCAGCTCGGCAAAAAAATATAAAAAATTTTGAGGTTCTTTCTCTGCACAAGACTATTCCTCATGCTCTAAAAGCCTTGCTCGATTTAGGCGAAATAAAATTAAATGGATTTTTGCTTCCTGGACATGTAAGCGCGATCATCGGCGCCAAGCCCTATGAATTTTTAGCTCGCGAATATGGTTTAGCCTGCGTCATCTCCGGCTTTGAACCTTTAGATATTTTACAATCTATCCTCTTGCTCCTTCGCCAGATAAATATGGGCCAACCGCAAATAGAAATTCAATATCGCCGGGGAGTACGAGCGGAAGGAAATCAGCCAGCGCAAGAAGTTATGCGGGAAGTTTTTGAACCAGCAGATGTAGAATGGCGCGGTTTAGGGATGATTCCCCATACGGGACTTAAATTGCGCAAAGAGTGGGCAGAGTTTGACGCCGCCCTAAAAAATTCCGTTCATCTTCCGGAAGTGGCCGAAAATAAGGCCTGTCGCTGTGGAGACGTTCTGCGGGGAGTAATAAGACCGGCCGCCTGCCCCCTGTTTGCCAAAGAATGTAATCCGCAAAAGCCAATGGGACCTTGTATGGTTTCATCGGAGGGGTCCTGTGGAGCAGCTTTTAAATATGAATTACCAGACTAAATTAAATAAAAACTCAAAAGAAGAGAGGGTTCTTTTAGCCCATGGGAGTGGGGGAGAACTTAGCCACCACTTAATTAGCGCCTTTTTTTTAAATGCTTTTACAAATCCTTACCTTGACCCCTTGGACGACATGGCTGTCCTCAAATTTGGTGAAAGTCGCTTAGCTTTTACCACGGACAGCTATGTAGTAACTCCCATATTTTTCCCAGGAGGGGATATTGGCAAACTCGCGGTTTGCGGTACGATTAATGACCTCGCCATGGGTGGGGCTATCCCTCTTTTTCTAAGTGCCGGATTCATCATTGAAGAAGGATTCCCTTTCTCGGATTTAGAGAAAATAGTTGCTTCCATGAAGGAAACATCTAAGGCCGCGGGCGTAAAGATTGTTACTGGGGACACTAAAGTAGTCAATAAAGGCGCCATGGACCAGATTTTTATCAACACTTCTGGAGTAGGATTAATTCCGCCTGGCGTTGATATCTCGGGCAAGAATGCTAAGGTGGGAGACAAGGTGATTATCAGCGGAAGTATTGGCGATCATGGTATCTCTATATTGAGCTCCCGCGAAGGACTGGAGTTTACCACCACTTTAAGGAGTGATTGCGCTCCCCTAAATGACTTAGTAGCCAAGATGTTGGCAACTTCTTTGGAGATTCATTCTCTCCGTGACCCAACCCGCGGAGGAATAGCCAGTGCTTTAAATGAATTAGCTCGACAATCAGGGGTAGGCCTTTGGATAGAAGAAGAATTAATACCCATAAAAGAAGAAGTAAGGGGCGCCTGCGAACTTTTGGGCTTGGATCCATTCCATTTGGCAAATGAAGGCAAATTGATCGCCATAGTCGCTGCTCCGGCAGCAGAAAAAATTTTGGAACAAATGCGGACGCACCCTTTGGGAACAGAGGCGCGGATAATTGGCGAGGTCCGTGACGAACCTAAAGGAAAGGTTGTAGTGCGGACAAACTTGGGCTCGACCCGGATTTTAGACATGTTAATGGGCGAGGCCCTACCCCGGATTTGCTGATATATTCGTAATCCATCTTCCACCCTCTTCTTAACGGGGAGAGCCGCTAAAATTTGAGTAGGAGGGAAAGTCGGAATCGACTAGGACTAAGGTGAGGGGAAAATTTAATGAGCTAATCATGGAATTTGCCCAATTTGAGTGATGGGTTATATGGTGATATATAAGTTTCTTGCTTAAATTTTTAAAATGTGCTAATAAAACCAGCAGGAGGCAAATATGGAAGAAGCAAAAATTTTAATCGTTGATGATGATCCAGATATCGTGGAAGCCCTGAAAATGACTTTGGAAGCTAATAACTATAAAGTATTTACGGCAGCCAATGGAACTGAGGGTTTGAAACAGGTAAAAGCGGTTAATCCCGATCTAATTATTTTAGATGTCATGATGGATACCATCACCGAAGGTTTCCAAGTATCATATCAATTGCGCAATCCAGATCCCAACTCGGAGTACGCCCCCTATTCGAAAATTCCTATTTTGATTCTTACCGCCATTGTGGAAAAAAAGAGAATGAAATTTTCTCCCCAGGCTGATGGAGATTTTCTACCGGTGGATGACTTTGTGGAAAAACCTATCAGACCCCAAGCGCTTCTGGAAAAAGTAAAGAAGCTGCTGGCCAAAAGAGAATCTTATTAATGAGCGCATTAAATAAATGACATCTGCTGTTCTTAACCCCTCACCTCGGTACGAGTCGATTCCGACCTAACCCTCTCCCCACGCCTGGGGAGACGGCTTTCCATATTCTCCTCTCCCCAAAGGGGAGAGGGTAGGGTGAGGGGAAGAAGGGTAAATATTTAATCGCTCCGAGTAATAACTATCTGCCCAATAGAAAAAAATTTAGTTACTCAAGGAGGTAATGATGGCTGCCAATCTGCGGAGTAAAGGTTTGGGTCCGGATGTTCCGCAATACTATATCCGCCGAGCTCTGCTTAAATCGATGGGCTATACTGATCGAGATTTGGAAAAACCATTAGTGGCCATTGCCAATACTTGGAATGAAATTTTGCCCGGAGCTTATCATTTAGACAAAGTTGCCTTAGCCGTGAAGAGAGGGATTCAAGAGGCTGGAGGCTTGGCTACTATTTTTAACGTAATGGCCCCTTGTGACGGCCAGGGAGCTGGCAATGTTGGTTTTAAGTATCTTTTGCCCAGCCGGGAATTGGTGGCTTCTTCTGTAGAAATGATGATTGAACATGCCAGCTATGATGCTGCGGTAATGATCGGAACTTGCGATAAGATTATTCCGGGATTGATCATTGCGGCCATTCGCTGCAACTTACCCACTGTATTAGTTACTGGAGGGTGGATGCCCGTTGGTCATTATAAAGGAGATCGCTTAGACATATCCTCTTTGGGTAAATATTTTGTGCTTTATAAACAAGGGAAGATAAGCCGGGAAGAATTAAACGAAGTGGAAAGCTGTGCCTGCCCAGGCCCAGGAGCGTGTTGCGTCATGGGGACGGCTAATAGCATGTGTATAGCTGCCGAAGCTTGTGGGCTATCTTTACCAGGAAATTCCGCTATATGCGCTACTGACGCCGCCTTAGAACGGTTGGCCGAAGAAGCAGGTCGCAAGGTTATGGAGCATCTGCAAAATAATTTGCGCGCCCGAGACATCCTCAGCCAAGGGGCTTTTTTAAATATGGTGAAAGTTGCCTGCGCCACAAGCGGCTCGACAAATCTTGCTCTGCATTTCCCTGCTATCGCCCATGAATTGGGTTACCCTTTTACTCTGGATGATTTTGATCGGATCAGTCGGGAGACTCCTTCGCTTATGGAAATTAAACCCTCCAATCCAAATTATCTCATGGAAGACTTCAGTCGAGCTGGAGGTTTGCAAGCGGTCATGAAATCAATGGCGTCTCTTCTTGATACCCAGGTGATGACCGCTAGCGGCCAAAAACTTGCTGAAAATTTAAAAGAAGCTCAGGTGAAGGATCCTAATGTAATTCGCCCTCTGGCCAATCCTTGGCATAAAGAAGGAGGCTTCGCCATTCTGCGCGGAAATTTAGGGATAGCGGTGGTCAAGCAAACTGCTGTAAGGCCGGAGATGTTTAAACACCGCGGACCTGCCCATGTTTTTGAACAGGAAGAAGATTGTATTGATGCTCTTTTGAAAGGAAAAGTTAAAGAGGGCGAAGTTTTAATTATCCGTTATGAAGGACCTCGCGGTGGCCCAGGCATGAGAGAAATGGTCATGACTACTTATCTGATCGTGGAAATGGGCTTAGATAAATCAGTGGCTTTAGTAACGGATGGCCGTTTTTCGGGAACTTCCGGAGGGCCATGCATTGGTCATCTTTCGCCAGAAGCCATGGTGGGGGGCCCGATCGCTTTATTACAAAATGGAGATATTATTGAGATTGATATTCCGAACCGTAAATTGAATGTAGAATTAAGCGCCGAAGAATTAAACCGCCGGAAAGCAAGCTGGCAACCTCCTGCTCCTAAAATTACTTATGGCTGGTTGGCTCATTTTGCTAAACACGCCACCAGCGCTGACAAAGGTGCCTACTTAGAATAAGGCTGCGATTTAGAATTTTTTTAAAAAGAAGCTTACTCTTTTCAAAAAAGCGCTATTTAAAAATACAGTGTTTACCCCATTTATTAAAGGGTTATAATGAGTTATCCTTAAAAAAGTTTTTATGTAAAATCAATGGAAAGGAGGAAAAGTCATGCGAGCGTTAATTATTGTTTTAGCAGCTGTTTTGGCTTTAACTTTAGCCTGTGCCCCATCGATTATTGAAGGGCGAAAGATAGATCCAGCTAAGGTAAAGAAGATGGAGCCAGGGGTAACCAAAGTGTCTACGGTGGAAGAGCTTTTCGGTAAGCCAGACAAAGTTGAGAGATTACCTACTGGTGAAGAGATGTATGTTTATGGCTATGAAGTGAAAAATCCCCATTGGTGGACAGTAGATCAAGTAGAAAAACAAAGATTAGAAGTGATTTTGAAAAATGGTGTTGTTCAATATTACAAACTGCGCACCGAAGGGAAAGAAGTTGTGTTAAGGCAGTAAAATTTTCCGCATAGATGATAATTATGAAAGGAGGTTCTAAATGAAAGCATTAGGAGTATTAATTATTTTATCCTGCTTAGTAATCGCGGGTTGCGGTTACACGATAATGGAAGGTAAGAAATTTGATGCTGATAAAAGAGCAGAAATAATAAAAATGAAGACCACTGCCGCCGAAGTGGTTCAACTCATCGGGCAGCCGGCCAAAATTGAAAAACCTTCTCCCGACCAAGAAAAGTACATTTACCGCTATTATCGAGAAGAATATACTAATTGGTGGACTTTACCCAAAATAGAGCATGAGAAATTAGAAGTTCTTTTGAAAAATGGCGTAGTTCAAGATTATTCTTATTCGGAAGAGGGCCGGGATAAAATTACGAAAGCAGATAAATAAAGGAGTATAAATTATGGCTCGGAGTGGTTCGCAAACGGAGAAAAATTTAAAGGAAGCCTTTGCTGGTGAGTCGCAAGCTAATCGCAAATATTTAGCTTTTGCCAAACAAGCTGAGGCTGAAGGATTTAAACAAATTGCCAAACTTTTTCGGGCAGCGGCCGAGGCAGAAACAGTCCACGCCCATGCCCATCTGCGAGCTTTAGGGGCTATTAAAACAACTAAAGAAAATTTGCAAGAAGCTATTAATGGGGAAACCCAGGAATTCAAGAGCATGTATCCGCAGATGATTGCCAAGGCCAAAGAAGAAGGGTTGAAACAAGCGGAAATTAGTTTTAATTATGCTAACCAAGTGGAAAAGATTCATGCGGCTCTTTATGAAAAGGCTCTGGCAAACTTAGGGAAGAACGAAGAAGTGGATTATTATGTCTGTTCTGTTTGCGGGAACACGGTAGAAGGGCAGCCTCCAGATAAATGCCCCATTTGTGGCGTTCCCGCATCTAAATTCGTCAAGATTTCTTAATGGTCTTTCTAATTACGACCTTTCTTTAAAACTACTTATCAATGAGCATCCTGCCGCCTCCTCCCTGATGGGGAGGAGGTTCTTTAAGAAGAAAACGGATTAAGTTCCTTATTAATTTCGTAGGGCAAGCCCTAAAGGCTTACCCTACAAAATTTTTAAGCCGCCTGCCCTTTGCGGAAAATCAGTTATGGGCTTTG
>JBNAWB010000075.1:0-15506 GCA_049699975.1 Thermodesulfobacteriota bacterium
AAAAAATTTAATTTATAACTTATTGATATTTTTTATTTTTATCCTCCTCACCCTATCCCTCTCCCACAAGGGGAGAGGGGAATGAAAGAGCTTTCTCAGAGCAGAGAGGGAAAAGCAGAAGATAAGGGGGTTTAATTAATTGACACAAAATGACAATTTATAAACATTACTTGTCATTAAGTAATGGGAAGGGTAATGCGGAAGATGGTTCCTTTGTTAAGCTGGCTTTGGACGGTAATTTTACCCCCATGTCCTTCGATTATGCGGTGCACAATAGAAAGACCGAGGCCAGTTCCTTGCTCTTTGGTAGTGAAAAAAGGATTGAAAATTTTATCCAGATCATTCTCCGCTATTCCCACGCCCGTGTCGCTTATTATGATTTCTACTTGACTTGGTTCTTTTTGATCAGTCGAATAAATACGCCGAAGGGTTACATTGATTTCTCCGCCGTTTGGCATAGCCTGGAGAGAATTTATCAATAGATTCCAGAAAGCCTGTTTTAATTGCTGTTCATCTCCCAAAAGATAGATTTCTTCTTCAAATTTAGTGAAAAAATTAATACTGGGGCGGCATTCAGGACTATTTTTAATTACTTGCAGAAGGTCGTTGATTATCTTATTTAAATGCACTAAATTCTTTTGGGGCGATGACGGTCGGGCAAAAAGCAAAAAGTCAGCAATTAAAGAATCCAGTCGGCCAATTTCTCTTAAAACAATATCCATAAGCTTAGGGCTTTGCCCAGAGCCATCCATTTCTTCTTTCAGAATCTCAATTGAACCACTTATAGAAGCTAAAGGATTACGAATTTCGTGGGCCAAGCCTGCGGCCATTGTGCCAATTGCGGCCAAACGATCGGCGCGTTTTAAATCCTCTTCCATTTCTCTAATCTTTGTTAAATCCTGAAAAATAAAAATAGTGCCGATTTCATTATCTTGGGAATCTTTCAAAGGAGATACGGAGAATCCCAGGGTTAAAATCGTTCTGTCTTTTCTTTGAAATTTAGTTTCCCAGCGGCCCTGCTGGACCTTTTTCCCCTCTTTGCCCAAAATAGGAGCAGGAAAATTATCTTTAAGTAAGAAGCCTGGGAAAAGATCTTCCATTTTTCTTTGATAAACCTCTTCAAATTTAAAACCGGTAATTTCTTCGGCCATGCGATTAAAAGAAGTAATCAGGCCTTGATCATTCACGGTTATCAAACCACTGGCGACATTTTGGACTATATGCTCATAGAGCTTTTCCAATTGGGAATAATCTGTAATTCTTTCTTTTAATTCTTCTTCTTTACGGCGGAGCTGTTCGGCGAGGTAAGCGCTTAATAAGGCAACCAGATAAAAAGCAAGCATGTTCATGGCCAGGAGATAAAAAACATAACTGCCTTTATATTCATGAGGAAGGATAAGGCGGCTCCCTGCCGGCAAAATTATCTGGTAATACTCCAAGTCTAAAAGAGCTCCATAAAGGATGGCGCTGGCTGAGGCAATAAATAATCCTCCCCGTCTATAAAGAATGGTGCTGGCGCCGAAAATGGGCAGGAGATATACCCAGGAGAAGATGGATTCTATTCCTCCGGTGAGATAGATCAAGATAGTAACAAATAAAACATCTCCTAAGAGCTGTCCGTAGGCAAAGGCCTTAAGGTGCTTAAGGCGAGGCAGAAGAAGAGTATAAAAAATAGTCAAAACGTAAATAATGGCAATAAGGATATAAAGGAATTGGGGGGAAAGTTGCTGAAAGAGCTGGTTTTCTTTTATTTGGATAAATGCCGTGGCCCCTAATAGAATTGTGGCCACCACGGCGCGAAAGAACATTAACCATTTTATTTTGGTGAAAAGAAATTCTTTTGGATCGCTGCGCGTTGGGGTTTTTTCACTAATCATGTATTTATTGGTTTAATAATTCCCTTTCCCTCTTTAGAGACTGTGTCGTAATCCCTTTGTCGTCCTGGTGAGCAAGCAAGGGGAGCACAGCTATCTTTTTATTTGCAAATATTACAAGATCGCCACGGTTGCTGCGCTCCCTCGCGATGACATTACGCCATAGCCTTTTTAGAAAAGTGAAAAAAGAGGGCGTGAAAGTGTTAAGGTTCTTTGGCTTCATCTATATACTTGCGCAAGTTGTATTTTTGAATCTTCCAACGCAAAGAACGAAAACTTAAATTCAAAAGCTCGGCAGCTTTTTTGATAACGCCATTGCTCTTTTCCAGCGCTTGCAGAATAAGGTCCTTTTCCAACTCGCTTAATTCTTTTTCCAAATCCATACCCTTATCAGTTAACTGAAGGGAATTAAGCTTGGGTGCTTTATTTTCCTTTTTATGTTCGGAGAGGACTAAACTTTCTGGCAAGATAATATTTGAGTTTTCAAGAGCTACGCTTCGTTCAATGATATTTTCTAATTCGCGCACGTTTCCAGGGAAACTATAATTCATGAGCACGTCCAGGGCATAAGCAGAAATAGAACGTACATCTTTTCCCAATTCGCGCGAATATTTTTCTAAGAAGTACTGAGCTAAAAGAGGGATATCTTCTTTTCTTTCTCGTAAAGGAGGAAGGTGAATATGGACGACGTTAAGTCTATAATAAAGATCTTCCCGGAATCTGCCCTGAATTACTTCTTGTTCTAAATCTTTATTAGTGGCGGAGATGATGCGCACATCTACAGAAACCGTATTCGTATCTCCTATGGGTATAAATTCCTTTTCTTGGATTACCCGCAGAAGCTTCACTTGGAGGAATGGAGAAAGATCCCCAATTTCATCTAAAAAAACTGTTCCGCCATGGGCGATTTCAAAAAGTCCTTTTTTATTGGTAATTGCCCCAGTGAAAGCCCCTTTAACATGACCAAAAAGCTCACTCTCCATAATGCTTTCGGGAATGGCGCTGCAGTTGATGGTGACAAAGGGTTTGTCCTGGCGAGGACTTATCTTATGGATGGCTTTAGCCACAAGTTCTTTACCCGTACCGCTCTCTCCAGATATAAGGACATTGGTTTTGGTAGCTCCCACCTGTTTAATGAGATTAAAAATTTTGAGCATCTGGGGACTATGGCTAACTAAGTCATAAAAAATTCCCGAGGGGGATTCCTCCTTGGTTTTCTCTGCGAGGCGCGATAAAGCATTGCGGATCACAGATTTAATTTCTTTTAATTTGAATGGCTTGGTCAGGTAATCATACGCGCCGGCTTTCATGGCTGTAATGGCATCTTCAGGGGAAGCATAAGCGGTGATCATAACCACCGTGGTGTGCGGCTTAAGGTCTTTAACCTTCTTTAATAATTCTAAGCCATCCATCTTGGGCATTTTAATATCAGCTACCAGCAGATCGAAAGAGTCGGATTTAAATAGAGAAAAAGCTTTTTCTCCGTCTTCTGCGCATGATACTTCATGCCCTTCTTTTTCCAGGAGAATTTTCAAGAACTCCCGCATGCTCAATTCGTCATCTACTACTAAGATCTTAGCCATTTTGCCTTGAAGGTAATTTTTAATTAAAACTTGTTCATCTCCAAAATTTCAACGCCCCCTCATCCCCGCCTTCTTCCCAAACCCTCTCCTCCCCCCATGCGTGGGGAGAGGGTTAGGTCGGAATCGACTCGTACCGAAGGTAAGGGGTTAAGAACAGCAGAAGTCATTTATTTAATGTTCTCATTAATAAATGAAGTATTACCCTTTTATTCAGCACTTATCTCGAGAATTTCAAATTCTTTCTTTCCGGAAGGTACCACCACGGTCACTACGTCGCCCACCTGCTTGCCGATGAGGGCTTTGGCTACGGGGGAATTAATGGAAATTCGTCCATTTTTAATATCGGCTTCATCTGCGCCTACAATTTTGTAACGTACTTGCTTATCCGATTCTAAATCCCCCAAGAGGACCGTACAGCCAAAAACCACCTTTTCGGTATTTATATCTTTGGGATCTATTATTTGGGCCCGGGCCAGTTTATCATCAAGTTCCTTTATCTTACTCTCGATATAATCACGCCTTTCTTTGGCCACTCGATAATCAGCATTGTCCGTTATGTCACCGAGCGCTGCTGCTTCATTAAGAGCCTGCAAGACTTGGGGCCTCTCCACTTTTTTCAGCCGGTCAAGTTCTTCTTGGAGTTTCATATAACCTTCTTTAGTCATAGGAATCTTCTGCAAATTGCCTTCCTCCTTTTTAAAATTTCGGTAAATTTTTTATTAATTTTTAATCAAAAATGGGATATATCTCCTTTACTATGCCTTTTCCCTTTTTGGTAAAGAAGAAAAAATAAGAAGATTAATAATAAATGGATATGTTTTTTATAAGGGATTAATCTTCAAAATAAACAATTTTGCCGGAAACAATCGTCATGATGGCTTTTCCCTTCAGCTTCCAGCCTTGGAAAGGAGAATTGCGGCTCTTTGATTTAAATTTATTAACGTCAACAGTAAATTCACAATTTAAGTCGATTAAGGTAAGGTCGGCAGAAGCACCCACCTCCAATTTTCCGCCGGGAAGATTGAGGATGCGCGCAGGCTGGTAAGTGAGCTTTTCCAATGCTTTTATTAAGGAAAGATGTCCTTGGTGAACGAGTCTTAAGGTTAAAGGCAAAGCCGTTTCTAATCCTATAATTCCATTCGCCGCATAATCAAACTCCACATCTTTTTCCACTGGGCTTTGAGGAGCATGGTCCGTAGCAATGGCATCGAGTGTGCCATCTTGCAACCCAGCAATAATGGCGGCTACATCAGCGGCTGTTCTAAGGGGTGGGTTCATTTTAGTGTTGGTATCGTAAGTGCGGACTGCTTCATCAGTCAAGGAAAAGTAATGGGGGGCGGTTTCAGCCGTTACCTTCACCCCTCTCTGTTTAGCCTCCCGAATAACCTGCACTGATTCAGCGGTGCTCACGTGGGCGATATGCAGAGGAGCGCCGGTCAACTCAGCTAAAATTATATCTCTTTGCACCATGATTACTTCAGCCGCTTTGGGTATGCCGCGCAGGCCCAAGATGGTGGACATATAGCCTTCATTCATCACTCCCTGGCCACGAAGATTTAAATCCTCACAGTGGGAAATAACGGGCAACCCTAAGCCGGCAGCATACTCAAGGGCTCGCCGAAAAAGGTAAGAATTCATCACCGGTTGGCCATCATCAGAGACGGCGACTATGCCAGCTTCATGCATATCACCTATTTCGGCCAAGGATTCTCCTTTTAGACCTTTAGTTACAGCGCCAACTGGATATACATTTACTAAGGCCTTATCGCGGGCCTGGCGCAGAATATATTCAGTTACGGCCCGGCAGTCATTAACGGGTAAGGTATTAGCCATACATACTAAGGAAGTATATCCGCCCGCTGCCGCAGCCCGAGAACCTGTGGCAATTGTTTCTTTGTATTCATGTCCCGGCTCCCGGAGATGACAATGCATATCAATTAAACCCGGCACCAGGATTTTACCCTGACAATTTATTACTTTTCCTGTAGCCCCCACTTTAGCTTCTGGAAGGCCCAAGGTAATTTCCTTGATTTTTCCTTCTTCTACGAAAACGTCGGCCTGCGCATCAAGCCCACTGGCCGGATCGATGACTCGGGCAGCTTTAAATAGTAAATTCATTTTTGACTCCTCATTTATTTCATTCTGGGCCGCCAACCAAAAGATACAGAAGAGCCATGCGTATAGCCACGCCGTTGGTAACCTGGTCTAAGATTACAGAAAAAGGTCCATCAGCTACCTCTGGAGAAATTTCCACGCCCCGATTTATAGGGCCAGGATGCATAATAAGGACACCTGGCTTGGTCTCTTTCATCAGCTCCATGTTTAAACCAAATAGTCTGGAATATTCCCTGAGGGTGGGGAAAAAGCCTCCTTCCTGGCGCTCCAATTGCAGACGAAGCATCATGATTACGTCTGCTTCTGGAATTATTTCCTTTAAGGTCTTATGCCAGCGCACGCCCAACTTCTCTATTTCCGGTGGCCGCATCGTTTGCGGCCCAGTTAAGTGCACTTCTGCTCCCATCTTGGAAAAGCCAAAGATATTCGAGCGGGCAACCCGGCTATGTAAAATGTCGCCCGCGATTACAATCTTTATGCCTGCCAGGTGGCCTAACTTTTCTCGCACCGTGAATAGATCGAGTAGAGCTTGCGTAGGATGTTCATGGGCTCCATCTCCGGCATTTATAATCGGGACGCGCATAAGCCGGGCCAAAAGGTGCGGAGCTCCGGAGGCAGAATGGCGGATGACAATGCAGTCCGGATTCATAGCTTCCAGGTTTTTAGCCGTATCAATTAGCGTTTCTCCCTTGACTACACTGCTCGTGGAGGTAGAGATATTTATGGCATCAGCGCTCAGCCGCTTAGCAGCAATTTCAAAAGAAGTGCGCGTCCGGGTACTCGGCTCAAAAAAGAGATTGATTACTGTTTTTCCTCTTAGGGTGGGCACTTTTTTAATTTCGCGGCTGGAAACCTCTTTAAAAGATTCAGCGGTATTTAAGATAAGTTCTATTTCGGAAGGCTCAAGCTCGGCAATACCCAATAAGTCTTTTCTCTTCCATTTTATTTTGGGCTGATTTGGTGTCTGGCTTAAGTTGTTAGTTTCTTGGGGAGCATTCATTTTAATCCTCTTGAATAAAATTTAAAGGTGATAAATTATTATTGGCCTAAGATACTCTTACGCGAACAACGGCCCGGTCTTCTGCCCCGGCTTCTCGAAAATAAACTTGCACATCTTCTTCGGGCAAAGTAGTAACTTTTTTGCCCACATAGTCAGCTTGAATAGGAAGCTCTCTATGGCCGCGATCTATGAGCACTGCCAGTTGGATAAATTTGGGCCGGCCAAAATCAATCAAAGCATCCATCGCTGCCCGCACGGTACGTCCCGTATAAAGGACATCATCGATGAGGATTACCTTCTTATCTTTAAGCGGGAAAGGAATCTCCGTTTTGCCCACTAAGGGACGGGGCAGACCAGTGGCAAAATCATCGCGATAGAGAGTGATATCAATAATGCCCAAAGGGACCTGGGCCTTTTCAATGGCGGCAATTTTAGCACGCATCCTTTCCGCCAAATAAACACCTCCCGTACGGATGCCGATAAGCACCAGGTCTTTTATTCCTTTATTTCTTTCGAGGATTTCGTGCGTCAGGCGTAATAAAGTACGTTCTATTTCTTCTTTATCCATGATGACTTCTTTTTCAATGAGCTTCATTTTCCCCCCTACTGAATGAGCTTGCCAATCCGGTTCCAACGGACAGAGGTTTCTTGACTATTCCAGGACCAGTAGATAATAAACGCCTTACCCCGCAAGTCTTCGATAGGCACGAAGCCCCAAAATCGGCTATCCAGACTTCGATCCCGATTATCTCCTAAGACGAATAAGCATCCTTTGGGAACTGTTACCGGACCAAAATTATCCCGTTTCTGCACCTCTTGGGGAAAAACCGTATCGTCTTTATAGACAGCATGCGGATCAGGAACTTCGACGCCATTAATAATTAACTTTTTATTAACTATTTGTACTGTATCTCCTTCAACGGCTACTACTCTTTTGATGAAATCTTTACTGGGGTCTAAGGGGTAAATGAAAACGACCACATCACCCCGTTTAGGTTTCTCTAAAGGAAAGAGGCGGATGGAAGTAAAAGGAATTTTAATGCCATAAATGAATTTATTTACTAAGATGTGGTCGCCAATTTCCAATGTAGGCTCCATTGACCCAGATGGAATCTTAAAGGCCTGCACTACAAACGTACGAATTAGGAGAGCCAGAACTAAAGCAATAATAATTGCTTCGGCGTATTCTCGAAAAGTAGATTTCTTTTTTATATTTGCTTCTGTTGCTTTAACTTTCACCATTCCTCCTAAAAACTTTATTCTTCCTTCTTAAAATATTCTACCGTTTGCCTTAATCCGTCCAGCAGCGAGACTTGGGGCTTCCATTTTAAAAGATTATGGGCTTTTTGGCAATTTAAGACACTGCGCTTTTGTTCTCCGGGCTTGGGTGGTCCATGTACCTCGGCCACGGATTTACCGGTAATTTCCACAAGCATTCTAAAAAGCTGATTAACATTTGTTTCTATCCCGGTGCCGATATTAAAGGCCCCAGAGATGGAGAAGTTCAAGGCGCGGATGTTGGCTTCCACCACATCATCCACGAAGACGTAATCGCGCGTTTGCGTCCCATCACCATTAATTACCGGTTGATCCCCAGAAAGAAGTTTTTTGGTAAAAATAGCCACTACGCCAGCTTCTCCAAAAGGATCCTGACGAGGGCCATAGACGTTTCCATACCGTAAGGCGACATAATTTAAACCATGCATAGTTTGGTAGTAGTATAGATAGAGTTCGCCAGCAGCTTTGGCCACTCCATAAGGGCTAATAGGATGAAGGGGAGTCTCTTCATCCGGAGGGGGAGTTCCTTCTGGTTGATCTCCGTATATGGCTCCCCCGGAAGAGGCGAAGATAAAACGCTTAACTCCATATTGTAAAGATTTTTCCAGTAGATTTACCATGCCTAAAATATTGACGCGCGCATCAAAAACCGGATTCGCTACTGATTTGCGGACGTCTATTTGGGCGGCATGGTGATTAACTATCTCTGGTTTTTCGCTAATAAAAATATTTTCTATATCCGGATGGCAAATATCTAAATGGTAAAAACGCGCTTTAGGATTTATATTCTTGGGTTTCCCTGTACTTAGATCATCCACCACCACCACTTCGTGCCCTTCAGCCAGGTAACGGTCAGCTACCTGGGAGCCGATAAATCCTGCTCCTCCAGTTACTAATATTTTCATTTTTCCCTCTAAAGATGAAACTTTCACCGCCAGGAGCGTAAAGCGCCCAGAGATTTTTAAAATTACAAATTTCTTTTTAGATTTTCCTCTAAAAACTCAGTTTTAATTCTTGCCCTTACTTACCTTTTATCCGCAGAGAACGCTAAGACCGCTAAGATTCTAAAAAAGTATTTCTTGGCGCCCTCGGCGATCTCTGGGATGTATAAAAATCTTTAATTGCTTGCACCACTTTTCGTTGCTGGCTCAAGGTCAATTCCGGATAAATGGGTAAAGCAATAGTTTCCCGGGCAGCCTTTTCAGACTCGGGAAGGCTTCCCGGAAGATAACCCAAGGAGCGATAGCATTCTTGCAGATGAAGGGGAATGGGGTAATAAATTTCCGTCCCTATTCCCTTACGGTTTAAATATTGGCGCAGCTCGTCTCGCTGGCGAGCGCGAACAATAAATTGATTAAAAATATGATAACATCCTTTTTGAACCGAAGGAAGAGAAACAAAAGGAGGGTTTAATCCTTCTTCTTGGAACAAGGTGGCATAAATTTGCGCGTTTTTCCGGCGCTTCTCATTCCACAGGTTTAAGTATTTTAACTTCACACTTAAAACAGCCGCTTGCAAGGCGTCTAATCTGCTACAAATGCCTATTTGGCGATGATAATATTTTTCTTCGGACCCATGAACTCTGAGTAGCCGAACCCTGGCGGCCAATTCCCGATCACGAGTGACTACCATTCCCCCATCCCCGTATCCTCCCAGATTCTTGCTGGGATAAAAAGAGAAACAACCTAAGTTACCTATGGTACCTGCCGGCCAATCTCCATTCTTCGCTCCCAGAGCTTGGGCCGCATCTTCGACCACATCCAAATCGAAGCGGTGGGCAAGGCTCATGATCGCTTCCATATCAGCCATCTGCCCGAATAAGTGAACAGGAATAATCGCTCTTGGTCGAGGATGTTTGCGGTTGTTTTTTTTAAGAAAATCTTCTAATTTTTGCGGATCGAGATTAAAAGTCAGTGGGTCAATGTCTAAGAAAACTGGTTTAGCTCCTAATCTGGAGACAGAGGAGGCAGTGGAAAAAAAAGTATAAGCAGGTACGATGACTTGGTCATTTCTTTTGATACCTAAGGCCATAAGGGAGAGCAGGAGAGCATCTGTACCTGAAGCTACCCCAATAGCATAAGGAACGCCCAAATAGGCGGCTACAGCTGCTTCAAACTTTTCGACCCACGGCCCTAAAATAAAACTTTGGCTCTCCAAGACTTCTTGAATAGCCTGGTTTATTTCTTCTTTGATTTGGGCATATTGTTTTCTTAAATCTAATAGGGGGACTCGCGTATTTTCCTCCACTCTTTTTAGATCAAAAATACAAAAAGAAAGCCAGGAGAACCTGGCTTTTGGGGTCCGCTTTTTAATTTAATTCATAACTCCTCTTTAGCTACTTCGCGCGATATAATTCCGAAAAGATAAGCCAGGGATAGACTTATATAAAACATTAAGAAAGAATAAATGATCACACCGAAAAAAGGCACTTCCAGGAGAAGAAAATGAATAGCTAAGAGGAGGATGAGCGCGGCGATCCAGCTTACAAAGTAATCTTTTTGGATTAACCAAATTTTCTCAACGATGCTTCGCCAATGAAAAGCGGTACCTAATAATTCCCCATGGGCAGCATAGAGAACGAGAGCCATGGGTAAAAGGAAGAAAGCCACTAATCCAGAACCAATCCCTAAAACAAGGCAAAGGACACCAATAAAAGCTCCTAATCCTCCTCCATACCAAAGACTTTTCCCTAACCAGTAAAAGAACCAGGGAATAATTCCATATCCCAAGGAAATTAAAAAAACAAAAAAGCCGCGCCCAAAGAGGGAACCCCACTTTTCCCAGGCAGGCAAATCCTCACTTATACCCAAAAGAGAATTTTGTAAAACCCGATAAGCATAACCTATGGGAAAAAGAGAAATAATAAGCCAGAGAATTACGCCGACGAAAGGAATGAAGCCCAATAGAGCACCTAAAAGGTTTAAACCTCCGCCAATTAAAAGTTTCATGCCCCAGCCCGGCTGTCCCCAAGGATAGCGTAAAGCTTTTTCCAGGTTGCCCAAAAGTCACCCTCCTTTATGGTCAAGAAGCTTTGGTCTTGGCGATTTTGTGGAGGATCTGCCAAGTCTTCAAAAGTTCTAAGGCCCTTTCTAAAGGCGGATCTTCAGTACCTTTGACTGCCGTTTCCTCCCCTGGTTTGGGTTTTTCTTCAATCTGCTCTTTTCCTTCTTCTCCTTTTAGATGATGCTCCAGATCTTTTTCGCGGATGAATCGCGGAGTCGTCTGCCGGCTAGTACCTGGTAAAGCATCCGCCACAATTATGTCTGGGGTAATTCCTTGGGCTTGAATAGAACGGCCATTCGGCGTATAGTAGCGGGCGGTGGTCAAACGGACAGCAGATCCATCTTCCAAAGGAATGATGGTCTGGACAGATCCCTTGCCAAAAGTGGGCGTGCCTAAAATTACAGCTCGCCCATGATCCTGCAAAGCTCCCGCTACAATCTCAGATGCGCTGGCACTGCCGCCGTTGACTAAGACAATCAAAGGGTAATCACGCACTTTGGTTTTTTTCTGGGCGTAAAATTTCATTTTCTGGGATTCTACGCGCCCTTCGGTATAAACGATTAGGCCTGATTCTAAAAACTCATCGGCCACTTTTACGGCCTGCTCCAAAAGGCCGCCGGGGTCATTCCGCAAATCTAAGATGAGTCCCTTAAGAGTTCCTTCCTTTCCTTCTAATTTTTCCAGAGCTTTCACCATATCGGCATGAGTCTTCTCGATGAATTGGTTAATTTTGATGTAACCAAAACCTTCTTCCAACATCTTATGGCGTACGCTGCGGATAGGAATGATGGCCCGGGTAAGAGTAATATCTTTTGGTTCAGTAAAGCCTTGGCGCATGATGGTGATCGTCACTTGGGTCCCTTCAGGCCCCCGCATTAATTTAACGGCATCCAGCAGACTCATTCCTTTGGTAGATTTCCCATTTATGCGCAAAATCTGGTCGCCGCTTTGAATGCCGGCTCGGTAGGCAGGAGTGTCTTCGATCGGGGCGACCACCGTGAGCACTTTATCGCGAATAGTGATCTCAAACCCGATGCCTCCAAAACTGCCTCTGGTCTCAGTTTGCATTTCTTTATAAACTTCAGGTGTCATAAATGAACTGTGAGGATCAAGAGTTTCCAGCATGCCATTGATGGCGCCATGAATTAGATTATTGACCTTAACTGGCTCAACATAATTCCGTTCCACGATAGCCAAAACGTCGGCCAGGATCTTAAGTTTTTCATAAGCGGAATCAATATCTGCCCGCACTCGATGCAGGCGACCTCCGCCGATCATCAATCCTAAAGCCAAAGTTAAAAAAAGGAAGATTAATATTTTTTTCTTAAAGATAGAGTTATACATGAATTTCTCCTTTCTGCCCTTTTAGACCGCACGGAAAGGTTATGGCTTAGCAAGTTGGAGCCATTCCAGCGGGTTCAAAGGTTTCCCTTGCCGACGAATTTCGAAGTAAAGACATGGTCCTTTAAGCGATCCCGTATCACCAACCAAGGCAACTACCTCTCCAGCCTTGACCTCATCGCCAGCTTTTTTTAAAAGCTGAGAAGCATGGCCTGATAAAGTATAAAATCCTTCCCCATGATCAATAATTAAAATTTTCCCGTATCCTTTAAACCAATCCGCATAAAGAACTCGCCCGTCATAAATAGCCCGCACCTCTGCCCCCTCAGGCGCTTCAATTTCAATTCCTTTTTGAATAGTAAAAGTATTGAATTTCGGATTCTCATTCCGCCCAAAGGTACTTAAGAGACGGCCTTCTACAGGAAAAGGTAGTTTACCACGATGGTTGGCGAATCCTTTTACAGCTGGAGCTATGATTTCTTTTTTCGCTTTCTCTCTTAGCTCTTTCTCTAAGCGGTCTATTAAGGTCTGTAAATTTTTAGAAGCGACTTCTAAATCCCTAATGGCAGCCAAGTGAATCTTTTTCTCATTGCGCACGGATTCAAGTAGTTCGCCTTTCTTTAAACGATCCTGGCGAATCTCCTCCCGTTTTTTTTCAGCCTCTCTTTTCAGGAGCTGCAATTCTTTCTCGTCTGTGTGCAGTTGTTCGCGGTAATTCCCCAATTGATTCTGCCGCCGCTGATAGTCTTCAATTATTTGGCGGTCTTGCCTAAGAATAGTAGTCAAGAAAAATTGGCTATTAGCCAAGTCGGCAAATGACTCTGAGCTTAAGAGCAATTGCGGCAGGCCCATATCTTCGATTTTATAAAGGGCGACCAAGCGCTCTTCTAAGGATTTCACTTGCGCATTAATGGCTTGGCTAAGGGACTGAATTTCCTTATTTGTTTTTTCCACTTTTTTAGCGACTAAGCTTAATTTTTGGTTTAATAACTTTAATTCTTTTTCTTTCTTAGAAAGGGTCCGGTCTAAAGTATTCAATTGCGAAATAACCGAGGATTCTTTTTGGTGGATTTTTTTAATTTTTTCTTTTTCTTCTTCAATCTTTTTTTTGAGACCACCAAGTTTTTGTTCCCAGGCCTCTTTTTGGAGTTTTTCAGGATTGGCCAGAGCAAAGTTATCTGGCCAGATTAAAATCGAAAAGATGGCGATGGTACTTAAAATTAATAAACGCGTAGAAACCTCCCTACGGAAACTTGCGTACCCAAAAATCCTAAAATAAGGCCGGCTAATACTACAGCGCCTATTTGTTCCCCATTAAGGAAGAAAAGCGGAAAATGCCCTAATAAAGACTGTAAAGGTTCATAAATGGTCTTCAAAAATGTGCGAAAAATTAAGAAAAGAATGAGCATAGCCAGGGAAGCGCCGAAGAGGCCTTGCAATAAACCCTCCAGGTAAAAGGGAGCTCTGATAAATAATCCCGTGGCGCCCACAGAACGCATAATGGCAATCTCGTCGCGGCGGGCGAAAATTTTTAGGCGCATAGTATTAGAAATAGTAAAAATTGTGGTAATGGCCAGCAGGCCGCCTAATGACCAACTCAGTACTTGGAAGAGAATAAGGAAGGCAGATAGTTTTTCAATCCATTGGACGCCATACTGGAGCTCAGTAATTTGCGAAAAGTTTCTTAGCTTGGTCACGAGTTGATGAACTCCGGCAGAATGCTGATAGGCAGGCTTAAGCCTGATCTCTAAAGAAGCGGGTAAAGGATTGCGCGGCAAACCTTGGAGCAAGTTTTGTTTATCTTTCAATTTTTCGGCGAGAGATTGCAAAGCTTCTTCTTTAGAGCGATACGTGACTTCTTCCACTTCCGTAAGCCCCAACAAATCATCTTTTAATTTTTTAATTTCCTTAGTGCTTAATGAATCAGAGAGATAAGCAGTAATGCGCATGCGGCTCTGCCATTCCTTAAGTAGTTCCTGAGTATTCAAAAAGATTATTAAGAAAATGCCTACCACAATAAAAGATAGGGTAATAGTAGCCAAAGTTACCGCGTTCATCCAGCGGTTTTGATTTAAATTTTGCCAAGCCTGCTTCCAGAAATAACCCATGCTTTTTCTATCTCTATTTTTCCGAAGTTATTAGCGAAAGAGAGCTTTCAATGATCCGTCCACTTTCTAAGATAATCTTATCCCGCGGCAAAAGGGCGGGCAAGAATTCATTATGCGTGGCCAAAATTAAAGTTGTCCCCCGCAGGTTAATCTCGGCAAAAATTTTTAATATTTTTTCGGCGATATTCAGACCTATATTTGCCGTAGGCTCATCAGCTAACACCACCAAAGGGCTATTGGCTATGGCTCGAGCAATGGCCAGACGTTGTTGCTCCCCGGCCGAAAGCTGGCCGGGCAGGCAGTTAACTTTATGTTCCATCCCCACTAATTGCAAAGCCTCCCAAGTTTTCTTGTTTATTTCTCTTTTCTCCAGGCGCATGATTTCTAAGGCTAAAGCTACATTTTCGAAGGCATTCAAGCGCGGCAGAAGTTTCAAGTCCTGAAAAACGACACCTAATTTCCGGCGCAAATAAGGAATTTCGCGGGATTTAATGCGGTGGAGTTCAAAGCCATCAACCTTAATTTTCCCCTGGGTTGGTTTTTCGGCGGCATAAAGAAGTTTAAGGAGAGTTGTTTTCCCTGATCCATTCGGCCCCAGGAGATAGATAAATTGTCCTTTTTCCAGTTTGAAGGAGATATCAAAGAGAGCTTGAGGGTTTTGAGGATAAGCCTTAAACACCCGCATCATTTCAATCATGGCCACGGAAATAAGCTTTTCTCACCTCCCCTTGCGCCCGTTTAATCCTTGGGTCAAAACTTAAATAAGCAGTAATAATTATTAAAATATTAACACAACGGAATGGTTGATACAAGAGAGTAAATAGCTGAGCCCCGATCAGTTTTTTGCTCAATCATCCTTTTCCTTTTCCCCCACGGGAATGGGGCGCCATGGTAAGAAAGGGCTAAAGAATAAGCTAAATCTGACTAATGTTCCTCCGTTAGCGGCTTGATTAGCGGTTTTATCTTTTCTTTTTTTTCAAAATTTAAAGCGTATTCTTTTGCTTCTTGGAGAGAAACAAAATGACCTATGCGCACGCGATACAAAGTTCCCTTGGCAGCTCCGCTACCCGAAATTTGGTAAGCGGGATAGCCTTTGTTTTGCAGCTGGAGGACCATCTGTTTAGCTTCTTCCGCATTATTAAGCGCAGCTACTTGCAGAGTATATTTAGCTTTCGGGGGCGGTGATTTCGGTTTCGGCCCAGGG
>JBNAWB010000076.1:0-15426 GCA_049699975.1 Thermodesulfobacteriota bacterium
GTGGGTAAGAGAGAAATGGTCATTTCCCCGCCGATTTTAATTTCGCCACTCCCCCCTCTCGCTTGTTTCCTGCTGGTGAGAAAAATTAAAACTGATCGACGGTCAGAGTTTAAAATTCTTGACAAAAAATAATAATTTATGGTAAATGGGATTCATTTAAGAGTGACCGAGGGTTTTTGATTATTCAGGGTAAATCATTTTGGGGATCATGAAGATACTTAATAAAGATTACATAACCTGGTATATTTTCCAAAGAGCAGCACGGCTGAAGAAATTAGTTTTATCGCCATTCTTTCTTAAGATTGCTGCCGCAGTCTTGGCTATCGTATTAGTAGTTTCTTCCTACTTGATTTATAACTATATAACTGTCCGCAAGAAGCTGGCGGAATTGCAGCATTTGCGGGCTGAAGCTACTTTCCAAAGAGAAGAGATGCAAGCCTTTATGCAGAAAATTGAATTCCTGGAAGCACAATTAGCTAAATTAAAGGAAATGGAAAAGCAGGTAGAGAATGAGCTAAAAGAATTAAAGGAATTAAAAGCCAAAAATTCCCCCCAAATGCCTGCTAAGAACATGAAGAAAAAGAGCCAATTAATAGAGAATAACAATAAAATCATCACCCAGGATTTGCCGGAGACGAGATTTATAAAGGAAAGAGAAGCTACTCTTAAGGAAACAGAAAAAGAAAAATTAGTCCAGCGCCTCCATGGTGATATATATTACTTAGAAAGAGAAATTTCCCGCCGAGAATCTAACTTAAAAATTATCCAAGGACTTCTCCAAAACCAAAAAGCAATCCTTTTGGCCACCCCTTCTCTATGGCCAGTTATGGGCTCAATTTCTTCAGCATTTGGCGAAACGCGCCTTTCCTCAGCAGCCGGAGGAGCTCGACCTCATCGGGGGGTGGATATCTCTGCACCTTTAGGAACTCCCGTCGTAGCCGCCGCTGCCGGAGTAGTAGTGTCTGCGGGATGGCAGGCAGAAATGGGCAAAAGTATTTACCTTGATCATGGCCACGGTTTCGCTACCCTGTATGGCCATCTGAAAACTATAATGGTAAAGGCAGGAGAAAAAGTTAAGAAAGGACAGATCATCGGTACGGTTGGGATGACGGGCAACAGCACAGGGCCTCATCTTCATTATGAAGTCCATGTGCAGGGCGTGCCGGTCAATCCCCAGGCTTACCTGAGGCAAACCTCTTAAAATACCTTTATTTCTCTTCCCATTTGCCAAAAAATATGTTAAGTTATTATTGGGTTTAACCAAAACCCCGATAAACTTATCGGGGTTTTTATTTGAAAAATTTTGTAACCCCAAGGGAAAATAGCTTATTTAAAAGATGATCCTCCAAGTTCTCCAAAAAATTTTTGGCAGTAAAAATGAGCGGGAATTAAACCGCCTCAAACCGCTGGTCGTGGCCATTAATGCCTTGGAACCAGCCCTGGCCAAATTGAGCGATAGTGAGCTCAAAGCAAAAACAGGTGAATTTCGGACTCGCCTGGATCGGGGAGAATCTTTAGATGATCTGCTTCCAGAAGCTTTTGCGGTAGTTCGGGAGACCGCCAAACGAACTTTAGGCCAAAGACATTTTGACGTGCAGCTCATGGGCGGTATTATTCTGCACGAAGGAAAGATAGCCGAGATGAAGACTGGTGAGGGAAAAACTTTAGCGGCCACCCTGCCGGTATATTTGAATGCTTTAACGGGTAAAGGAGTTCATGTCGTCACCGTAAATGACTATTTGGCTAAACGGGATGCCGCTTGGATGGGAGTTATATATAACTTTTTAGGACTCTCGGTGGGAGTAATTGTCCATGAGCTTGATGATGCCGAACGGCAGAAGGCTTACCGATGTGATGTAACTTATGGAACTAATAATGAATTTGGTTTCGACTACTTGCGGGACAATATGAAATTTCGCTTTGAAGACATGGTGCAGCGGGAACTGAATTACGCCATTGTGGATGAGGTTGATTCCATCCTGATCGATGAAGCCCGCACCCCATTAATTATCTCCGGTCCAGTGGAGCATGTAGAGGAAGGATACTACGAAGAGCTAAAGCCTCTGGTCATCCGCCTGCGTCAAAATCAAAGCCGCCTAATAGAGAGTATTTTGGATCAAGCTTTGCGCCTCTTAGAAGAAGACCCCGAAAATGAAACATTAATTGAAAAACTTTTATTAGTAAAAAGGGGAGATCCCAAAAACCCCCGCTTTTTAGATTTAATAGCCCAGAAGCCCGCCTTGAAGACTAAAATAGACCGCTTGGAGTCTTATTTATCCAGCCAAAAGCTCCTCTCCCAGTTTGAAGGGGAACTTTATTGTGCCATTGACGAAAGGTCAAATTCTGTTGAGTTGACTGAAAAAGGCTTAGAACTCCTTTCCCGCGGGCGCTCCGATGCTTTTGTGGTCCCTTCTTTGGAAGAAGGGTACCAGGCTATTGATAGCAATGAGCAATTGACCCCTTGGCAAAAGATTGAAGCACGTCAGGCCTTAGAAGAACAATACCGCCAGACTTCAGAAAGAATCCACACTATCCACCAATTGGTTAAAGCTTATTGGCTATTCCAAAAAGATGTCAATTACGTGATCAAAGATGGCCAGGTGGTTATCGTCGATGAGTTTACGGGGCGGATGATGCCTGGGCGCCGCTGGAGTGACGGATTGCACCAAGCAATCGAAGCCAAGGAAGGCGTAAAAATAGCTGAAGAATATCAAACTTTAGCCACCATCACCTTCCAGAATTATTTCCGCATGTATAAAAAATTAGCGGGCATGACGGGCACGGCAGATACGGAAGCGCAAGAATTTAAAAAAATCTATAACCTGGATGTGGTGGTCATACCCACTAATATGCCTATGATCCGCCAGGATTTTCCTGACGTCATTTACCGCACGCAGAGGGAGAAGTATAAGGCCGTAATGGAAGAGATCAAAGAATGTCATCGCCGTGGCCAACCTGTGTTGGTGGGGACCATATCTATTGAGAATTCCGAAAAATTATCCCAAATGCTCAAACAGGAAAGACTCCCTCATCAAGTCTTGAATGCCAAGTATCATGAAATGGAAGCTAAGATAATTGCCCAGGCCGGCCGTTTCGGAGCAATTACCATCTCCACCAATATGGCCGGGCGAGGAACAGACATTATGCTGGGCGGAAATCCGGAGCTTTTAGCCCGAGAAGAGGCCCAGCGCCGCAAGATTGATCCAGAGCAAAATCCCGAGGCCTTTCAGAAAATTCTGGAAGAAATGCGGGCCATCACTGCCCAAGAGTATAAAAAAGTAATTGCCGCAGGGGGTCTCCATGTCTTAGGTACCGAACGTCATGAATCTCGCCGCATTGATAATCAACTGCGGGGACGTTCAGGGCGGCAAGGCGATCCGGGAACTTCTCGTTTCTATCTTTCTCTGGAAGATGATCTAATGCGGATCTTCGGTTCCCAGCGCATCTCGGGGGTTATGAGCCGGTTGGGTATGGAAGAGGGGCAGCCGATAGAACATTCCTTGATCAGCCGAGCTATCGAAAATGCCCAAAAGCGGGTGGAGGCGCACCACTTTGATATTCGGAAACATCTCCTCGAATACGATGATGTGATGAATAAACAGAGAGAAGTAATCTACGCCCAACGCAAGCGCGTCCTCAAAGGAGAAGGGGTGGCTGAGGAGATCCAAGAGATGATCGCCGAACTGGCTGAAGGAGTAGTAGAACCCATAGCCGATGAAAAAACCTATCCTGAAGAGTGGGATTATCGTCGTTTAAATGAGTCGTTGATGCGGATTTTTGCTTTTGGTTTGAATGTGCGGGCCGAAGAAGCAGCCCAGATGACTAAGGAAAGGTTAATAGAAAGGATTATCCAGGAGGCGGGGGAATATTATAAGCGCAAAGAGGTGGAATTTGGCGCCGAAGTAGTAAGGCATCTGGAGCGGGTAATTTACTTACAGACTATAGATTCTTTATGGAAAGAGCATCTGCTGGCCATGGAGCATCTCAAAGAAGGCATTGGTTTAAGAGGTTATGGCCAGCGCAACCCTCTGCAAGAGTACCAAAAAGAAGGGTATGAGATGTTCATGGATTTGGTGCAGCAGATAAAAGAGGAAACAATTAGCAAATTGTTCCGGATCCAGATAGCTAAGGCTCAGGAAATTAGGGAAATAGAAGCGCCGCGCCCCCAACCGCTGGTGCTAAGTCATGGGGATGAAACAGAGATAAAAGCTAAACCTATGAAGCGCGAAGGTAAGAAAGTAGGTCGCAACGATCCCTGCCCGTGCGGCAGCGGCAAAAAGTATAAAAAATGTCATGGTCGGTAAAAAGACTAAGGAGAGATGATGGCCAAATATTTTCCTGCTCACTTTCAGGTACCCGGATTCTTAGCTGCCGGAATTGCAGCGGGAATTAAAAAGAATGGCGATCGAGATTTAGCGCTCATTTATTCTCCTCATCCCGCTGTGGCGGCCGGTGTTTTTACCACGAATAAGGTGAAAGCAGCGCCGGTAATTCTTTCTAAGGAAAGACTAAAAGGGGGCTATGCTCAGGCTATATTAATTAATTCGGGCTGCGCCAATGCCTGTACGGGATTAAGAGGACTTAAAGATGCCCGGGAATTGGCCAAATCCATTTCCGCCCTTTTGCAGATCGATCCGACTAAAGTGCTTTTGGCCTCCACTGGGGTAATCGGTCGTCCTTTACCCGTGACGCAGATTAAGGAAAAATTACCCCATTTAGTTTCGGCCCTTTCTCCAGCGGGGCTGGCGGATGTAGCCAGGGCCATAGTTACTACAGACACTTTTCCTAAGGCCGAGAAAGTAAAAGGAAAAGTTAACGGGCGGGAGATTACTTTGGCTGGCATAGCCAAAGGAGCGGGCATGATTAGCCCGCAGATGGCGACCATGCTTTCCTTTGTGCTAACAGATGCTTGTATTTCTCCTCGAGCTCTAAAAAAATGTTTACAAGAGCAGGTAAAGGAGACTTTTAACCTGGTGATAATTGATGGCGATATGAGTACTAATGATACGCTTCTTGTTTTAGCCAATGGAGAAGCCCAGAATGTGATGATTGAATTAGACACCCCTGGCTATAAAAAATTTTCTGAGCTTCTGCACCAAGTCTTCTATTCCTTGGCGGAAAAGATAGCGCGGGATGGGGAGGGGGCCACAAAATTGGTAAAAATTACGGTAGAAGGAGCGCGGAGCGTTGCTGAGGCGCAGAAAGTAGCCAGGGCGGTGGCATGCTCGCCCTTGGTGAAAACAGCCTTCTTTGGGGCAGATGCCAATTGGGGACGGATCATGTGTGCCGCGGGATATGCAGGAGTTAATATTGATCCCAATAAAATAGATATCTTTTTCAATAAAGTCCAGATAGTTGCCCGAGGCCAGGGAAAAGGGTCGGTCGCCGAAAAGAAAGCAACGGAAATAATGAAAAAGAAAGAGTATGAAGTACGCCTTAATCTCCATCAAGGACAGGAGAGGGCTTTTGTTTTGACTACGGATTTATCTTATGATTATGTGAAGATAAATGCTGCTTATAGAACTTAACAAGTAACCCATCACTGAGAAGGGTAGATTCCATGATTAGCCCATTAGATTTCCGCCTCACCTCGGGATGATTCGATTCCGACTTTCTCCTTTCCCCGTTGGGGAGAGGGTGGGGTGAGGGGTTCATTAGAAATTCCTATAATGATCCCGCCCTTCATTGACGGGTTACGTTAACAAAGAAATTAAAGTTGCAAAGAAGGTTAAGGATGTTATAATAAAAAAATTTAATACACACGTTTTCTGAGCGGCGCTGGGTGTCCGCTGCCAGGGGATGAGCAGCCGCGAAAGGAGAACGGAGGAAAAACCCAGGAGGATATTAATATGTCAACTATCACCATGAAACAACTTTTAGAGGCCGGAGTTCATTTCGGCCATCAGACCAAGCGCTGGAATCCGAAGATGAAAGAGTACATCTTCGGGTCTCGCAACGGCATTTATATAATTGATCTGCAGAAGACCGTGCGCCTTTTCAAGGAGGCGTATAAAGCCGTACTTGATACGGTGGCGGCCGGAGGAACTGTGCTCTTTGTCGGTACCAAGAAGCAGGCCCAAGATGCCATCGCCGAGGAAGCGCAAAGAGCGGGAATGTTTTATGTGAACCAGCGTTGGTTAGGCGGCACTTTAACCAACTTCCGGACCATTAAGAAGAATATAGAAAGGATGAAAAAACTGCAGGCCATGAAAGAAGATGGCACCTTCGAGGCGCTGCCCAAGAAAGAAGTCCTGCAGTTGGAAAAGGAAAGAGCAAAAATAGAGAAGACCTTAGGGGGAATAAAAGACATGACTGAGCTCCCTAAGCTGCTTTATGTGGTAGATCCGCGCAAAGAAAAGATTGCTGTTCACGAAGCCAGAAAGCTGGGGATTCCTATTGTGGCCATCGTGGATACAAATTGTGATCCGGATGAAGTTGATTATGTAATTCCCGGAAATGATGATGCTATTCGGGCTATTCGCCTAATTTCTGCCAAAATCGCCGATGCCTGTTTAGAAGGCAAACAACTATATGAAGCCAAATTGTCTGGGGCAGAAATAGCTGCACCGGTAACAGAGGAAGAGGCTGCGGCCAAGCCGGAAGCTTCTCCGGAGACGACCTCGGGGGAAATAGAAGAGGTCAAAGAAGATGAAGAAGAATTAGAAGAAGAGGAGGAAGAAGAAGAGGAGGTAAGATAAGTGGAAATATCAGCGGCAATGGTAAAAGACCTGCGGGAAAAAACTGGCGCAGGGATGATGGATTGTAAAAAAGCCTTGGCCGAAGCTAAGGGTGATTTCGAAAAAGCCGTAGATTATTTGCGGCAGAAGGGGTTGGCCACCGCTTCGCGGAGGGCCGGGAAGATAGCTTCTGAAGGACGGATTGGAGCTTATGTCCATGCCGGCGGAAAGATTGGCGTAATTGTGGAAGTTAATTGCGAAACTGATTTTGTGGCCAAGACCGAAGACTTCCAGAATTTTGCTAAAGAAATTGCCATGCAAATCGCGGCCAGTAATCCTTTTTATGTGCGGCGGGAACAGATTCCCCAAGAGGTTCTGGAAAGGGAAAAAGAAGTTTATCGCGCTCAGGCTCGGGAAGCAGGTAAACCCGAAAAAATAATTGAGAAAATTGTAGAAGGCAAATTAGAAAAATATTATAGCGAAGTATGCCTATTAGAGCAGCCTTATATCAAAGATCCCAACTTGACTATCCAGGATCTTCTCAATGATTTGATCACTAAAGTGGGAGAGAAAGTAGAGATCCGCAGATTCAGTCGTTTCCAAGTCGCCGAAGGATTGCCCAAAGAGTAAAAAATGCCATCCCCATTTTATAAAAGAATTCTGCTCAAGCTGAGCGGTGAGGCGTTGGTGGGCGAACAAGAATACGGCATTAGTCGCTCCGTTATGCAAAAGGTTGCCCAGGAGGTAAAGGAAATAAAAGAGTTGGGCGTGGAAGTGGCCATTGTAATTGGTGGAGGGAATATATACAGAGGAGTGGCGGCCAGTGCGCAAGGAATGGATAGAGCTACGGCCGATTATATGGGCATGTTAGCCACGGTGATCAACGGATTGGCCTTGCAGGATGCCTTAGAAAAGACCGGGGTTTTTACGCGGGTGATGTCGGCGATTGAAATGCCCCAGGTAGCTGAACCCTATATTCGCCGCCGGGCAGTACGCCACTTAGAAAAAGGGCGCGTGGTAATTTTTGCTGGCGGAACAGGAAATCCCTTTTTCACTACGGATACAGCCGCCGCCTTGAGGGCCGTAGAAATAAAGGCCCAGGTAATTTTAAAGGGTACTAAAGTTGACGGCGTGTATGACGCTGACCCGCTCGTACACAAGGGTGCCAAAAAGTTTAAAGAGCTTTCTTATATTGAAGTCCTTAAACGGGGATTAAAAATTATGGATGCCACGGCGATTTCTCTCTGTATGGACAATAAATTGCCGGTCATTGTTTTTAACCTGACCAAAAAAGGGAATATCAAAGGAGTAATCTTAGGTAAAAAAATTGGCACGATTATCCGAGGGTGAACTATGTTTAATAAAGAAGAATTTTTCGCCGAAGTAAAAACAAAAATGGAAAAATCTTTGGAGGCCTTGCGTAAAGAATTAAACCGCGTGCGCACGGGGCGAGCTTCGCTTACCCTTTTGGAAGGTGTACGCGTGAATTATTATGGCGTGCCCACGCCTATTTCTCAAGTGGCTTCTCTTTCTATCCCGGAAAGTCGGACTATTGCCATTCAACCTTGGGATGCGAAGATGGTTCCCGAAATAGAAAAAGCTATTCAGAAATCAGATTTAGGCCTCACTCCGGTAAGCGACGGCAAAATTGTGCGCATCAACATTCCCCCTCTTTCCGAAGAGCGGCGCAAGGAATTAGTAAAGGTCGTAAAGCGCATGGAAGAAGAATGTAAAGTGGCCATGCGCAACATCAGACGGGACGCCAATGAGCAATTGAAAGCGGCCAAGAAGGAAAAATCCATCTCCGAGGATGATCAATTTAAGTATCAAGAAGAAGTCCAAAAAATAATGGATAAATCCATAGAAAAAGCCGAAGAGATAGTTAAAGCTAAAGAAAAAGAGATTCTGGAATTATAAATAGAGGCAGTAAATTTAAAAAGAAATAAAAAGGATTCTTTTCGATACTAAGGAATGCATGGGTTAAAGAAAGAAAAATTACCGCGCCACTTGGCCATTATTATGGATGGTAATGGGCGGTGGGCGGAGAGAAGGTCTTTGGATCGCATCGTTGGTCATCGCCAGGGAGCAGAATCTGTGCGCACAGTGGTGCGCGCCTGCCGCGAGATTGGTATCCCCTATTTGACTTTATTTGCCTTCTCTTCTGAAAATTGGAGTCGGCCCCGAGCAGAAGTTGAAGCCCTTATGGCTCTCTTGCGGGATTATCTGATTTCGGAGCTTCCCGAGATGCTGGAAAACAATATCCGCCTCCTGGCTATCGGCGATTTATCTCGTCTACCCAAGGAAGTACTGACTACTTTGCAGGAGACGATGAAGCAAACCGCCGGGGCCAATGGCCTGACTCTATCTTTAGCATTGAGTTATGGTGGCAGGGACGATATCCTCCAGGCCATTCGGCGGATTATGGCTAATTGCCGGGATGGGAATTTATCCCCGGAAGATATAGACGAAAATCTTTTTTCTAAATATCTTTGGACTGCTCCTTTACCCGATCCTGATTTACTCATCCGCACGAGTGGAGAACAACGCCTCAGTAATTTTTTCCTCTGGCAATTGGCTTACACAGAGATTTATATCACGCCTACGTTATGGCCAGATTTTACTAAAGAAGATCTTATCCAAGCCCTTTTAGATTACCAGGAGCGGGAACGGAGATTCGGCCTCACCAGCGAGCAGATTAAAGCAGAGGATCGGTGATGGTATGCATCGGCAACGCTGGATCTCCGGCTTATTGATTGCTCTGGGCGTAATCCTGATTGTCCTCTTTGCTCCCTTATGGCTTTTTCTCTTGATTATTTTGGGCCTAATTTGTTTAGCCCAGAAGGAATATTTTGCCCTTGCTTTACGCGACCTTTCAGCCCCGCAAAAAATATTAGGATTTTTGTTGAGTGTATTGGTGGCCCTTTCTTTTTATGGCGGTCGAAGGGAATGCATTTTGGGCATTATAAGTTTACTCCTTTTCGTCTTGATTATGCTAACGTTAAAGGAAAAAGGAGATTTGCCCCCGCGCCTGGAAAAAATGCACAGAATGTTATTAGGCCTTCTTTATGCTCCTTTTTTTTTAAGCTTTTTTCTTCTCCTAAATAAATTAAACGCCGGAAAACTCTGGATTCTTTTTGGTTTGGCGGCCGTATATGGCGGAGATATTGCAGCTTTTTATGTGGGAAGAAATTGGGGAAAAAAGAAACTTGCTCCTTTGATTAGTCCTGGGAAGACGATAGAGGGAGGGATAGGGGCTGTGGGAGGTTCCGTGGCCGGGGCCTTGCTCTTTAAATTTTTATTCTTCGCCGAGGTCCCCTGGGGGCCCGCCCTGATTATGGGATTAGGCGTAGGAATATTGGGGCAAATTGGTGATCTCTTCGAGTCCCTGTTAAAAAGAGTAGCTCAGGTTAAAGACTCAGGGGCCCTTATTCCGGGGCATGGCGGCCTATTGGATCGTATTGATAGCGTACTTTTATCTTTACCGTGGGTATATTTTTGGGCTTGGGCTTTAAGTTAAGAAGATGAAGCGAATTTCTATTTTAGGATCAACTGGTTCTATCGGAGTTAAGGCGCTGGAAGTGGTAGCGCGGTTCCCTGATAAATTTCAAGTGGTGGCTTTAGCTGGGGGCAAGAATTTTCTAAAATTACAGGAACAGATTAACCAATTTCAGCCGGAGCTCGTTTGTTTGGTAAACCCCGAAGCGGCTGCGCAACTGTCCCAATCTTTGCCCAAAGGGAAAACAAAAATTTTGGCGGGGATAGAAGGGCTCATCGCCGCAGCCACTTATCCAGGGGTAGAGACCGTTTTAGCAGCGCTGGCGGGAAGTATTGGCCTCCTGCCCATCTTAGAAGCCATAAGGGCCAATAAAAAATTAGCCATAGCCAATAAAGAGCCCTTGGTGATGGCCGGAGAAATTTTATTGAAAGAAGCACACGCGAAGGGGGTCACTATTGTCCCTGTAGATAGCGAACATAGCGCCATTTTTCAAGCCTTAGCTGGCCATCGCCGGGAAGATATTAAGAAAATAATCCTCACTGCTTCGGGAGGTCCATTTTTGCATACTCCGCTGCCTGATATGGCGCAAGTAACTCCTCCCGAGGCCTTAAATCATCCCCAGTGGCGCATGGGGCAGAAAGTTTCCGTAGATAGTGCTTCCCTGATGAATAAGGGTTTGGAGGTTATCGAGGCTCATTGGCTATTTCAAATTCCGCCGGCTAAAATAGAGGTGCTTATTCATCCCCAGGCCATTGTGCATTCCATGGTGGAATATATAGACGGATCGATTATCGCGCAGATGTCCTGGCCTGATATGCGCGGCCCAATTGCCTACGCGCTCGCTTATCCAGAAAGGCTCGATTTAGCCAAACCTTCTTTGAATTTAGCGCAGATAGAAAAGTTAACTTTTCATGCGGTAGATAAAGATAAGTTCCCCACCTTAGAGCTGGCCTATCAAGCCTTGGAAAGAGGGGGTACTATGCCTACTGTTTTGAATGCCGCAAATGAGGTGGCGGTCGAAGCTTTCCTAGCAGGCAAAATAGGTTTTTTACAGATTGCGCAGCTCATAAAGAAGACCATGGAAAAACACGAACCCTTGAGCGCCCAAAATTTGGAAAATATATGGCAGGCTCATCACTGGGCTCAAGGAGAAGCGCGGAAAATGGTGGAAAGAGGTGCATTGTGATTACAACTATTGTCGCGACGATTATAGTTTTGGGAGTATTGATTTTTGTCCATGAATTAGGACATTTTCTCATGGCCAAGAAATCTAAAGTTGGGGTAATAACTTTTTCTTTAGGTTTTGGCCCTAAAATCATCGGTAAGAAGATCGGCGAAACGGAATACCAAATATCTTTAGTTCCCCTGGGCGGGTACGTAAAGATGGTGGGAGAGGAACCAGGCGAGAAAGTTCCTCCCGAGTTGATCAATAAATCTTTTTCTAACCAATCAGTTGGCAAAAGAATGGGCATTGTCTTTGCCGGACCGTTCTTCAATTTCCTTTTCGCCATTGTGGCCTTTGCGGTGGTCCTTATGATAGGTATGCCCACTCTTCTTCCCGAAGTTGGAGAGGTGAAACCGGATTATCCGGCGTATCAGGCTGGGTTGCAGAAGGGTGATCTAATAATCAAGGCCAATGATCTGCCTATTAAGCGTTGGGAAGATCTGGCGCAATTAATCCATCAAAGTGCCGGGAAAAATTTGTCCTTGGTGGTCAAGCGGGATAAAGAAACTTTTTCTGTCTCCTTGATTCCCCAGGTGAGTAAGCAAAAGAATATTTTCGGTGATGAGATCGAAGTAGGCTTGATTGGTATATCGCCCGCGGGAACATTTTTTACAGAACGTTTTCTGCCCTGGGAGGCTATATATAGGTCGCTCCTGCAGTCCTGGAGAATTACAGAACTCACTGTGGTGAGCATCGTTAAAATAATCGAGGGTAAAATCTCGGCGAAGACCATAGGTGGGCCCATTCTCATTGCCCAGCTTGCCGGGCAGCAGGCCAAAGCCGGGCCCCTGAGCCTGATTATATTTATGGCGGTGATCAGCATCAACTTGGTTATTTTAAATATTCTGCCCATTCCAGCATTGGATGGGTGGCATCTCCTCATCTTTCTTATTGAAGCCCTGATTGGCAAACCAGTAAGTTTAAAGCTGCGGGAGCGGGCGCAACAAATAGGCATTTTTATTATTATCTTGCTCATGTTGCTTGTTTTCTATAATGATCTAACCCGCCTGGTGGGCCCGGAATGAACCATGCTCATCCTGGCTATTGAAACTTCAACGAACACAGCCAGTATAGCGCTTTGGCAAACTTCAAAAGATGAAGAGTTATCTCCGGCCCAGAGAAATATTATAGGCGAGCTCACGCTGAACCTCTGCGGAAACCATTCAGCCACGCTTATGCCGGGCATAGACCACCTGCTGCGCGAGACCAAGCTGCATATCCACCAAGTGGAGGGAATCGCCCTTGGTTTGGGACCCGGCTCCTTTACGGGCCTGCGGATTGGCGTGACTACGGTTAAAGGATTAGCCTATGCCTTGAGGGTTCCTGTGGTGGGGGTATCGACCCTCGATGTTTTAGCCCAAAACGTTTCCTATGCGGGCAAGTTAGTTTGTCCAGTTTTGGATGCCCGCAAAAATGAGGTTTATGCCGCCCTTTATCGTGGTGACGGAAGTGGTTGCTTGACCAAAATAGGAGCAGATATGGTTATTGCTCCAGATGAGTTAAGTAAGCGCATTGAGGAAGAGGTTATATTTTTAGGGAACGGGGTAGAAGTTTACCGAGAAATATGGCAGAAGCAACTTGGCTCTAAGGCTATTTTTGCTCAGCCAGAGTTTTCTCAACCGCGAGCGGTTCATGTGGCCCGACTCAGCCAGCCCAAATTCCATCAGGGGCAATTCTTGGATCTCTTTTCTTTTGGGCCAGTTTACCTGCGTCGGTCAGAGGCCGAGGTGAATTGGGAACTTAAAAAGGGAGAAGTAAAAAAACAATTTTAAAGTGGCTCATCTGCCTTCCGCAACAGCTTTAACTTGGGCAGCTAAATTGATCAGAAAAGGCCTTTCTTCTTGCAGAATAAGTTTTTTCTCTTGGTAATCTTCCTTAAAAATTTTGCGCACTACGGCTTCTTGATCACCATTGGAAGAAGCCAATTCCTGGGAAATCCTTTGGGCAAATTCTTCAGTAGCTTGCTGGGCTTTAAGCAAGACTTTTTTTATATTTCCGCCCAAACAATAAAAATGCCCCAAAATTAATAATTCAATATCTAATTTTTGCAGCTTGGCCAATGATTGCAGATAATCTTTATAGCTGGAGAGGAAAACTGGCCGGATATTAAAGTTACGATCAAGACTTCCGACTGCTTCCCCAGCGATTAAAACTTTTAATTCGGGAAGGTAGAAAGAAAGGGCATCTTTGGTATGGCCAGGAGTAGCGATGGCCTGAATTTTCGTCCCATCTCCAAGAGTTACTTCTTGACCATCATGCAAAATGAGATCCACCTCAAGCCCGGTAAAAGAGACATCGTCATCTTTGATGAGGGAGGCAAATTTTTCTTCCATACTTTTGCTTAGGTTTTGGATAAATTGAATGGCCGTGGGCCGTTGCCATACTTCCGCGGCTAATTTGCTGGCCGCGATTTTTAGGCCGGGGATATTCCTTTTTAAAAAAGGTGCTGCTCCGCAGTGGTCAAAATGAGAATGGGTGAGAAGAAGATGAGTAACCCGCGGAGGATCGCCTAAAATGGCTTTTAAATTTTGCAGATAGTGCGGTCCCATAAAGGTCATGCCCGCATCGAAGAGGACAGGATCTTTTCCCACGAATAGATATGCGGGGAGTGCAGGTTCTCCCAAGGCGTAGAATTGCGCAGAGATTTTTCCTCTGCTCTCCATAATCATGTTTTTTCCTTTCTAAATATCTAAGATCAAATGGTTTAATACCCTGCTTCGCCGTAGGCCCACTACGGAGAGATTGTGTCGTAATGTCATCGCGAGGGAGCGTAGCGACCGTGGCGATCTCGTAATATATTTTTTCATTTCGAGAAAATTTCCCCCTTTTAGGGAAGGAGTCCGAAATAATGAATATCTTTCTTTACTCAGCATATTTTTAGATTATAATTAATACTGCCGAATTGTTCTACCATTTATTAGCTTTATCCTTCTTTTTATTGAGCTGGGCCGCTATTGGGCAAGTGCATGAAAAGGCATCCTTTCTATGAATGGGGAGAAGGTCTAAATTAGGGGGGAAGATAAGAGGAACATGATTATATGGATCTATTTTTAATTCGCGGTATTGGCGAAGAACTAAAAAAAGAAATTTGCGGTGGTTTTATCAACAAAATATATCAACTTAACCGCTATGATTTACTGCTCCGGATTCGCCGGCAGGGACAAGAAAAGAATTTACTAATCTCTACGCATCCTGACTATTCGCGCTGGCATCTTACCGAAAAAAAATATGTCCCCCCACCGACTCCGCCCCGTTTTTCTGCTTACTTGCGCAAACATGTGCACGGGGCCCGAGTGGTGGAAATTGTTCAAGAGCCGTACGAACGGATCATGCGCCTACATTTAGAAAAGTTGTTGGATGCTAATCTTATCCGCAAACTTACCTTGGTGGTCGAACTTTTAGGCAAGAAAAGTAATGTGTTTTTGGTAGAAGGCGAAAAAATTCTGGAGGCGTTGCATCGGTCCCCTATTGGCGAAAAAGAAAAAAAAGAAAACATCCCCGGTAAAAATTATGTCCTCCCGCAGATGGGAAATAAGTTACTTCCTCCCGAAGTGACTCGGGAGGTGATGGGCGAGATAGCATCCTTTCCAATAGGAGAGCAATGGCGGGTTATGGTGCAAAAAATTGCCGGCCTTTCCCCGCTTTTGGCTAAAGAGATAGAATTGGTAAGTGGTGGCGATCCGCATAAGATGTGGGAGAATTTTTGCGCCCTATGGGCCCGCTATAATAGCGGCAGATTTGAGCCCCAAATAGTCACCCTTTTAAATGGGAAAAAGATTTTGTGCCCTTGGTCATTAAGAAGCCTGCAGGAAGGCAGCGTAGAATTCTTTTCATCCCTGAACCTGGCGGCTGATAATTTTTATTATGAAGTTACTACTTGGCGGCAAGTCATTGAGCAAAAACAAAGCCTGCTCAAGAGAGTACGCCAGCTTTTAGAACGTTTGCAGAAAAGGAAAGAAAATTTACTCCAGGACAGGGAGAAACTGACCAAGGACCTGCAACTCAAAGCTTGGGGAGATATTTTAGTG
>JBNAWB010000077.1:0-12020 GCA_049699975.1 Thermodesulfobacteriota bacterium
CTGCCTCTGACCTGCCTCTAACAATAGTTCTTCCACTTTTCAGTGACGGATTACTCGTTTCTAACCAAGATACTAGTCCCTGCTCTTCAACCCTCTTTAATGGGTGAAGGCAGCGGAGGAGCAATATATTGCTATAAATTCTGACTCATGATACAAAACTAAGATATTATATTTTTAAAAATTTTTCCAGGAGGACCTCATGGAAATTAAAGAATTTCAGAATTTAATCAGCCGCCTTTATCAAAAACGCGATACTCTAAGGGGCCCTGATAAAACATTCCTTTGGTTTTTAGAAGAGGTCGGGGAGTTGACCAGGGCTTACCGGCGTAATGAATTAGATAATTTAGGCCAAGAAATGGCTGACGTTCTGGCCTGGTTAGTTTCCTTGGCCAATTTAATGCAAATTGACTTAGAATCTGAGGTGTTAAAAAAATACCCCCATGTTTGTCCCCTTTGTTTGAGCAATCCATGCTCTTGTCCCCTAACTTGAGCCTCTTTCTCCTCACTAATTTTTTCTGTTTATCAAATTAAAATCGCGATCATTCCTCTTCTAAAGATCTTAAATCATCTTCACTAAGCCCAAAATAATGACCCACTTCATGAAAAACTGTGCGCCGAATATTTTCTCTTAGCTCTTCCCAATGAGTACTTATGCGCTCCAAAGGTCTTTTAAAGATAACTATTCTGTCGGGGAGAGTATTTCCATACCAAAACCCTCGCTCTCTTTTGGGCACGCCATGGTAAAGGCCGAGCAACTCCTGGTTTTCTTTGGATATTTTTTTATCGGGAAAGTCATCCTCAACTATTATAGCTACATTTTCTATATTTTTTTTGATTTCTTCTGGCAAAGATGCTACAGCTTCCTGCACTAAAAGCTCAAAGGACCGTAGGTCACAGAAAACCCCTTTTTTTCTTTTAGTCTGCTTAGCCATAATCATCCCTGCATATGATAAAACCTTATAAATAATCCCTTTGCTGAAGAAGCGCGGCCTTTCCTAAAATATTAACCACCAATAGTTTTAATTTTGCTCATCAACAAGGAACAAGATTTAATTTCCAAAGTGACCGATAGCCAGAATAAAAAAATATTGCATTAATTTTTCTATTATTGTATGCTAATTTTTGTTTGTAATAAAAGGTTTTTTATTAAATTTTTAAGAAAGGAGGAAAGGATAGAAATGAAAAAACTTTTTATTATCTTTGTGGGTTTAACCTTAATGTTGGCCTGGGGAAGCTTGCCCCTGGCCCAAGAAAAGAAGCCGGCTGAACCAGCAAAAGCTGCTGAACCAGCTAAGCCTGCTGAGCCGGCTAAGCCAGCAGAACAGGCAAAACCGGCGGAAGCTAAGCCAGAGGCGGCTAAGCCAGCGGAAGTGAAAAAAGAAGCCCCTCCTAAACCTGTAGTTTACAGAATGGGAGGCACGGTGGTAGCTTTGGATGCGGCTGCCCATAAGATTACCATCAAACAAGACTCCGTCAAAAAGCAAAGGAAACTCGTTTTAACCGTGAGTAAAAAAGCTGCAAAAAATCTGGAAGGGATTAAAGTGGGCGACGCAGTTAATGTCTGGGTTACGAATAAAACTGTAACCAGTATTAACAAAGTCTTTTAATAATAAAAGTCGATATTCGTAATTCTAACCTAAGAAAGGGAGGCCTTTTGAAGAAGAGGCCTTCCTTAAAAGATACTTTTAGGCAACTTTTAGCTTTCGAAAATCTCTAAGCGGCCAGCCACGCCTCTTAGCCAAAGCGCGCAGTTTGGGATCTGGATTAACTATTTGGGGGTTTTTTACCAGCTCCAAAAGAGGTAAATCCGTAATACTGTCCGTGTAGAAAGTAGCGAACGCAAAATCGCTATTTATTTTTTGCATCAGCTTTTGAGCCCAAAAAATTTTCCCCTGTCCAAAACAAAGAGGTGCAATAAAATCTCCAGTGAAGCGGCCGTCTTGCAACTGCAAAAGTGTCCCCAACACATGAGGAATTCCTAAATGTTCTGCCAATGGTTGAATAGCATAAATAGTAGCATTTGATATAATCACGGTTATTTCTCCATTTTCCTGATGTTGCCGGACGAGTTCTTTAACCTCAGGATAGATCAATTTTTCTACCTGCTCCGCAAACCACTCATAGCAAAATTTTATCAATTCTTCTTCTCTTACGCCAATTAAAGGACGCAATGATTGACGATATGCTTTTTCCATGTTCAAGAGGTTATAACGGTACCTCAAGTAATCAATTATAGACTTCCCTACTCGCCATAAACTGGTTTTCCCCCGCGCATAGCTGTAACGCATGAAAGAAACTCCAGAGTTACCAGCAATTAAAGTTCCATCCATATCAAAAAAACATACTTTTTTTAATTTTTCCCCTTGGATCATAAGTAAATGGCCTTACACTCCTTTATCAGTTAAAGATGTTTAACCTTTTTTCTTAACCGTCGAGCAGTTTTTTTAACAAATATCTTAACCATGGCTCCCCTAAGGTCCAAAATTAAAAGTGATCGAGTCAGACTTTTTTCAGCTTGCTTTTTCAAGAATTAAATAATAAAATATTTTTTAAAGTTAGGCTATTAAAGAATTCCTAAAATTTGTCTAAATAATTTTAAGGTAGGTATCTAAGATTGAAAAGGACATTTCAACCGAGCAATATTCGGCGGAAAAGAACTCATGGATTTCTAAAGCGTATGTCCACTAAAGGGGGACAGCTGGTCTTAAAGCGCAGGAGGGCTAAAGGGAGAAAAAGACTAATTGTGGAAGCCTTAGAGTATTAAAAATGAAGGAAAAGAGCACGGCTGATGCTCTCTTTTACTTTCAAAAAAGAGGAGAGAATTCGCCGCCGGTCTGATTTTGTCAGAATTTCTAAGGAGGGAAAAAAGTATTATTCTCCTCATTTTCGCGTTTGGATATGCCCAAACCAGCTTCCTTACCGCAGATTAGGAATTATAGTTAGTAAAAAGGTGGGATCAGCAGTAAAGAGAAACCGCTTAAAAAGATTGATCAGAGAATTCTTCCGTCTGCATAAGCAAGAACTTTTCCAATCTGCTGACTTCCTTATTCAAGCTAAAGAGGGAGCTGATAAATTAACCTTCTGGGAAGTAGCCGCGGAATTACAAGAAATTTTGAAAGAACATTGAGACTATAATTTGGGGATGTTCACCAGCATAATTATTCGGCTTATTAAATTTTATCGTTATTTTTTCTCCCCCTTAATCCCTCCCTCCTGCCGCTTTTCACCTTCATGTTCCCAATATGCCTTAGAAGCGGTGGCGCAATTTGGACCAGGGAAAGGGCTCCTTTTAACCATCTGGCGGATTGTGCGCTGTAATCCTTTTCATCCCGGAGGGTATGACCCGGTGATTAAATCCTAATTTACCTTTGATTACATACCTGGATTTCAGAAGAGGAAAAATCATTTTAAGGGAGTTTTTATATGGAAAAGCGGGCGTTATTGGCGGTAATTATCTCTTTGATTATTTTAGTAATCTATCAGCAGTACTTCGCCCCTCCTCTCCCTGAAGCTCCTAAAGACAAAGCAGAAAAAACAGCTCCCGTAGAAAAAGCAGCCCCTGTAGAAGAAAAAAAGATACCACCGCCTCAAGCTAAGCCTTTGCCGATTAAAGAAGAAATCAAAATTTTGCCTGGGAAAAATGTTACCGTGGAAACTCCCCTTTATACAGCCATCTTTGATACGCGGGGAGCACGTTTAAAGAGCTGGCAAGTAAAAAAATACATGGACAAAATAGGCGAGGGGGCTAAACCGATTGATTTGGCTACCCAAGCTTTGAGCGATGGCTATCCTTTGGGCTTGGAAATAAAAGAAGCAAATTTCTCTTTTTCTCCTGAGGCGCTTTTCAAAGTAAACACCGAAAACTTAAAGCTCGGTCCCAGTCAACCCAAGGGAGAGTTAATATTTACCTGGGAATCTCCCCAGGGGTTGGTACTTAGTCATCAAATAACTTTATACGCTGATAATTACCGGATGGACGTGAACATCAATTTACTTAATCGCTCCCCCAATCAATATGAAGGCCGCCCCACTTTGCATTGGAGTGGGAAAGTGCCTTCTTCTAAAGGTAGCGGTGGTTTTGCCTGTGTTCCTACTTCCAGCAATAGTGCCGGAGCTCCTGTACCGCCTTTTACCACTTTGATTAAAAAAGAACTGCACGAAATTGAATTAAGTGATTTAAAAGATGAAAAAAGGTTCTCTCAAAATGTGCAGTGGGTGGGCTTTCAAAATGTGTATTTTCTGGCTGCTTTTATTCCCAAAAGATCAGAAGGCACAGAAGTTATCATGAAGAAAAATTCGGACACCTCTGCTGATCTGCGCCTGAGCGGGCCCAAGGTCATTCTTCCTCCGCAAACTCAGCATTCTCAATCTTATGCCGTTTATCTGGGCCCCAAGGATTTAGACATTTTAAAAGCCTTCGGCGAAGATCTTGATCGGGCTTTGGATTTCGGTTGGTTCGATGTCGTGGCTAAGCCCATCCTCTATGTTATGAAGTTCTTTTACCGTTATACAGGTAATTATGGCTTAGCTATTATTATTCTAACCGTTATTATCAAAATCATCTTCTGGTACCCCACCCATATTAGCTATAAATCCATGAAAGAAATGAAAAAAATTCAGCCCGAGATGGCTAAATTGCGGGAAAAGTATCAGCATGACCGGGAAAAACTTAATAAAGAGTTAATGGAACTTTATCGGCGCTACAAAATAAATCCCATGAGCGGGTGTCTGCCCATAGCTATCCAAATTCCTATCTTCTTTGCTTTATACAAAGTCCTTCTCTACTCCATTGAAATTCGGCATGCTCCTTTTTATTGGTGGATAAAGGATCTTTCGGCCCATGATCCTTATTACATTTCCCCCATCCTCATGGGCATTTCCATGTTTATCCAGCAATGGATGACTCCCTCGCCAGGAGATCCGACGCAAGCCAAGATGATGTTGATTATGCCTGTTATCTTTACTTTTATGTTTCTCACTTTTCCCACTGGCCTAGTCATTTATTGGCTTTTCAACAATCTGCTCTCCATTGGGCAGCAAATATACATCAACAAACATTCTAAATAGAGGTGAGAGGTGCTATGAAATCTATTGAAATGGAAGGGAAAACTATTGAAGAAGCTATCCACAAAGCATGTGCCGAGCTTAACGCTGCTCGGGAAGATTTGGAGATTGAAGTTCTCTCTAACGGGTCCAGCGGGTTTTTAGGATTAGTGGGGGCGAAAAAAGCCCTTATCCGGGCCACTCTTAAGTCCTCTGCCGAAAAGACCCCTTCTCCCCTTATGGCCCCAGCTTCTTCCAGTGATTCCTTAGCCGAGAAGGCTCAAAAAACTCTTAAGGATATTTTGTCCTTTTTAGGGATGGAGGCAAAGATTCAAATAAAAGACGAGCCAGATCGTCTTTTGCTTTCTTTTAAAGGTGATGGTAGTGGTTTACTAATTGGGCGTAAAGGTCAGACCCTGGAGGCCCTGGAATATTTAGTCAATAAAATTGTCCATAAAGGAGCCGAGGATAAGAAAAAAATTGTGGTGGATACTGAAAACTATCGAGCGCGACGGGAGGAGGCGCTCATCAAAATGGCCAAAAGGATGGGAGAAAAGGCTAAAAGAACTGGGAAGCCGGTGACTATGAGCCCCCTCAATGCCCACGAGCGGCGGATTGTTCATCTCGCTCTCCAGAACGATAAAGCCTTGCGCACTCATTCTAAGGGAACAGGAATTTATCGCAAAATAGTAATCTCTCCCGAAAAAAAACCTTCATAAATCTATGTCCATAAAAGTCTCGGAGGACACCATCGCCGCCATCTCTACTCCCCTGGGGATGGGGGGTATTGGGGTAGTGCGCCTGAGCGGCCCCCAAGCTTTGGAAATAGCTCAGCGTGTTTTTCGTCCTAAAAAAGGGACTAAAAATTCTTTCCTTTCCCACCGGTTCTATTTGGGTGAGGTTATTCACCCTGCAGACCAAAAGGTGATTGATGAAGTTCTTTTGGTCTATATGCGCCATCCCCATACCTATACCCGAGAAGATGTGGTGGAGATCCAGTGTCACAGTGGTCTATTAATCCTCAGAGAAATTTTAGAGGCCGTACTCCAATGTGGAGCCCGTTTAGCCGAGCCTGGTGAATTTACTAAAAGAGCTTTCCTCAATGGACGTATTGACTTAACGCAGGCCGAGGCGGTGATTGATTTAATCAATGCCAAAACTCAGAAAGCTTTAGAATTGGCTAATCAACAAAGATCAGGAAAGCTGGCTGGGCAAATCCAACAATTTCGCGAAGAACTCCTGGAGTTATTAACTTGGGTGGAAGCCAGCATTGATTTCCCCGAAGAAGAAATTCCCGAGATCTCCAGCCAGGAACTTAGGCAACGCCTCCAAAATATCAGTAATCAAATACAGCTGCTCATCTCCTCTTATGAAGAAGGGAGAATCTTCCGGGAAGGAATATCTGCGGTAATTGTAGGCAAACCAAATGTGGGCAAATCCAGCCTGCTCAATGCCCTTTTGGGCGAGGAGCGGGCCATTGTTACTTCCATTCCGGGTACGACGCGGGATGTTATAGAAGAATTTATTAATGTGCAAGGAATTCCCTTAAAAATTTTAGACACGGCCGGCCTCCGCCACGCCCAGGATATAATCGAAGAAGAAGGAGTGCGCCGAACGAAAAAATGCCTCCAAGAAGCGGACTTGGTAATTTGGGTATTAGATGGCTCTGCGCCCGCAAGTACAGAAGATTTCCATATTCTTGCGACCATACGGGGAAAAAATATCGTGATAGTTATAAATAAAAATGATCTTCCCCAAAGACTTGCTTTAGATTTTCTGCGCCCCGAACTTCCCTCTGCGCCCATTATCTCTATTTCTGCCCTTTATGGGCATGGGCTTGCCGAACTTAAAGAAGCGATCACTACCACCATTATTAAAAACAAATTAACAAATTCTGCCGAAGTTATAATCTCCAATCTGCGCCATAAACATGCCTTGGTCATAGCCCAAGAAGCTTTAAATCAGGCCCAAGAAGGGCTGCATCAAAACCTCTCTTATGAATTTATTGCTCTTGATCTTCGCCAAGCAATAGAGGCCTTAGGAGAAATAATAGGGGCCACGACCTCGGAAGATATTTTAGAAAGAATTTTTTCGCGCTTCTGTATTGGCAAATGAAAGAGAGAATGCTCAGAATAGATAAAGAAGGAAGATGGTTCTTTCAGGAGGAAGAGATTACTCATTGGCGAACTTATTTGCTCTTCAATAGGAATTTAATACGCGACGAAAATGGCAAACTCAAGGTGCGCATTGGCCAAGAAGAATGCCCCGTTGAACCAGAGGACGCCCCTTTTGTAGTCAAGAGCTTAGATTTTAATTTGGGACCAGACGGCGAGTTAAAATCAATTACGCTTATTCTAAACGATGAATCACGGGAAGAATTAAATCCCGAGACCTTATTCATTGGGCGAGAGAACGTTCTTTACTGTCTCGTGCGCAAGCAAACATTTACCGCCAGGTTTTCCCGCAATGCCTATCAGCTTCTCTTCCCTTTTATCCACCACGCCGCAGAAGAAAATCGGTTTTTTTTAGTAATCGATGGTCAAAAATACGAGCTGCGCCCCAGGGAGGGAGAAAATTACCCCACCCAATAATTAAGTTTTAGGCATTGTTTTCTTCCCCGGGTAAGGAATAAGAGCAGCCAGAAAAAAGGCCCCCCAAGGAATAAAAGCAATTAACCAAAGAGTAGCAGGTACTCCCCACCTATCAGCAAATAAACCTAAAACCGTTGCTCCTATTCCGCCTGTACCAATGGCTAAGCCAACTATTAATCCCGAAACCGTTCCCAAGTGTTTAGGGAGAAAATATTGACCCATGACCATAGAAACGGAAAAGGAAAAGATCATTATAAAACCGGCTAAAATAAAGAAAATAAAAGCCCATCCACCGGAACTTAACAAGAAAAGAACTAAAAGGGGGCCGGTCAATCCTAAACTTAAAAGAATAATTTTTTTATGGCCATAATGGTCGGCTAAGGGTCCACCCACTAAAGTTCCCAAAGTTCCTGCCCCCAAGAAGCCGAAAAGGAGGTTCCCGGCTTGCATCGGGTCTCCTTTCATGTAATTGATGTAGTAAAAAGGGATAAAGGTCATGAGGCCAATATGCGTCCAAGAGCGGAATATAACCATGCCCAATAAAAGAGAAAGGGGATAAATGATAGGTCTTAGAGAAAAGCTACCCGACGGGGATTGAGGAGTTGAACTGGAGGAGGTAATATTCTGTACTGCCCAAATTTTGCTGAAAATAAAAATTCCGGCCATGGCCACGCCGGGTAGAATAAAATAAAAGCTTCCTGACAAACCGAATTTCTTCACTAAATAGACGGCTAAGAGTGGGCCAAAAGCAAAACCCAAGTTTCCCCCAACTCCAAAGATGGACATACCCGTGGCTTTTTTTTCTCCCGCATAGAAATTGGCTAAGCGCCATCCCTCCGGATGAAAAATGGCCACGCCTAATCCACTAAAGATGACTAAGAAAAGAATTTCGCCGTAGCTTTTGGCCCACCCTAAAAGAGCTATTCCTAAGGCGGCACAAAAACAGCCCAAGGGCAAAAACCAGCGCAAAGATTTTTGGTCCGCTAAATACCCAAAAGCAGGTTGGATGATCGAAGAAGTCATATTAGAAAAAAGAATTATCGTCCCGGCCATAGCATAGGAAAGGCCTAAAGTTTCTTTCAGAAAAGGAAGTAGCGCGGGTAAAGCACTGGTATTTAAATCCGTCATCATATGGCCTAAGCAGATGAGCAATAATCCTTGGTAATCAATATTTTTTCGCGGTCCTCCGAAATTATCATTGGGCGGCATTTAACTCCCTACTTTCAGAACCCATCCAAAGGCAGCAGGCAATAAATTTGCTCTTCCTAATAAAACCTCAATGCTTAAATGCTCTTTGGCCAGTAAAGACCATGGTCACTTGCGGACGAGCTTCGTTGCAGGCCATAATCGACTCAAAATCCCGCTCTGAGCCGCCCGGCTGGACGATGGCGGTTACTCCCTCTTTAATACCCACATCTACACCATCCCGGAAGGGGAAGAAAGCATCGGAAACCATGACCGAGCCTTTAATCCCGCCATGGGCCTCCTTAGTTTGCCGGTCTATTTCTTCTTTTATTTCGGGGTCGCGTTTGCCTTGAGCAATCTCCATCTCCAGCGTCTTGTAAGGAATCCCGTATTTTTGGAAGCAAAGGGCATCAGCATATTTAGTATATGCTTTGAATACGGCAATCTCGGCTACTCCTACGCGATCCTGTTCTCCAGTACCAATTCCTACTGTCTGTCCATTCTTTACATAAAGGACAGAATTTGACGTTACCCCTTGCTCCACAGCCCAACCAAAAATCATATCGGCATACTCTTCTTCTGTTGGTTCTCTTTCAATGGTATAAACTTGACCTTTATAAACAGTGGTCGCCTTTTGAAAATCTTGCTTGCTCCGAATCTTGTTAATTAAAGACTGCTGGACAATTATCCCCCCATCGATGAGCGACTTGAAATCCACAAACCGCATATCTCGATATTCCGCTAAACGGTCCATGCGTGGCACACGCAAAATACGCAAGTTAGGTCGGCGCTTCTTTAAAATCTCTAACGTGCCCTCTTCATAATCGGGTGCAACCAATACTTCCAAATAGTTTTCGCTCACTAATTCCGCCGTATTTTTATCCAGCGCTCGGTTTACAGCCAGACACCCGCCAAAGGCGGCAATGCGATCGGCCATATTTGCCCGGTGATAAGCTTCGGCCAAAGTTTCGCCATAGGCCACGCCACTGGGATTATTATGTTTCATAATGGCGGCGGCCGGCCGGTCCATCAAATATTTTAAGATGTTCAGGGCATTGTCCGCATCAGTCAAGTTTATCTTTCCCGGATGTTTTCCCGCCTGCAGCATCTCTTCCTCAGAGATGGCGCTGACTAAACCTTTCCCAGGGCCGATGAATTCGCAATTTCCTAATACTAAATTTCCATTAATCAGTTCATAAAGAGCAGCTTCTTGGCCCGGATTTTCTCCGTAGCGCAATCCTTTTTCAATCAGTTCTCCTGTATGCTCATCCGGAATTTTCCAGGTTTTTTTCCGATAAACGAGAATTTGGTTTCCAAACTGAATGATCATCCTTTCCGGAAAATGGTCTTCCATTATTGTCCTGTACATGCGTTTCAATTCTTGCATACTCTCCTCCCCAAAAATTCTCCTAATCTTTATTTCCAAAAATTTTAGCAGAGAAGGTTAAAAGAAGTAAATAAATTTAGTTATTTTTTGCCAAATAGATTGGGCCTGCCTCTGGCCCGCCTCTGGCAGAGGAAAGCGGGGCGAAATTAAAATCGGCTGGGAATGGACATCTTTATACTTAACCAATTTAGCTCCGCAAATAACGGTCAGCATTTTAGCTTATTGCCGACTGCTAAATCATCTGTTATTTTATTATTAAGCTTTCCAAATAGAATTTAACTGATTTTAAAAATGGATAACGTCTGGCAACCGGAAATAGATCTCCAAGATATTACCAAAGACTATGGCCGTCTCCGGGCTCTCAAAGGTATTTCTTTATCAGTTCCTAAAGGAACAGTTTTTGGCCTCTTAGGTCCTAACGGAGCCGGCAAAACTACTTTAGTAAATATTCTTACTACTTTGATCAAGCCCTCATCTGGGTGGGCCAAAGTATGCGGTTTAGATGTGGTCAAGGATGCAGCCAAGGTTCGAAGCTTAATCGGGGTAGTACCCCAGGAAAATAATCTCGATCGCTATCTCACTGCGCGAGAGAACCTCATCTTGCATGCTAAAATGCACGGGATGAAGCCTACCAGCTACAAAAGGAAAATAGATGAACTCCTTTCGCTCATGGGCCTTAGGGAACGACAACACCACTTTCCTAATAAATTTTCCGTAGGCATGCAAAGAAGATTAGTCGTGGCCCGCGCCCTCGTTCACGATCCCCAAGTGCTTTTCTTGGATGAACCAACTACGGGGTTGGATCCGCAAGCCAAGCGGTTAATCTGGGATTATTTTCTTTCCCTCAAAGGGCAAAGAACCATTTTTCTTACTACCCATAATATGGAAGAAGCAGATTTTCTCTGCGACCAGATATTTATTATTGACCATGGGGTGCTGATTGCTTCGGGAACCTCTGGGCAGCTTAAAGAGATGGTGCAAGATAATAGATATTACGAGATAGAGGTTTATCAACAACCAGAAAAATATTTGCAGATTATTGGCCAGTTATCCTTTGTCGAAAAAGTTACTCTCCAAGATGGACGAATTCGAGTATGTTTACAAAAGGGCGGCCGCCTGGGGAGTCTGGTAGAAAAGATTGATCCTTCCGACTTAAAAAAAATTAGCGCCCATCAACCTTCTCTGGAAGATGTCTTCCTAAAATTAACTGGCCGGAGTTTAAGAACATGATGAGAGGGGCAACCTGCGTCTGGCAAAGGGACATGTTAGTCTTAAAGCGGAATCTTTTTTCAGAGCTGGCTACGGTCCTCTCTTTTCCTTTGACTTTTTTTCTCACCTTTGGGCTGGGACTAAAAGGATATATTCAAGATATTGAAGGCATATCTTATGCCATTTTTGTAGTCCCCGGTCTTATTTCCATGACTGCTGTATTGGCCGCTTTTGATGACAGTGCTTGGGGCATGTGGTTTCATCGGATTGTCCAGAAGACTATTGACGAATACCGCGTTAACCCTATTACGGTTACAGAGATCATCATCGGTAAAATAATTTCCGGGTTTACTTCAGGTTTTTTTAAGGGGGTAGCCGTAGGAATAGCCTTGTTTTTTTTAACCGGATTCCAATTTCGGCTGGTTTATCTTTTAGTTTATCTTCTCTATATATTTCTCGGCTGTATTATCTTTTCTTGCCTGGGCTCTCTTTGTGGAACGCTCATTGACAAACCTGAAAATTTAGGGCGCGTGGAAGCGGTCATCATCATGCCGATTATTTTTCTGGCCGGGCTCTTCTTCCCCCTTTCGGCTTATCCCGAGAGG
>JBNAWB010000077.1:12120-15255 GCA_049699975.1 Thermodesulfobacteriota bacterium
TGGCGAGCCCAATTCATTGCTTCCAAAAACTCCTCCACCGTAATTCCCCGGGCAATTTCCGGATATTCATAGGCTTTGTATTCCACCCGGTATTGGGCCATGATATTTACATAAGTATTCCGGGGCAGGTTTTCGGCCACCCATTTCACAAATTTCTCCGTACCAGCAACCCGATTAGGCATTACTAAATGGCGGATAATTAAGCCACGCACGGCATAACCATTTTGGTCTGCTTTCAAAACGCCTACTTGGCGATGCATCTCTAAGATCGCTTTTTGAGTTACTTCTGGATAATCAGAGGCTCCGGCGGAATATTTCGCCGCCTGTTCGGCATCCATGTACTTCAAGTCCGGCAAATAAATATCTACAATACCATCTAAAATCTGCAACATCTCCAATCTTTCATAGCCGCTTGTATTATAAACTAAAGGAATATGTAGTCCTTTTTTTAAAGCTATTCTGGTAGCGCTAATAATATTAGGCATGACATGCGTGGGCGTTACTAAATTAATGTTATGACAGCCCATTTTTTGCAGCTTAAGCATCATCTCCGCCAGCTCTTCATCTTCTATCTCTTTCCCTCTTCCTTCATGAGAAATCGGCCAATTTTGACAAAAGACACAACGCAAATTGCAATTAGAGAAGAAAATGGTACCCGAGCCATTTTCACCGACGAGGGGAACTTCTTCGCCGAAATGGGGATGGAAGCTATAAACCATACATTTGGCCGGTGCCTGGCAGAAGCCCCGCTCGCCTTTGAGTCGATTTACTCCGCATTGGCGGGGACATAGGCGGCACTCTTGAAAAATTCTGTAGGCCTGTTTAATCTTGGCGGCCAACTTGCCTTCTCTCTCTAATTTTTCATAAGCTGGTCGCCATTCTTCTGTTTTCTTTAGGTGGCCGTAGGCTACTGCCCCTGGAAAAGAAAGTATTCCTGCCCAAAGCATTGATTTTTTAATAAAATTTCGGCGGGTAATTTCCATCTGCTCACCCCCCCATGGAAGGAGTCATAGAAGGCGGGATTAATAATATTATATCATACAGATTTTTTCTAAATTCAAAATTTTGCTACCTTTAAACTAAAGGCTCTTCTAAGATAACCAAATCGCCGAAATAAAAATTGAACTCCCTGAAGTTTTTTCTGTATCTTCAACCAAATCTCTGCTATATTAATATAAAGTCTAAATATTGAAGCGGACTTGGACCAGAGTGATTTTTATAACGGTCGGTTTTTAGCCGCCCGGCCAAAAAGTATTTCCTTTCCCAAGAAACCTCAAACGGCCTGGGGAAGGGAGTAAAATCGAAAGGGGAAAATGATGACCCAAGCAAAAGAAGGCGACACCGTAAAAGTCCATTACACAGGAAAATTAGAAGATGGAACTATCTTCAGTTCCTCTACGGATAGTGAACCCCTGGAATTCACTATCGGTCTTGGCCAAATTATTCCAGGATTTGAAAAGGCCGTCATCGGCATGAACCCGGGCGATACGAAGACCGTTAGTGTTCCCGCTGAAGAAGCTTTTGGCCCCCACCTGGATGAATTAGTGATCGTGGTCCAAAAATATTTACTCCCCCCTGATCTCAACCCCCAGATTGGAGATCACTTGCAGATTCGCCAGCCTGATGGCCAAATTATGGCTGTTACCGTAATCGATTCCTCAGAACTAACGGTAACTCTTGATGCCAATCATCCTTTGGCTGGCAAAGACCTGACTTTTGATATTCAATTATTAGAGTTCGTCTGATTACCCTGCAGGAAAGCTGGCGAAGAGTATTGCTCTTTAGGGACTAAAGGACTCCTTCTTCCTTTAGTCTCTTAACCTCCTCTGGGCTTATTCCGAGATACTTTTTGAGTATGAGCTCGTTATGCTCTCCCACTAAAGGGGAGGGCCGGCTCACTGTTCCTGGAGTCTTAGATAGTTTAAAAGGAATTCCGGGTATCTTGGCTCGGCCAATGATGGGGTGGTCCACCTCCACAAAATAGCCGCGGGCATTGAGATGAGGATCATCCACTACCTGTTGAATATTTAAAATGGGTGAGTTAGCTACCCGTTCGCGATCTAACATCTCGCCCACTTCTTGCACAGTATATTGGGTGGTAATTTTTTCAATCTCTTCTTGGAGAATATATTTCTTTTCCCAGCGCTGGCGTTTGGTTTTATACTGCGGATCCGCAGCCCAATCGGGTCTATTAAGAGCGCGGCAGAAGCGCTGCCAGTGTTCATCTCCAACCGTGGCGATGATGATATAACCATCTTTACAGCGAAAGGCCGCCATGGGACACTCATGCGGATTCATTGATCCAATAGGCGTCAGGAGTTCTTTGCCTATTGTCCATCGCGGAATCGCTCCCTCTAAGATAGCAACTGTACACTCTTGCATAGATACATCAATATATTGGCCTTCCCCTGTTCTTTCCCGGTACCAAAGAGCAGCCATAATGGCGAACGCAGCGTGTAGTGAAGCGGTTACATCTCCTAAAGAAGTCCCTACTTTTGTCGGGGGAGAGTCGGGATGGCCTGTCACGGAGATCATCCCACTCATAGCTTGGGCAATAATGTCAAAGGACATACGTTCAGAATAAGGTCCCCATTGTCCAAAGCCACTAATACTGCACATAATAATTCGCGGATTAACTTCGCGTAGTACTGGATAATCAATACCCAGCCTTTTCATAACTCCCGGGGCATAATTTTCGATTACCACGTCTCCAATTTTCACGAGTTCTTTAAAAATTTCCACAGCCCGGGGGTGCTTAAGATTCAAAGTAATCCCGAATTTATTGCGATTGAGGGTAAGGAAATATCCGCTGCGGCTGCGGTCATGGGGGCCGCCCTCCCCTTGTTTTACTAAGGGAGGGTTGTCCCGAATAATCTCTCCCCAAGGAGGTTCAATTTTTATAACTTCCGCCCCCATATCCGCAAAGAGCATAGAACAATAAGGACCCGCATAAATCTGGGTTAAGTCAAGGACCTTAATACCCTCTAAGGCCTTCTTTGGTATGGACATTTACCTCCGTCCCCTTTCGCTTAAAAAGATTTAAAAGTCTTTATTATTTCCTTAAAGGCTTTTATCATTTTTGACCTTAAAATGCATAGTTATATTATTATCATATTCCTAAATAATATGTTTTTA
>JBNAWB010000078.1:0-15167 GCA_049699975.1 Thermodesulfobacteriota bacterium
CACTTACAAAAATAAAAATTCCTCTAATAATCCCACCCTTCAGTGAGGGATTACTTTTTAATTGACAAAAATTTTAATATAGAATAAAAAAGTAAAGAATCAGGGGAACGGAATTTTTAGCTTTTATTAATGAGAGCATTAAATAAATGACATCTGTTGTTCTTAACCCCTCACCCTAACCCTCTCCCCACGCATGGGGAGAGGGGAGGGTGAGGGGAATGAGTGTAAATATTTAATCGCTCCGAGTAATAACATCATCTCAAAACTCTTTTATAAGTTCCTTATTTTAAATTCAAAAAGGAGAGCAGATATGGTGGAAAATTCTATTGCTGAAGGTTTAGAAAAAAGAGGCGTATCCCGTCGAGATTTTCTAAAATTCTGTACAACCATGGCAGCCACTCTTGCTTTGCCGGCCTCCTTTGGGCCAAAGATAGCTGAGGCTTTAGAAAAGAAAACCAAGCCAGCGGTAATCTGGTTAGAATTTTCAGATTGTGCTGGAGATACCGAGTCTATTCTGCGCGCTACCAAACCCACCATTTCGGAAATTGTCCTGGATATAATTTCTTTGGAATATCACGAAACAATCATGGCGCCCTCGGGAGGATTAGCTGAAAAATCAAAGAAAGATGTCTTGAAAACCCAAAAAGGAAAATATATCGCCATTGTTGAAGGAGCTATTCCCATAAAAGATGGAGGAATATACTGCACTATCGGCGGGCACACGGCTTTGGAAATTGCTAAAGAAGTATGTGGAAATTCTCTGGTTACTTTAGCCGTTGGTTCTTGTGCCTCTTGGGGTGGCGTACCCAGCGCCTCCCCCAACCCAACCGGATGTGTGGGGGTTAAAGAAGCTGTTCCGCAAGCAAAAGTGATTAATTTGCCCGGATGCCCTGTAAATGTAGAAAATATCACGGCCACTTTAGTGCATTTCTTAGTTTTCGGCTCTTTACCTTCCTTAGATACTTTTCATCGTCCCCTTTTTGCTTATGGAAAGAGAATTCACGATAATTGCGAAAGGCGGCCTCATTTTGATGCCGGTCAATTTGTTAGAAAATGGGGCGACGAAGGCCATCGTTTAGGCTGGTGTCTATATGAGATGGGTTGCAAAGGACCTCAAGCCTATTATAATTGCCCCACTGTTAAGTATAACGAAGGAACAAGTTGGCCGGTGCAAGCTGGTCATCCTTGTTTTGCCTGCGCGGCTGAAAATAATTGGGATGTAATGGGCCCTATATATTCTCGCCTTCCAGATGTTCCTGGAGCAGGCTATCAGGTCACAGCAGATAAAGTTGGTCTGGGTTTAGCTATTGCCACTGGGGCAGGCATCGCTGCCCATGCCATCGTCAAAGGAATACAAGCTACAGCTTCCAAAGAAGTTTTTAAACCTAAAGAAAAAGAAGAAGAGAAGAAAGGAGAGTAAGAAATGCCTAAAATAGCCATTGATCCCATTACCCGCATCGAAGGTCATTTAAGGATTGAAGCACAAGTAGAAGGAGGAAAAGTAGTTGATGCCTGGGCTGCTGGTACCATGTGGCGAGGGATCGAGCTGATCGTCAAAGATCGAGATCCCCGGGAGGTATGGGCTTTACTTTCCCGGATATGAGGGGTCTGAACAACGGTTCACTCCACCAGCTCCGTGAGAGCTGTCGAAAACGCTTTAGGAATTAGTATTCCGGATAATGCGCGCATTATTCGGAATTTAATATCTGGCATTCAATACGTTCAAGACCATGTGATTCATTTTTATCATCTCCACGCTCTTGATTGGGTCGATGTCGTCAGTGCCTTGAAAGCCGATCCTGCTAAAACGGCTTCGCTGGCCCAATCTATTTCAGATTGGCCTAATTCTTCACCCAGTCATTTTCGGGCCATCCAAAGTAAGGTTAAAACGCTCGTAGAGAGTGGCCAATTGGGAATTTTTGCCAATGGCTATTGGGGTCATCCTGCTTATAAGTTACCTCCTGAAGCTAATCTTATGGCTGTAGCCCATTATCTCGAAGCTTTGGACTGGCAAAGAGATGTTATTCGCCTGCAAGCCCTCTTAGGCGCCAAGAATCCTCATCCGCAAACTTTTTTGGTTGGCGGAATGTCTATCCCTATTGATCCAAACAGCCAGAATGCTCTAAATGCCGGCAGTTTAGCCTTTATGCAAGGATTGGCCAAGAAAGCTTTAGATTTTGTGCAAAAAGTTTATATTCCTGACCTTCTGGCCGTAGCTTCTTTTTATAAAGAATGGGTCAAGATCGGGGGAGGAGTGGGCAATTTCCTTTCTTATGGAGAATTCCCCAATGATAATAAAAGCAATACGCCCAACTGCTGGTTACCACCTGGTTTTATTCGGCAGAAGAATTTAAGCAAAGTGGAGCCAGTTGACCATAAAAAAGTCACCGAGGATGTAGCCCGAGCCTGGTATAAATACAGCGATGGAGACGGGAAAGCCAAACACCCTTGGGATGGTGAGACTGTGCCAAATTATACTGGGCCAAAACCGCCGTATGAATTTTTAGAAACGGATAAGAAATATTCATGGGTAAAAAGCATTCGCTACGATGGGCTTCCTACCGAAGTCGGTCCTCTTTCGCGGATGTTAGTGGCATATGCTTTAGGGCACAAGAGAATTAAAGAGGTCGTGGATTTCGTTTTAAACAAATTACAAGTAGGGCCAGAAGCTCTCTTTTCCACCTTAGGCCGGACCGCTGCCCGGGGGGTGGAGACCCTGGTGACCGCAGAGATGCTCCCAGTTTGGATTGGGGAATTAGCTGAGAGAATAAAAGCGGGAGACCTGCGGATTCACAATGGAGAGAAATGGGATCCTGCTACCTGGCCCAAAGAAGCACGTGGTTATGGCTTCCATGAAGCTCCCCGCGGATCTCTTTGCCACTGGGTGATTATAAAAGATAAGAAAGTCGCTAACTATCAATGCGTAGTTCCAGGGGGGTGGAATTCTTCTCCGCGAGATGCAAAAGGCCAGAGAGGCCCTTACGAAGAAGCTTTAATAAACACGCCTTTGGCCGATCCCAATCGACCTTTGGAGATTTTAAGGACCATCCATTCTTTTGATCCTTGTATGGCTTGTGCTATTCACTTAGTGGATGGCCACCGGCGTGAACTGATAAGAGTGCGGGCTCTATAGGAGGATAAAAATGATCAAAAGGGTATATGTCTGGGAATGGCCAGTGCGCCTTACCCATTGGTTGAATGTTTTTTGTATAATCATCCTCTCCATTACCGGATTTTATATAGGGCATCCCTTTCTGCCCGCCCCTTTTACTGATCAGATTCCCGTTATGGCGATCATGCGGTTTATTCATTTTCTGGCAGCCTACGCTTTTACCATGAGCTTTTTCATCCGCATCTACTGGACTTTTGCGGGGAATGAGTATGCCAATTTGGGAGAATTTATCCCTTTCTCCAGGAAAGTATGGAAGGAGATGTGGGGGGACATCAAATTTTACCTGTTCCTCCAAAAAGAACATCCCCATAGACCTGGGCATCATACCTTGGCTGGTGTAACTTATGTGCTTCTCTTTTTCTTTTTCCATTTTGAAATCGTTACCGGTTTCGCTCTCTATTCCCAGAGCCACCACGGTTTCATTTCCACCATAATGGGCGGTTGGATCCTTAATTATATTTCAGCCCAGACTATTCGCCTTTACCATCATTTGATAATGTGGCTGGGGATCGTCTTTGCCATGGCCCATATATATATAGGCTGGTATAATGATATTGTGGATCGCAACTCCATTATCAGCTCTATTTTCTCCGGCTATAAAACTCTTGATGTGGAATAGAATAGCAATCATTGGCTTAGGCAATCTTCTTTTAAGCGACGAGGGAATAGGAGTTCATGTTGTCTCGGAGCTACAAAAAGAATATGATCTTCCGGAAGAATTATCCGTCATCGACGGAGGCACTTTAGGACTCGATCTCCTGCCCATAATTGAAGGTAAAGAGAAGATTATTTTTATTGATGCCACTGACCTGCAAAAGGAACCCGGAACCATAGCCATAATTGAAGACGAAAACTTACCTTCCTTCTTAGCACCGAAGCTCTCTTTGCATCATGTGGGATTGGCTGATCTCCTCTTTGCTTCAACCTTTCAGGGAAATAGACCAGCCAAAGTCATCTTGATGGGCATTCAGCCGGCGAAGTTGGAAGTAGGGTTATCTCTATCAGAAACTTTAACTAAAAAAATGCCAGAATTCCTTGAGGTCATCATCAAAAAGCTGCGGGAATGGAATATAGAAATCAAAAAAAAAGCCAAAGGAGTCATCTCTTGTGCTTAGCAATTCCTTCTGAAATAGTGGAAATAAAAGAAAAAATGGCTACAGTTAGCGTCTCCGGAGTGCAGAGACAAGTAAGCTTAATTCTCCTGCCGGAAGAGGTAGAGATCGGAGATTATGTCTTGGTTCATGCCGGTTTTGCTATCCAAAAAATTGATCGCCAAGCTGCTGAAGAAGCATTAAAATTTATAGATGAGCTTCTAAAACAAGAGGATTTGGCGCATACTTTATAAAAGGTGAGAGCGAAAAATATATAATGCATGAAGTCTCTCTGGCCATTGGCCTTTTGCAATTAGCAGAAGAGACCTGCCGTACGCATGGCTACAAATCAATAGAATCAATCAAAGTGCGCCTTGGTCGAGCTTCTGGAGTTCACGCTGATTCTCTTTCTTTTGCCTTAGAAGCGTTAAAGAAGGGCACGCTGGCTGAGAAAGCTAATTTTATCTTGGATCTAATACCTCTCGGTGGATTCTGCCAAGATTGTGGCCAAAATTTTGAAACAGAAGAGACTTATGTTTTTTATTGCCCCTTTTGTAACTCTTCTTCTATTTCAATTTGCCAAGGGAAAGAGCTCCAAATTGCCGAAATTGAAGTAGCTTAGTTAAAATCTTTTTCTGGACCAGAAGCCTTGTAGATCTTCTTGATTATTATCTCCTCTTGGGCCTTCTTTCTGGGAGCTGGGGCATCTCGAATTTCTGGGGTGTTTCCGTAATCAAAGTCTTTGCTCCCGTGCCATAACCGATAAGAACCATCTCCAAATCCTTGGATTGAGACTTAACCATTCCATAGGGTGAAACTCCTTTATGCACCCATAAATCAACTATTCCTTCAGCGTCTTGGTATTGCAAGTGTTGGGCTTTAAAAGTTCCCGCAGGAACTTTAATCGTCTCTGTTCCCTTATTGATCATTTTCCCTTTGGGTTCTGGTCCTTGCTGAGCCATAGGCATCATACCTACAGGCATTTCCATAGCTGGTTCATTTCCCTGTTTAAAAATCATCCTTTTTACATTTTTTTGGTCATTAGGGTTTCCAGAAACGAGCATCTTACTTATTATCTTACCTTCTCTTCCACCTTCTGTTACGGTTTCGTACCAGTAGGCGTCCCCTTCTTTTCCTACAATGGCCATCTTCATTTTTACTGGTTTTTCGCCCTTAGCGCTCATCTGATATTCAGACCAACCGCCTACTACCGGATTAAACTCAGCATAAAATTTAGGCCCGGGGGTTGGTCCCATTTGCGGATGAGCAAAACTTCCCAGACCAAGGATAAATAAAATAGAAAAAAAACTGGCCAGAATTTTCATAAAACCTTCCTCCTTATCATTTTTTTAGCCGGCTAATTTTATTAATAAGAGCAAATTATTTTTTATACCACAAATTATGAGTCATTGCGAGGAGCCCGCACTTGATGCGGGTGACGAAGCAATCTCAAAGCGAGATGGTCACGCCCTTCGGGCTCGCCATGACAGCTTTTCTATGAAAAAGAGTAAAATATTTGATGCGCTCATTAATAATTTACCCATTCGAGCCCGAAATGGCAAATATTTTTTGTTTGCCTGGCAACATTTTCTGGGCGATCCCTTTCCCCAAAGGGAAGCACGGCTTAGTTTTATTATTTACTGTTTTTTAATACCTCTGGATTTAAAACATTTTCGGGAATTTTTCCAGAAAAATAAGCTATTATTTTCTTAACTGTCTCCATGGCCATGGCCAGAGAAGCTTCTCTGCTCAATCCGGCACTATGGGGAGTGCAAACCACATTCTCCAGCTCAATTAATGCGCGGAATTTAGGTGGTTCTTCTTTATAAACATCCAAGCCTGCTCCAGCTATCCATCCTTGCGTGAGAGCCTTATACAAAGCCTGCTCATCAACCACTTCCCCGCGGGCAGTATTAATCAGAAAGGCCGAGGGTTTCATTAAGCGCAGTCGTTCTTCGCCAATCATCATGCGGGTAGAATCATCAAGGGGAACATGCAGCGTAACAAAATCAGCCATCTGCAGTAATTCTTCCTTGGAATAATAAGGAATGTTATACTTCTGCCTAAATTCTGGGTAATCCACAATGTCATTGGCAATTACCTTAACTTCGAACCCTTGCAGCCGCTGAGTTACTTTTTTTCCTATATTCCCCAAACCAATGATGCCTACAGTCTTGCGAAAAAGATCTACACCCCCACCGCGATTATAAAGACCCCGCCTCATTTCCCGATCTTTTTTTGCAATTAAGCGACAAGCCGCCAGCATCAAGCCAATAGTCATATCAGCCACAGAATGGGCATTAGCCCCAGGGTTATTAGTAACCACCACTCCTTTTTCTGTGGCTGCTTTTAAGTCGGTCCCTTCAAAGCCGGCACTGCGAATAGCAATCATCTTTAACCGATCGGCACTTTCTATAATCTTTCGTGTTGCCGGAAACATGGCCGTGACCACAAGCACATCGGCCCCTTGAATCTCCCGACAAATCTCCTCTTCTTGAGCCAGGGAAACACGATCATAATCCTTCTCTTCTACTTCAAAGCCTGCTTCTTGGAGAATCTTAATGGGTTCGCGAGATACTTCCGCAAATTTTTTGGTCATAATTAATACTTTGGGCATAATGATTTTTCTCCTCTTAACTCCCCATGTTTATTAATACCCATCCCTTAGGGTATCTTTAACATATCTTATCTAAAAAATAAATATTTTAATGCCCCAAAATAAATTTATTTAGGTCTTTTAAAGTGATTATCACGTCTTGCATAAAAAGCAAAGTCTTTCTTAGAGTAATCCCCGCTTCGAATCTCTAACTAGAGATCTCTGAAAATCTTATTTTTTCTTATCAGTCCTGCAGAAACAGCACCCCAGAAATAGATTTTTTCCGCGCAAAAATGGCCATATTTATTCTTTAAGCACTTTTCAGAAATCTTTTCTTTTTTCTTTGACAAACTAAGTTTAACCAAGTTAAATAATAATTAAGGAGGAAATATGCGGATACCGGAGAAATACAAGCGCAGGCTTATGGGCTTAATCCCTTTAGAAAAGATTGTGACCTGGGAAATTCCTCGCCCACCGAAGAATCTTATTCAAGAATTGCTCAGCTATGATGGTTTGACCCCTACTATATCGGACGTTCTCGATTCTCTGGGAATTAGAGGAGCCATTCCTGGTTCAATCCTTAAGCCAGTAATTCCCGGGAAAAAAATAGCCGGGCCGGCTATTACTTTAAAATATATACCCGAAGAAATAACTCCTGCCCAAGCTTTTCACGAAAAGGCCAAAGCTAAATTGGCTGATCGCGATGCTTATGCGCTTACTGAACCTGGCGATGTAGTGGTCATTGATGGCGGAGGAAAAGGAGAAATTTCGGCTATGGGGGGTTTATCGACTCTCGTCGCCCAAAAATATGGCTTGGCCGGAAACATTGTCGACTGCGGGGTCCGGGACATTCAAGATATAAGAAATCTCGATTATCCAGTATGGTCGCGGGGCTTCACGCCTATTTCGGGAAAATTCAGGTTGGCCGCTGGGGAAATAAACGGACAAATAGTTTGCGCTGGTATTCCTGTATCTCCAGGAGATTTAGTGGTGGCTGATGATTCCGGCGTGGTCATCGTGCCTCAAAGATTCATCAAACAAGTTATCCACCAAGCGCTAAATATTTTGAAAAAAGAAAGTAGATTAATTGAAGCCATCACCGAAGGTTCCTCTATGGAGGAGATAAAAAAGATTCTCGATCCCCAAAAATGGTGATTAACGCGGAGGTCTTTTACAGATGAGCTGGGAGTTGATGCGGGGTAATGAAGCTATAGCCGAAGGGGCCATCCGCGCTGGATGCCGTTTCTATACCGGCTATCCGATAACCCCGCAGAATGAGCTTTTTGAATATATGGCCCGCCGTATGCCTGAAGTAGGGGGCATTTTTCTCCAATGTGAGAGCGAGGTAGCTGGCATAAATATGATCTGGGGAGCCGCCTGTACCGGTACCCGGGCGATGACTTCTTCTTCCGGGCCGGGAATTAGTCTCATGTCGGAAGGATTAACCACCTTGGCTGCTGGACAACTTCCTTGCGTAGTTGTGGATGTCACCAGAGCAGGACCAGGTTTAGGGAGAATTGCCCCGGCGCAATCAGATTATCGCCAAGTTACCAAAGGAGGTGGTCATGGAGATTATCACGCTATAGTTTTAGCTCCAGCCTCCACCCAGGAGATGGCGGAATTAGCTTCTTTGGCTTTTTATCTTGCCGATCTTTATCGAAACCCGGTGATAATTCTAATGGACGGCATGCTGGGGCAAATGATGGAACCGGTAGATTTTGATTTGGTTAAATTCTGGCCTGTTCCAGAAAAACCCTGGGCCTTACGCGGCAAAGGCCGCGGCGAAAGAAAAGTAATTTATGCAGCCCCTTTTGATGATCCCGGGCTTATTCAACTCAATAAAGAATTGGAGGAAAAATATCGCCTCATTGCTGAGAAAGAACAGCGCTGGGAGGAGCTATATCTGGAAGACGCGGATTTAGTAGTCGCTGCTTTTGGCAGTTCCGCGCGGATTGCATTAGATGCCGTATTGAAAGCGCGCGCTGAGGGTTTGGCCGTGGGACTAATACGTCCCATTACGCTCTGGCCCTTCCCTGAAAAGGTATTTAAGCAGAGGCGCGCAAGAATAAGAGCCATCTTAGATGTAGAAATGAATGCCGGCCAGATGCAAGAAGATATTGCCCGTGTCTTGGGGCCAGAAATGCCCATTTACCACCTGGGCCAAGGCGGAGGGAAGATTATTTACCCTGATGAAGTATATGCGGAAATTAAAAAATTGAGCAAGGAAATATAAATTCCCAATCCGCGGCGGCCAATCTGCCCAAGCTCCCAGCCATATCTTTTCGAGAAACAAATATTTAAAATGGTCAAGAGATTTAGGAGGCGGAGGAATTTTGCTTAATGAAGAAAATCTTTGGCAAACCAGATTCTTTGACTGACTTTCCTTATCCTTACTGCCCAGGATGCGGCCATGGTATTGTCCAACGTTTAGTCGGCGAAGCCATGGATGAGTTAGGCATAGTTGATCGGGCGATCGGCATTACTTCTGCTGGCTGTTCAGTGAGAAATTGGAAGCAGTTTGCCTGCGATATGACCATGGGCCTTCACGGCCGTGGTCCAGCCGTGGCCACCGGCTTAAAACGCACTGCTCCGGAATGTATTATTTTTACTTATCAAGGCGACGGAGACTTGGCGGCGATCGGCACTGGCGAAATAATTCACGCTGCCGCCAGGTGTGAAAGAATTACAGTCATCTATGTGAATAACGCTGTATTTGGGGCTACAGGAGGCCAACAGGCACCCACAACTCTCTTAGGCCAAAAGACAACTAGCTTCCCTACTGGTCGTGATCCGCGCACGGGCGGCTATCCCTTGCGCATGGCTGAATTGTTAGCTCTTGTTTCACCGGAATCTTATATCGCCCGCGTTTCCCTGCATGATGTAAAACACATCTTGCAGGCCGGGAAAGCAATTCGGCGCGCTTTTGAAGTGCAGATGAATGATGAAGGTTTTGCTCTCGTGGAATGCCTTTCTATGTGTCCAACGCAATGGAAAGTTAGTCCGGTGGAAGCTCTTAAATGGATTGCCGAAAAAATGATTCCTTATTATCCTTTAGGAGAATTCTCCACTCCCAGAAAGACATAAATTTAAGCCACAGAGAGCGTGGAGAACAAAGAGCCATAAAAAAATAATTTCCAAGAGATTAGAAGAAAAAATTTTTATTTTAGATTTTTTATTCTTAGCTCGGTGACCTCTTTAATCTCTGTGGCAAAGGAAATAAAAATATGTATGAATCGGTAATTATGTCGGGTTATGGTGGGCAAGGAATTTTGCTCATGGGCCAGCTTCTGTGTTATGCGGGGATGCAGGAAGGGTTGAATGTAACTTGGATGCCCTCTTATGGGCCGGAGATGCGCGGCGGAACAGCTAATTGTACAGTCATTCTTTCCACGGCGCGAGTTGGTTCTCCAGTCACTCGTCATCCATCTTCTCTTATTGCTATGAATAAACCTTCTTTAGATAGATTCGAGTCCGCAGTTATGCCGGCCGGTCTTTTAATCGTTAACTCTTCTTTAGTGGAAAAAGACCATTTCCGTCCGGATCTACAAATAATTAAAGTCCCTGCCAATAAGATTGCGGAAGAAATCGGTAGCCTGCAAGTAACTAATATGGCTGCCCTGGGCGCTTATATCATGGCTAAAAAGATCGTACCTCTGGAAGCAGCTATTGCGGCCTTGTCCAAGATGATTCCTGCCCATCGGCAAGAATTATTGCCCATAAATGAAAAGGCTTTAAGACAAGGGGCGGAGTTTGCCCTTAAAAATTTAAAGTAATTTAATTTAGGAATGGAGAATGGGAAAAATTAAAATAGATAAGGAAAGATGTAAGGGTTGCCAATTGTGTATAATTACCTGCCCGAATAAGTCAATTCGGCTGGCGGAAGAATTTAATGAAAAAGGATACCACTTTGCTATATTTGAAGATAATGAAAATTGTACGGCCTGCACCTTTTGTGGACGCATATGCCCCGATATGGCTATAGAAGTTTATAAGATATAAGACGCAAGATAAGAGAGGCCAAATGGGAAGGAATATATACTTTTCCCTTTACGCCTTCCGCTCTCTCGCCTTGCGGCTTTTCAAAAAAAGGAGGTAATAAGAATGAACTTTCCCCAAATGTACCGCCTTAAACAAACTTTTGAGCGCACTAAGGTAAATGATATTCCCGCAACAGTCCAAGTTGAATTGCAGAAGCTTGCCTTGGATAAAGTCGTTAAACCCGGCCAGCGCGTGGCCATCACGGCCGGCAGTCGCGGCGTTGCTAATATTGCCCTGATTCTTAAGGCAATTGTGGATTTCCTTAAATCCTTAGGCCTTAAGCCCTTTATTTTTCCGGCTATGGGAAGTCATGGAGGAGCTACAGCCGAAGGGCAGGCGGCCCTTTTAGCGCACTATAACGTTACCGAAGCATTTACCGGCGCCCCAATAATATCGTCCATGGACGTAGTAGAGATAAGCAAAACCGAAGATAATGTTCCGGTCTTCATTGACCGTAATGCTGCTCAAGCTGATTGGATCGTGGTGGTCAACCGTATTAAACCCCATACCAAATTCAAAGCCCAAATAGAAAGTGGCTTGATGAAGATGATGGCCATAGGTATGGGCAAGCAGAGGGGGGCCGAGTATTATCATAAGGCGGCCCTTCATTATACATTCCCCAAAATTATCGTTGACGCTGGACGGGAAGTGATCAAGAAAGCTCCTGTCCTTTGCGGCGTGGGCATTGTGGAAAACGGCTATGACGAAACGGCTAAAATCATGGCTATACCGCCGCAGGAGATCGAAGCTACCGAGCGGGATTTACTGGCCTTGGCTAAGCGCATGATGCCCCGCCTGCCCTTTAACGACATTGATCTGCTCATTGTCGACGAGATGGGCAAAGATATAAGCGGCACCGGAATTGATCCGAATATTACCGGACGGAATAGAGATCTTTTGGGAGTTTTTCCGCACCCCACCCAAGTGAAGCGGCTATTTGTTCGTGATCTTACTCCCCATTCCAACGGCAACGCCACGGGCATCGGTTTGGCTGACCTGACGACCAAAAGATTAGTCGAGAAAATTAATTATCAGGCCACTTATATGAATTGCATTACCGGCATAAGCTTGGAAAAAGCCGCTATTCCCATGTATTTTGAGACTGACCAAGAAGCGATTAAAGTAGCCCTCGGTTCAATTGGTTTAATTCCTTATGATCAAAGCAAGATCGTGCGCATTAAAAATACTTTACAGCTTGATGAAGTTGAAGTTTCCGCTGCTTACCTGCCCGAGTTAAAAAACCGTCCTGACTTAGAGATTATTGCGGGCCCGCTACCCTTTAATTTCGACGCTCAGGGAAATCTGCCGCCGCTGCCAGTCCATGGTGCCGCCCGCAAAGGAGACATTTGATGATTGACATTTTTCTGGGACCGAAAAGATATATTCAGCGCGCCGGAATTATCAAAGAAGCTGCCGAGTATTTGGCGGCCTTTGGGCGGCGACCTATGATTTTAGCGGACGAATTAGTCACGGCCCTGATCCGCCCTGAATTAGAGCCCCAGATGGCCAAAGCTGGTCTGGCTCCTTCTTTTATTCTCTTTGGCCAGGAATGTAGTCAAAAAGAAGTTCTAAGACTGATGGACATTGCCCGGCAAGAAAACTTGGATCTTATAGTGGGGACGGGCGGAGGAAAAGCGATAGATACGGCGCGTGTGGTTGCCGAAAAGCTTAAATTGCCTTTAGTGACCATGCCCACGAGTGCGGCCACTTGTTCTGCCGCGTCGGCCGTGGCTGTCCTTTATGAAAAGGGCGTAAGACAGGCCACGGTAAACGGGAAGGGAGCAGAATTGGTGTTGGTAGACTCCGCTATTATCTCCCAGGCGCCGGTCAGGCTTTTAGCAGCCGGCATGGGAGATGCTTTGGCCAAATGGTACGAAGGAAAACCAAGTTATGAAAGAACGGCAGCTAATGATACGCCTACCCAAGCGGCGATGAATTTAGCGACCCAAGTAAAAGAAGCCATTTTTGCTTTGGGTCTGCCCGCTAAAGAAAGTGTGGCCCAGAAGCAGAATTCTGTCGCCGTGGAAAGAATAATTGAAAATAATATTCTCTTGACCGGCCTCATCGGAGGCTTGGGTGGTTCAAAATTCCGGATTGCTGTGGCTCATGCTCTTTTATACGGCCTCACTATCCTTCCCCAAGTGCATCAGAATTTGCACGGAGAAATGGTAGCCTTTGGAGTTGTGGTGCAGCTTTGCTTAGAAAAAAACGAGGAAGAGCTGCAAAAGATATTGCCTTTTTTTGCTCAATTGGGCTTACCTCTTACTCTCCAAGAATTGGGGCTATCAAATGTGGAAGATCCTCTTTTCTGGGAAGGATTGAAAAGAACTTGCGCGCCGGGAAGTTCTGCGCATAATATGCCTTTTCCAGTGCACGAAGAAAAATTATTCCAGGCTATGCTGGAAGCTGACGAAAGAGGAAAAGCTTGGCGCTGAAGGAGAAAAATGACTTATGAAACGTTATGAAATTCGCCTTGCCGGATTTGGGGGGCAAGGGGTAGTGACTGCGGGCAAAATTCTCGGCCTGGCCGCGGCTCTTTATGATAAAAAAAATGCTGTGCAAACTCAGTCTTATGGACCGGAATCTCGAGGAGGAGCATGCAAGGCGGAAGTAGTCCTTTCAGACGAAGAAATTCATTACCCAAAAGTGCGCTCAGCGGACGTGCTCGTGGCCCTCTCCCAAACAGCTCACGATGTTTACCTTCCCGACTTAAAAGCAGGAGGACTTTTAATTATTGACCCCCTCACGGTAATTAAAGAAACCTCTCGCCCCGATATCCGTTTGGTCAAAGTGCCCACGGCTGAACTTGCTTTAGCTGTGGGGGATAAGAAATTTCAGAATATGGTAGCCTTAGGAGCGCTATGTCAACTAACGAAAGTAGTTTCCCCAGAAGCAATTAAGCAAGCTATCGCCGATAGTGTTCCCCAACGGACGCTTGCCCAAAATTTAGCCGCCTTTGAGAAAGGTTTAGAGTATGTCCTTGGATGACCATTTATCTTTTGAACCTTTGCTTAGTGAAGAGGAAATTAAAAAAACTCTGCGCGGTCCCCTTCCTCCGGGGGACTATTACTTATTTGGGAGTGATGCTTGTGTAGAAGGAGCTATCTTAGCGGGCTGCCGCTACTATGCAGGTTATCCGATAACTCCGGCCTCCGAAATTATGGAAAAAGCAGCTCAGCGCTTGCCTCAGGTGGGCGGAAGGTTTATTCAAATGGAAGATGAAATAGCGTCAGCTTGTTCTCTTATCGGCGCCTCTTGGGCTGGAGTCAAAGCCATGACGGCTACATCTGGTCCGGGTTTTTCTCTGATGATGGAAGCGGTCTCCTTTGCCATCATGGCGGAGACTCCTTTCCTGATCGTCAATGTGCAACGCCCTGGTCCTGGTCAAGGGTATATTACTTCTTCCCAAGAAGATGTAATGCAGGCCCGCTGGGGGCATCACGGAGGCGGTCCTTTAATCGCCTTAGCTCCTGCTTCCGTGCAAGAGATGTTTGCGTTCACCATCGAGGCTTTTAATTACGCGGAAAAATGGCGGGTACCGGTAATTATCCTTACTGATGAGACATTGGCGCACATGCGGGAAAAACTGCGTGTTCCTCCGCCCGAGGAGATTAAGATTGTAAATCGCTTAAAGCCTCAGGACTTAAATATACCTCCAGAATCATTTCTTCCTTATGAGCCATACGAGGGGATGGTCCCACCCATGCCTGCTTGGGGCGATGGTTATAAAGTTAATGTGGTCGGCTTAGTCCATCATCCCGACGGCAATATCACCAAATATAGCCCAGAAATGCATATGGCCTGTGTGGGGCGCATCCACCGGAAGATTGAGCAAAATGTAGACCAAATTGCCCAAGTAGAAGGGTTCTCCTTAAAGGAATGCCGCAATTTAATCGTCGCTTACGGAACACCCGCCCGCTCAGCACGGGAAGCCTGGCAAGAGTTACAGGCCAGCGGCCGAAAAGATCTTGGCTTTCTGCGGCTGAAAACTCTTTGGCCATTTCCCGAAGAAAAAATTCGTTCTTTGATCGGCAAAGTTGACAAAGTATTTTTCCCAGAGATGAATTTGGGTTATATGGTACATCCTTTAAAAGAAGCCTTACGAGACAAAGCGCAGAAATTCATTTCTATTCCCAGCCTTGGGCAATTGCCATCGCCTGATCAAATTATTAAGGCCATAATTGCTGAAGACGGATAAAAAATGAGATTAGGCAGAATTATTAATGAGAGCATTAAATAAATGACATCTGTTGTTCTTAACCCCTCACCT
>JBNAWB010000079.1:0-15144 GCA_049699975.1 Thermodesulfobacteriota bacterium
GCCCGAGGCAGGCCAGAGGCAGGCTTGAGCCAGATCAAGCTATTTGCCTAAAAACCGATCGACAGTCAGCCTAAAATAATCTTGAGAAAATATTATTTTAAAAATATTATATTTAAAGATAACAAAATTAGATTAAGCATTATGGTTAAGTATTCTAAAAAAATTCAGGTGTTAGTTACCGAACAACAGTATAAAGACCTTGAAGAGATCGCTCGCCAACAAAATAAGAAGATCAGTTTATAAGTCCGCGAAGCAGTGGAAGAATATCATTTAAAAAGGAAAAAAGATCAAGAAATTGCTGAAGCAGTTGGTCGTCTCCTTTCTCTGCCGGAGGTCCCAGTTCCAGATTCTTGGGAGGAATTCGAAAAAGAACTTGCCCGAGTTCATGGATTTCAAAAATAGAAATGTCCTATTTCATTGATACTAACATCTTTATTTACTCACTTGGGCGCGATCATCCACTTAAATTTCCATGTTTAAAAGTCCTGCAGAGCATTCGGGATAAAAGAATTTGTACCCTTTTAAATACTGAAATCATTCAAGAAATTCTTTACCGATATCAGTCCATTCGGGAATTAGCTATAGGAATAAAGGTCGCTAAAGAAGTCATTTATTTAGCTAAAAAAATTTTACCTGTTACGGAAAATGATCTTTCATTAGCTCTAAAAATTTTAGAATCCCATCCTCAAATACATATACGGGATGCATTTCATGCCGCGACCATGATCAATAACGGGATTAAGGAAATCATTTCCACAGATCTCCATTTTGACCTAATCTCTGAGATTAAAAGAATTGATCCCGCGCACTTATCTGTTTGAAATTCCCCAAATATGTTCTCAGTATTCTCATTTTATTTTGGACCTTAACCTTCCCTTATCTGCAAGAAAAAGATAGAGGAATTTATTTTCCTCTTTGCTAATGAAGAGCCTCGAGAAATCGCCTTCCCCTCTTTTTTAAAAAGGGGATAAAGAAGGGCAAGGAGCGCTGAATCCGCTTTAACCGCCAATATAAAAATCCACTTTTAAATTTTAGGCAACGCCCAATTTGGATTAGGCTTTATTTAATGAAAATGTAAGTGATTAAGCTAAAGGAGGGCGAAAACGGCGCAAGCGTAAAGCATTGCTTACTACAGTTACTGAAGAAAGAGCCATGGCTGCGGCGGCGAACATGGGATTGAGCAAAAGGCCGAAGAAGGGGAAAAGAATTCCGGCTGCTATAGGAATGAGCAGCGTATTATAAGCAAAGGCCCAAAAGAGATTTTGTTTAATATTTTTTATGGTCGCTTTGCTTAAAGCAATAGCTGTGACTATACCTCTAAGATCGCCTCTAATGAGGGTGATGTCTGCTGATTCTATAGCTACATCAGTTCCCGTGCCGATAGCGATTCCCACATCAGCCTGAGCCAGGGCCGGGGCATCATTTATCCCATCGCCGACCATAGCGACTTTCTTACCTTCGGCCTGTAGTTTTTTTATTTGCCAGGCCTTTTCTTCTGGGAGAACTTCGGCCAGAACTCGATCAACTCCGATCTGTTTGGCAATAGCTTCGGCGGCTTTTTGATGGTCACCAGTGATCATCACTACCTCCATCCCTAATTTGTGCAAAGCTGCTACGGCTTCTTTAGAATATTCTTTTAAGGTGTCAGCAAGAGCGATAAGCCCTACAATTTTTTTATCTATCGCCATAAATATCGGAGTTTTCCCTTGGGTCGAGAACTCTGCGCTGATTTTCTCAAATTTTTGATCAAATAATCCTCGTTCCTTCATCAGCCGGGCGTTGCCCAAGAGTAAATTTTTGCCATCCAAGGAAGCCTCAAGACCTTGGCCAGCAATAGCCTTAAAATCTTCAAGCTCTACAAGGGAGATCTTTTCTTCTTTGGCACGGGCAACTATAGCTTCTCCTAAGGGGTGCTCTGAGCCTTTTTCCGCAGAGGCGGCATAAAGGAGAATTTCTTCTTTATTATAATCATCAAAGGGGATTATATCCGTCACTGAGGGCTGCCCCCGGGTAAGGGTACCTGTTTTATCCAGAACAATAGTAGTAAGTTTATGGGCTGTCTCCAACGCTTCTCCACTTCGAATTAGGATTCCATTTTCTGCTCCTTTTCCTGTGCCTACCATTATAGAAGTGGGAGTGGCTAATCCCAAAGCACATGGACAAGCAATTATCAAGACGGCGACAAAGTTGAGCAGAGCGTAATTAAGGCGAGGGTTGGGTCCCCAGTAATACCAGATAAAAAAAGTAAGTAAGGCAATACTCATTACCACTGGTACGAAATAACTGGCCATGACGTCAGCCAAGCGGGCAATGGGCGGTTTTGAACCTTGCGCTTCTTCGACCATGCTGATAATGCGGGCTAACATCGTATCTTTACCCACTTTGGTAGCTTCGAATTTAAACATTCCCATTTTATTAATAGTCCCACCAATTACTTCGTGACCAGGACCTTTCTCCACCGGCAAAGCCTCTCCGGTAACCATGGATTCATCGATCGCTGAATATCCTTCTCTGATGATTCCGTCCACGGGGATTTTCTCTCCTGGTCTGACTACCACAGTATCTCCGATTATTACTTCTTCAATAGGAATATCCAATTCCTGACCGTGGCGGATTACCCTGGCTGTTTTTGCTTGTAGACCAATCAGCTTTTTAATGGCTGCTGAGGTTTGACCTTTAGCCCGCGCTTCTAAGAGACGTCCGAGTAAAATCAAAACAATGATTGTGCCTGCCGTGTCATAATAAACGTCTGCTTTTAGTCCCTCACCAACGAATAAGTAGGGGAAGAAGGTAGCCAAAAGGCTATAAAAATAAGCAGCAGAAGTACCAACCGCAATAAGGGTATTCATATCTGCCGATTTTTGCTTCAGCCTCTTCCAGGCTCCGGAGTAAAAGGGCCAACCAATCCAAAATTGAAGGGGTGTTTGAAATAAGAATTGCAGGTAATAATTAACATCGTGTCCTAAGATAAAGAGATTGGATAACCCCATCATCTTCCAGGAAGCTAAGGCAAGCACGGGCACTAAAAGGATAATCCCCCAAATGAATCTTCTTTTTAGTCTTTTAAAATCAGCTTCCTTTAGAGCTTTTTCCCGTCCGGTGAACATTTCTAAATCAGCACTTGGGGGAGGAAGTAATTCGTAACCAGCTTCTTGGATAGCTTGTTGAAAATCAGCTAAGCTAAGAATTCCTGGGAGGAATTGCACATTGGCTTTTTCCGTAGCAAAATTTACAGCAACTTGTAAAACTCCATTTATTTTACTCAAAGCTCGTTCTACCCTGCTTACACAAGATGCGCAAGACATTCCGCGAATAGGTAAAGAAATCTTTTCTACGGGCACTTCATATCCCAAATCTTTTATGGTCTTTACTAAGTCTATCAATTGAATTTGAGCAGGATCGAATGTAACCGATGCTTTTTCTGTGGCTAGATTTACCTTCGCTTCCATAATTCCGTTTAACTTAGAAAGACCTTTCTCAATGCGGACTACACAACTGGCGCAGGTCATGCCTCTGATGGGTACTTCGATTTTTTTATATTTGATTTCTTTTCCCATGTTATGGTTTTCGAATTTGCAAATTAGTTTTCGATTTTTTAAATGATATTACAATACAGTCTTAAACTTTGCGCAACAGCATTCAATACTTTAGATGCCTTGGCTGGAGATTTGGATTTAACATTGGATTTTTGTCTCCCCCTTGCCGCCTTTGAGGATTTTATTAATTTCCCGCATGATCGGACCTAAACGCGAGAACCAGCCCGAATGTCCTGCGGTTTGCAAACGCAAATTAGAGAAACCGAGAGGTAAATCCCCTAATAAAAGATCGATGAGTACTTCCGTGGGGCCCATGAACCGAAAATCCTCATCCTTAAAATGAAGTAGGCCAGAGCCACCGCTAATCTTTCCCTCTTGCACAATGAAGTGGCTTTTAAATAGGCTATCAGAAGCCTCGATATTGATGCGCATCTTCCTTTCTGCTTTTTGCAAGACAGCTTGGGATTCCGGCCTTTTTTCCATTTGCCCGGCTACTCCTTCCCACAGGAGATCGGAAAGCAAATCAGCAGCTTTGGCGTTCTGGTTAAACAGTTCCGCAGAATCCTTATTCTTTATTTGATTAAGAAGTTGAGCAAAAAAATCAGGATATTCGGCAAGTAATTGGTTTATCCCATAACCTTTGATTTCTTCTAAGATGGGATTTAATTTTTCTGGTAATTCGGTTGGAGAGATTTTAGGCAGTTCTTTTAGGAAATTTTTTATCGCAGACATGGCCATATATTAGCTCCTTTTTAAGGTTATTGATTTGCCTTCCATACTCGGCAGAGAATAGCCCTCACCTGGGGTACGCCAACCACTGGATCATAAGGAGGATCAAGGGAAACGAGGGCATTAATATTCGATTCAAAGCATCCATACTCAGGTTTAGGTTTTTCGGGAAACCACCAGGCGTGAGGACCAGCAACCACATCCGGATGTAAATCAGGAATTAACTGCGCCCGGTATTTAAGACGCCATTTGCCTGCGGATTGGGGAGTCTCTAAGAAGACCCAATCGCCATCTTTAATACCTAAAGATGTGGCCTTATCAGAATTAATCTGTAAATAAGGTTCAGGTGTTAATTGGCGCTGCCTCTTGATCTGCCTTCCTTCACTGTGCATATACCCATGGATGCGATAATGGGTATAAATAAAAGGAAACTCTTTAAAGAGTTCAGGGGTACGCACCGGACTTTGAGGTGGTTCATCATAGACCGGTAACGGATTTACGCCCATAGCTTCAAAAATTTGCGAGTAGAGCTCCACTTTGCCACTAGGGGTATTGAAAGGAGGTGTGCTTGTTTTATAGCGCTCGTACCCGCGAGGAAAAGTCAGAGTACTGTTCGGCTTTTGCAATAGCTCCGCAAAAGTAATTCCTTGATATTGGAGCATCCAGTTAAAATAATCCTCCAAAGTTTCCCAGGGCCGAACATCTACTCCCATTCTCTTGGCTATCTCAATGGCCACTTCGCGGTCATCCCGGCATTCGCCCCTTGGCTCAACAACTTTTCTCACCGCCGTAACTGTACTTGCTGGGTGTCCAAAAGCTTCCACTAATTGATCACATTCTGGATAGAAAGCAGCAGGCAAAACAATATCAGCAAGTTCCGCAGTGGGCGTCATAAAGAGATCGGAGACAAAAAGAAAATCAAGTTTATTTTTTAGAATATTCCAGATCCTCTGGTTATCCATCTCCGCCACAATTAAATTGTCAGCCACACACCACATGGCCCGCACTCTTCCTTCTTCCATGGCCCTAATAGTACTGGGAATGTGGCAAATGGCCCGTTTATGCATTAAGGGATATTCTTTGGCGCCGATGCGCTTCTCATTAATGGCTGCCGGGGGCTTTACACCCCAGAACATTAAATAGGGATGCCACATGAGGGCTTCTCGGAAAGTGCGGTAGTAGAGAATATTACCCCCTTTAGCATCAACATTTCCCGTAATCCCCACCAAGATGGATATTGACCGACAAGTCTGCGTGGAGGTGACTTGCTGGGCGCCAGAGCCTAAACGAATATAGATGCATCCAGGTTTTTCGAGGGCGTAAATATGGGCCGCCTCGATAATCTGCTCCTTGGGTAACCCAGTTACTTGCGCCGCCCACTCGGGAGTGTATTTTTGCACATGTTCTTTTAGCCGATCGAAACCAAAACAATATTGCTCCACGAATTCCCGGTCATAAATTCCTTCATTTATAATCACGTGCGCCATGGCCAAAGCTAAAGCCATATCTGTCCCTGGCCGCAGACGCAGCCAGACATCAGCCCGCTTAGCCATGGGAATGGGCCGGGGATCAACGACGATCAACTTGCTTCCGCGCCGCAGAGCCCGATGAACTACACGCGCCTGCGCCGGAGTGGCTACATCAGGTTCAGATCCCCAGAAAATGATGCAGCGGGCATCGCCATAATCTGGTCCAAATTCATAAGTGATTGTATCCCCGAAAGTGACGCTATTGGCCATGACATCTGGATGGATGCAAGTATAACGACCCAAATGCGTATTGGGGGTGGGCCAAAGCCTCTCCGCAATCTTCGTGGCTTGAATAGCGATATGTTTTTGGCCTGAACCGCAGGAGACATGAATAGCCTCCGGGCCGTATTTTTCTTTAATTCTTTTTAAATTCTGAGCAATGGTATCTAAAGCTTCATCCCAAGAAAGACGTTGCCATTTCCCTTCTCCCCGCACCCCAACCCTCTGCAGAGGATATAAAAGCCGATCGGGGTGATACATGACCTCAGGAATAGTTGCTCCTTTGATACAGACCGCCGCGCAATTAAGGCAGCGGGCAGCCTCTTCTTTTCCTGTTTGTAAATCATAGCCCAACTCCACTTCTTGAAAACTATCTAAAGCTACTGTAACCGGGACTGTGGGCATTTTGCGCCGCTGACGATCCTGGGGAAAATTCACATTTACTGTTTGCCGCACCCGCTCTAACGTTTCCGCCAGAGATGGTTCCTTCTTCTTCGGTTCAGTACCAGTGAGATACTTAATTACAGCAGAAGCTGCTTTCCGGCCAGAAGCCATAGCCTCTACCACAGTGCCGGCTCCGACAATTAAATCTCCCGCGGCCAAGAGGTTAGGTGGACCACAAACGAGTGTTTCTCCATCCACCACCACTGTTCCCCGAGGCGATAATTTCATTTGCCCCTCTTTGGCCAATGACCCCAAGGCGGGCATCTGGCCAATAGCAATGATTACATTATCCGCCTCCATATAGACTTTACTTCCCGGACCTTGCTGCAGAGTCCAAATAAGCTGGCCATCTTTATCTATCTTAAGAGAAGCAACCCGTTGAAAATCAACCCCCACCACTCGACCTGATTGATTTCCTCTTATCCTTTGAGGAGCAAGTGCGGGATGGATTAGCGCTCCTTCCCGCAAGCAGGCTTCAATCTCCCAGGAGTGCGCCGGCATCTTTTTCCTATCTTCCAGGCAAGTTATATGTACTTCCTTAGCCCCCAAGCGCAGAGCAACGCGGGCAGAATCCATAGCCGTATTGCCGCCGCCAATGATTAATACTTTCTTTCCCAAAGATAAAGATTGTCCTTTTTTGACATTCTCCAAGAGAGGTAGGGCGTAATAAATACCAGCTAACTCTGTCCCGGGAATATTCAAGGGGATTGGCTGCCAACTGCCCATAGCCAGAATAATAGCATCATGTTGTTTTAGCAGATCATCAAGAGACAAAGTTTGGCCGATAGGCATATTAGTTCTAATCTCCACACCCAAATTTTTGATATATTCGATGTCTGCTTCCACGCTAACCTTAGAAAGTTTAAACTCCGGTATTACTCGACTAAGAATCCCGCCTGGCTCAGCAGCTGCTTCGTAGACTATAACTCCATATCCTTCTCTTATTAAGTCATAGGCGGCAGTTAAACCCGCAGGGCCAGAGCCAACAATAGCTATGCTCTGACTTTTAGTACGGGGTATGGGATTGGCTTTTTCTTTTTTCTGCCAAGCATAATCAGCGATCAGGCGCTTAACCCATTGGATAGCAATAGGTTCATCTACAATCCCCCGGATACACTCTGATTCACAGGGATGATGGCAGATTCTGCCGCATACTAAGGGGAAAGGATTGGTATCGCGAATAATCTCCATAGCCTTACCTAAGTTCCCTTGAGAAGCAGCAATGAGATAACCTGGAACATCCATGCCCAGGGGACATACTTCTCGACAAATGGGTGTACGATTGGCCACTTGCGCATCAACTACGCCCACTATTTTGCCATCTATAACTTCCGCAATTAAATGACACTTTTGATGACAACGCAAACAAATGGTGCGTGCTTGCATAATTTAAATTCCTTTCCTAAAAGATGGTCAGCATATTTTATATTTATACCATATGTTGAAGGAAAGAGGGATGAAGGAAACCGCTGGCCCTCGATGAGTTTTAATATTTCTCGCCGCTGCGCTCCTCGCCATGATTACTTCTCAAGGTCGTCCCCTATATTATAAAAGAATAAAAATTTTAAAGCTTGTTTCAATTATAAAAAAGGTTCTTCTCCAATTTAGTTGCTAAAATTTGCCGAAAAATTTAATGCCCAATTCAAAAAGGAGCTAAAATTTATATTACTTTAAAAATATCGCCCCTTCACCCCCTACCCTGGGAGGTTTAAACTTATTCCACGGCGCAATTCCTCTCGCCAACAAGACTGAGTCATGATGTCATCGCGAGGGAGCGTAGGTCGATGCGAGCCACGCTCCCCCGCCGCAAGTGCGGGGTCGCTCGCCATGACCAGAAAGAGGGGCGACACAGTCTCAACGGAGCGAGTCGCTAAAACTCGACCAGGCAAAAAAGTTGGAAGCGACTCATACCGAAGTGAGGGGCCAAATGAATACTATATACGGAATAAACTTTTGGATATTTGATACCATATAGACTTTCAACATTGAACACACTTAATCCTGAGCTAATTCAATGAAGAAGGTTGCGCAAAATAAACTGATAATCTCAATAGATTTTTTAATTTTTTATTTAATATAGGAAAACTAAATTGGAGAATATCTTAAAAAATAAGGTAGGAGAAGGATGGGTGAAAAGAGATAGGATTATGAGCCCCGGTTATGTAAAAACCAGGGCTCAAATAAAATGTTTTATTGTTGGAGAAAAGGATTGAGTATATTTAAAGGATAAATTTGATAGAATTCTTTAAAAAAGGCTCTCGCCATTTAAAAGATTGCTAAGCTTTTTTGCGTTTGGGCTTTTTAGAGAGCGCGTTTTTTTTCTCTGGGGGATTGGGATTTTTCTCCGCCAAAAGTGCTTTAACTTCTTCTTTGGACTTTCCCACTAACTCAGAAAGTTTAGCTATTCTATCTTTGCGAGGGCTAAATTTCCCTTTTTCCCAAGAGACAATTGCCCAGGGAGTTACATCAATTAATTTAGCTAAATCTCTTTGCGATAAACCAAGTTTACGACGCAGACTTCTAAGCCGGGGGCCAGTGAAGGTAAAAGGTTTTTCTGTCGCAAGCTCCTTCCGCATAGGCTTACGTCTGATAGCAGGCTTAACTCTTTTTCTCGGGTAAGTTCTAGGGACTTTTTCACCAGGTTCAATAATTGCCCATTCACAGCTGCAATTAGGACAGGTATATTTTACCCATTCACCACTCGAGATTAAATTTTCATTGAGATCAAGTTCTGTCCAAAAAACTATGTCACATTTGGCACATTGTAGTTTTTTCATGTTTTTCTCCTTTCAGGGATTATTTGCTAACTAAGTAAAAGATATTCCAATTATTAATTTATTGCAAGGAAAATTTATACTTCTTTCTTGCCATTATCTTAATCTTATTTGAGTCTAATACCGAAAAAAACGGAAAAAAATCAATAAAAGCTCACCTCTAAATATTAATTTGATGAATTGTTCCTGGTTTATCAAAAATTATCCTAAATGGGGGTTGCCTTTCAGCAAACTTATTTTTAAATGCTTCAGCCGCAATTAATTTTCTTAAATATTGAATTATTTAAAAGAGGGAATAAGATTTCTGGATCTTTAAGGAATAGATATAATTTAATGTTGAGAAAATCAAAAAAATTAAGCAAAATAATAAAAAAACTAAAATTAAGAAGGGATTTTATCATGAAGTTTGATTTACTGATCAAAGGGGGTAGGGTAGTAGATAAATCTTTGGGTATTGATAAGCAGATGGATGTAGGTATAAAAGGGGATAAAATTGCGGAAATTGGAGAAGATTTAAATCCCCAAGAAGCTCGGCAAGTGCTCGAGGCTAAGGGTTTTATTGTCACCGCCGGCTTGATTGATTTTCACGCTCATGCTTTTATTGAAGCGCGGGAGTTAGGCTTAGAGACTGAACAAACCTGCCTTTCTTCCGGAGTAACAACTATGGTTGATGCCGGGAGCTGTGGCGCGGCCAATTTTGAGGGGTTTAAAGAATTCTTAATAGACCAAACAAAAGTTCGTTTATTAACATTCCTGAACATATCCACCATTGGTATAGCTGATCGGTTGGTGGGAGAATGTACTTATCTCCCATATTTACATCCCGAAAGAACGGCAGAGATGATTCAAAATTATCCAAGCTTAATCTTAGGAGTTAAAGTCCGCCAGCAAAAAGAAGTCGTCGGAGAGAATGGCCTGGAGCCGCTCAAATTGGCTAAAAAAGCGGCTCACCTCGCGGGAGGTCTGCCGGTTATGGTCCATGTGACTAACCCACCTGTGCCCTTGAATAAAATTTTAGAAATGCTGGAGCCGGGTGATATAGTAAGCCATTTTCTCCATGGTCGGGGCATGGGAATTTTGGATGAAAAGGGCAAGCTTTACCCGTGGGTGCATGAAGCCAGGAAGAAAGGTGTGATTTTTGATGTGGCCCATGGTCGAAATCACCTTAATTTTTCGGTAGCGCGCATAGCTCTCCAGGAGGGCTTTCTTCCAGATACAATTTCTTCGGATTTAACACGCCTCGGGAAAATAGGAGTGGTTAAGAATCTGCTACATTGTTTAACAAAATTTCTAAACCTGGGAATGGATCTTGCTTCGGTATTAGCTTGCGCTACTAATCATCCTGCTCGGCTCTTAAAATTAGAAAACATGATAGGCACGCTCAAAAAAGGAGCCTTTGCAGATATAGCCATCCTGGCGTTGGAGACGGGAGATTTTATTTATGAAGATAGCGATGGCCATAAAATGAACGGTCAATATTGTCTTTCTCCACGGTATACCATATCCCGCGGCCAGGTAGTTTGGTCCCATAAATAAAGACCGACAAAAACATGGGCCTTGCCCGCTCGCTTCCGCCTGATCCATATTAAGATATTTACTAAAAAACCGATCCACGGCCAAACATGGGGGCTGACCGCCGATCACTTTTTAGATTTCAGGTCAATTCAGGGCGGGAGGAGGAGCGGAAAAAAGGTGGGTGAGAGGAAGACAGCCATTTCCCAGCCGATTTTAATTTCGCCTCTCCCCCTCCCGCCTGGGCACATTTGGGAACGAAAATTAAAGCTGTTCGACGGTCAGACATGGGTGTCCTTGACAGAGGGGTTATTTATTGTTATTTTAAATTAGCACTTTGTTAAAAAAGTGCTTACGGGGTGGAAGATGGAAGAGATATTATCTTCCCGCGATCGAAAAATACTACAAGCCATTATTTTGGATTATATTCAGACTGCTGAGCCAGTGGGTTCCCGCACTGTCTCCAAAAAATACAAGATGGAACTTAGTCCAGCTACCATCCGCAATGTTATGGCAGATTTGGAAGAAATGGGGTTTTTAAAACAGCCCCACACTTCGGCGGGAAGAGTACCCACGGCGCGGGCCTTTCGTTTTTATGTGGATAGCATTTTAGAAGTTCGACAATTGAGTAAGGCCGATCAGGAGCTGATCAAGAAAGGTTTGGCTCAAGAAAAAAAAGATATTAATGAGATTCTTAAGCGGGCTTCTTCTTTACTTTCTTTATTGTCTAAGCAAACAGGGGTGGTCTTAGCTCCGCGCTTTGGGAGCAATGTCTTCAGGCATATAGAATTTATAAAGTTAAGAGAGAAGAAAGTATTAGTCATTATTGTCACCAAATCAGGTGAAGTGCAGAACAGGCTTATTGAAGCTGATGAGCCAATGGCTCAGGAAGAACTCGATAAATACAGCCGCTACTTAAATGAAATTATGGCTGGGCTGAGTTTGATCGAGGCCAAAAAGAAGATCGTGGAAGAACTTAAAAAGGAAAAAGTTCTTTTTGATAAATTGAGCTTCCAGGCTTTAAAGTTAAGTAAAAAAGCGCTGGAGGATGAGGGAGAAGGTGATCTTTATATTGAAGGCAAGACTAATCTACTTAAATTTCCGGAGTTTGCCGATTTAGAAAAGATGCGCGCCATTTTAGAGACTTTTGAGGAGAAAACGAAAATAGTCAAACTCTTGGATAAAGCCTTGAATGCCCATGGAATTCAAATATTCATCGGTGCGGAGAATGAGTATAGCGAAATGAAAGATTGTAGCCTAATTGCGGCTCCTTATGCCAAAGAGAATTTTACTTTGGGAACTTTAGGGGTGATTGGACCAATGCGTATGGATTATTCTACGATAATTCCTATCGTTGATTATACGGCAAGGATACTAAGCAAAATTTTAGAGAGTATAGATAAATAAAAATTGAGAATTTTATCAAGATTAATAAGGAGTGATACCTTTGGAAGATAAGGATCTACAAAAGGAAAAAAATGATTCCGCAAGAGCTCAAAGTTCTGAAGTTAAGCCGGCGGGCAGTGACAATGGATCTGCACCGGAGAGTATAAAAGAAGAAGCTACAGAAGAGAAAAGAGAGCAATTAGCCCCGGAAGATCAGTTACGCCGCCAACTGGCTGAAAAAACAAAAGAGGCTGCGGAATTTTTTGATAAATGGCTGCGCCTGCGGGCGGAATTTGAGAATTTTAAGAAACGGATGCAGAAGGAAAAAGCTGATTTGCTGAAATTTGGAAATGAAAGTCTTCTGCGGGCCTTACTTCCTGTTTTGGATAATTTGACCCGCGCCCTGGATCATGGAAAAGAAACGGGCGGTAATGCCTCTTCTTTGATCGAAGGAGTCGAGTTAACCCATAAACAATTTATAAATATTTTAGAAAAATTCGGCGTAAAACCAATTTCCGCGGTGGGAGAATTATTTGATCCAGAAAAACATGAAGCAGTAGCCCAGGAAGAGAGTGATCAGGAGCCCAATAAAGTAATCGGGGAAGTGGAAAAGGGTTATTTATATCATGAACGGTTACTCCGTCCGGCCAAAGTTATTGTGACTAAGCCGAAAGGCGAAAAAAGAGAAGGGGCTTAATGCATTATGAAGACTATTATGAGCTTTTAGGTGTTGATCCTTCGGCTACAGAGGAAGAGATTAAAAAGGCCTACCGGCGATTAGCCCACCAATTCCATCCTGATAAAAATCCAAATGACCCAAAAGCGGCCGAAAAATTTCGGCGCATAACAGAGGCTTATCATACTCTGCAAGATGCCCAGAAAAGAGCTGCCTATGACTGTTATGGGGCGAAAAGTCAAGAGCCATTTTACCGCGGATTCCCCGACCCTGAAGATTTTGCCCGCCCGCGAGTTTTTTTCGATAGTTTTTGGAATGATTTTTTTGAAGAATTTCTGGGAAGACAGAAATTTAAATTCTCTCAGCAAAGAGGGGCCAACCTACGTTATAACTTAGAGGTTTCTCTCGAAGAAGCAGCGTGGGGCGCAGAGAAAGAAATAAAAATTATAGGCTATATGATTTGCCCCTCATGCCACGGAACGCGGTTGGCGAAGGGAACTACCCCGAAAGTATGTCCGGTTTGCCATGGGCGAGGCTTTTGGCAGGGGCAGCGCGGATTTTTTCAAACTGAGACCACCTGCAATCGTTGTGGAGGAGAGGGTCAAATAATAACGCATCCTTGCCCGAAGTGCCATGGTTCGGGCCGGGTTAAATCTACAAAATTAGTTCGGCTACATATCCCTGCGGGGGTAGATAATGGCCATTGCTTGCGCCTGCCCAAAGCTGGGGAAGCGGGGCGGAATGGTGGGCAGCCGGGAGATCTTTATATCTTCATCAGCTTAAAAAGGCATGATTTTTTTACGCGCTTAGGAAATGATCTCTTCTGTGAAATACCTATTTCCCCGACCCAAGCCCAAAAAGGCGGAGAGATAGAAGTTCCTACTTTGCAGGGTAAAGTTAAGATAAAAATTCCTCCCGGAACGCGTACTGGAAAAGTTTTTACGCTTAAAGGAGAAGGAATGCCCACTCTGGGAAAAAAGGGGAGGGGAGATCAGAAAATAAAAATTTATATTAGGGCTCCTCTTTAGTTGCCTTTCCTGTATTATCCTCCCTGGGGCTAAAGAATTTGGCCATCCAAATAGAAATTTCATACATGAGTAAAAGCGGTCCAGCTAAGAGAAGCTGAGAAACCAAATCAGGTGGGGTAAGAATAGCCGCCACCACAAAAATAGCCAGAATGGCGTATTTGCGGTTTTGGGAAAGAGTTTTCGGCGATACAACGCCCATGCGGGCTAAGAAGAGAATCATAGCCGGCCACTGAAAAAGAAGTCCAAAGGCTAAGAGGAGTTTTATGGTGAAAGAGAGGTATTCCCGAATAGCTGGTAAAGGGCGAATAAATTCGGAAGAAAAGCTCAGAAAAAACCGGAAAATAATAGGGAAGACAATAAAGTAACAGAAGACAGCCCCGATGATAAAAAAGAATGAAGAAACAAATATATAGGGAAGGACATATTTTTTTTCGCGTTCATAAAGACCTGGGGAGACAAAGGCCCAAATTTGATAAAGAATAAAAGGAAAAGAGAAGAAAACCCCGGCTAAAAGAGCTGCTTTTAGATACGTAAAGAATGCTTCCGGTACCGCAGTAAAAATTAGTGAACTTCCGGTGGGTAATGCTTGCAAAAGAGGGCGCATTAGAATCTCAACAATTTGTTTAATAAAGGCATAAGCTATAGCAAACGCCACACCGATAGCGATAAAGGAGTAGATCAATCTTTTACGCAGCTCTTCCAGGTGAGCTGATAAAGGTAGTTTTTTATCAACGATTTCAGACTGATTCTTTACGGTAGACAGGTTGGTCTTCTTCCTTTGGTAAAGAATTGCGGGGAGTTGGAGAAGAATGATTAGCTGGCAATTTTGCAGATTCCCCTAATGTAATTTTGCCTCTTTCCAAGTCTTCCAAAAGGGAAGCAGCCGGAGAGTCAGAAGCTGAGCCTGTTTCTGGTGGTGCGGGAGGATTTTGTTCGTTTAAATCTTCCGGGGGAGAAGAAGATTTTTCTTCCCAGCCGGAATCGGGAGCATAATAGATTTCTTCTTGCAATTCACTTTTTAAATCCTTAATCTCTTGGACGTCGTTAGCAATCGTAGATTTAAACTCTTCGGTTGCCTTTCGGAATTCGGCCATACCTTTGCCTAAAGATCGAGCCAAGTCTGGAAGTTTCTTGGGACCGAAGACGATCAAAGCGATAACTAAAATAATGATTAATTCGGGAAGGCCAATGCCAAACATTTTAATCCAACCTAAATTAAAGCATAGATATTTTCGGAAGTAGTGTCAAGTATTAAAAATTCTGACCGTCGATCACTTTTGAAATTCGTACCTACTTCAGGCGGGAGGGAGA
>JBNAWB010000080.1:0-15078 GCA_049699975.1 Thermodesulfobacteriota bacterium
AGGCGAGGGGTTTCCACCATCCCCGATGGGGACACTAAAAGTGAAGGTGGGCAAGTTTTTTCCGGCCTAAAATTATTGCTGAAGCTCTTTTCTTCCAGAAAAACGAGATTATTCTTTTAAAAGAAAAAGGAAAAAGTTTTTTGGTATTCTTTTCGGGTATCCAGGGTAGAAGGAATCAGATAATGGTTGGGTAGTAAGCTATGAGATTAGCTAAGTTTAAAGATAGACTTGAATACTGAGCACTTTTGGCAAATCTTAATTTTTTTCTGCCAACTTTCTTTAGTTTGACCCTGGCAGATAGTCCCGTTGATGAACCAACAGAGGTGGCCGCAATGAAATTCCCAAGCCGGGCAACGCTGGCGCTGTTCCGCAGGGCATTGCCTAATTTCCCAGCAGTTAGCTATGTCCTTTTCTCCTTTTCTTTTCATGGCCAAGAGAAAAAGCATTTGCCGCTCGACATGCACAGGAATATTACGCCATCCTTGCTCAAAACTTTGCACAGCTTTGAGGGAAAGTCCTAAAAGTTGGGCCATTTCTTTTTGGGTTTTTTGCAGGTCCCGGCGGATGGAAAGGAATTTTTTATTGTCCATAATTTTTTCCCTTTACTATAGCTATTGACTTTAGATACTACAAAGTGGTATCATAAATTAAAATTTTAAGGAAGAACAAATGACCACCTTTTCGGCAGAGCAAATTGAGCGTTACTCACGTCAAATTATTCTACCAGGAGTAGGCGGAAAAGGACAAAAGAAATTAGCGGCCGCCAAAGTATTTGTCTTAGGAGCGGGAGGTTTAGGATCACCGGCCGCTCTTTATCTGGCCGCCGCCGGCGTAGGTACTATAGGTTTGGCTGACTCAGATCGCGTAGAGCTCAACAATCTGCAACGCCAAATATTACACCGCACCGCAGATGTAGGGCTCTTAAAAGTAGAATCAGGGGGACGTACTCTAAAAGCCCTCAATCCAGAAGTAAAAGTACAAACCTATCCGCAACGGATTGATGTTGGAAACATAAGAGAAATAATCAGAGAGTATGACCTGGTCCTCGATGGGAGCGATAATTTTCCAACGCGCTTCATCGTCAATGATGCCTGTTTCTTCGAAAAGAAGACGCTTATTTCGGGAGCGATTTTAAGGTTCGATGGCCAGCTTAGCACGTTTAAACCCCATGCTGGTGGACCTTGTTATCGCTGCCTTTTCCCAGAACCTCCACCTCCTGGTTTAGTCCCCAGTTGCCAAGAGGCCGGGATTTTAGGAGCCGTTGCGGGAATTATAGGTTTGTTGCAAGCCAATGAAGCCTTGAAAGAAATTTTAGGGATCGGCCAATCCATGGCTGGGCGTTTTTTGCTTTTTAATGCTTTGAGCCTCAGGTTTGAAGAAGTTAAGATCTTAAAAAATCCTAAATGCCCTTTATGCAGTGCAAATCCAACCATCAAAGAACTCATTCAATATTCTCCGATATGCCAAGTAACAACTCCTTGAATGGTTTTTATCCCTATTGTTGTTTGAGTCTCTGTCCCCATCCTCTTTTTTTGTGCCTCGGGTCAAACTTCATATTAATGGGTAAAATTTTAAAATGAATAAAGGGAAGCGATTTAAGTTCCTTTATCTGCCGGCTTTGACCATTGTAATTACCGTCCTTACTCTTCTGGTAGTTATTGGCATATCCACCTATCGCAATATAAGCCGGGAACGAGAAAGAGCAGAGGAATTTTTATTACGCGAAGGGTTGGGTTTAGCCAGGGCTATCGAGGCCGGCCTGAGAGTAGACCCTCCCCAGCAGCACCTCGACCTTTTCCGGATTCAGAAGCTTATTACCGAAGTTTCCCAGGAACCGGCGGTGGCCAGTATTATCCTTTTTGATGAACAAGGGAAAGTTTGGGCCACTGGGAAGATAGAGAAGGAAGAAGAGAAGCGGCTTTCTGCAGAAGGAATTAAAGATGCCCCTGCCTTGGTTATTTTATTAAAGAGCCAAGAGATAATAAGGCGCTATCAAGATCGCCAGGAAGGAAAAAGGTTTTTTGAAATTATAAAACCATTTCGTCCCTTTTCATTTCCCACAGCTAAATGGCCAGCTGAGGAAATAACAGAATCCATAAAGGAAGATACCATTCCCCAATGGACCAGGAATAAAATTATTTTAATGCGCATGCATTTAGAGACTTTTGAAAAAGCCCGCCAAGAAGATATTCTCCATGCTTTTCTCATGGGCGGAATTTTATTAGTTTTAGGAGGGGGTGCCCTCTACTTTATTTTTATTGTGCAAAATTATTATCTGGTTGATCGAACTTTAGCCCAGATGAAGACCTATACGGAAAATGTTCTGGAAAGTTTGGCTGACGGTATTATCTCTGTAGATTCCCAAGGAAAGATTGTTACTTGGAATCGGCGGGCTACGGAAATTTTGGGATTGCCCACAGAAACTTTAAAGGAAAAGAGCCTTAGGGAGATTTTAGAACTGCCTCCCGAATCCCATGGCGAATCAGAGAAAGAAAAAAGGGAAATTAAAGACCAAGAAGTTATTTTTCGGCCATCTCCGAAGAAAGAAATTCCCTTGAGCTTGCGCATAACCCCCCTTAAAGACGAGATGGGGCAAGAGATGGGCTCAGTTATCCTGCTGCGCGATTTACGGGAAATAAAAGATTTACAGGAGAAAGTACGGCGGAGCGAACGTTTGGCTTCTTTGGGGCGATTAGCTGCCGGGGTGGCTCACGAGATCCGCAATCCTTTAAGCTCTATTCGGGGGTTTGCGCAATATTTTCTAAGCCGATTTAAAGGCCAAGAAGAAGAACAAGGTTACGCCGCAGTTATGGTGAAAGAGGTAGACAGACTAAATCGGGTAATTACGGAACTCCTTGATTTTGCTCGACCCAAAGCACCCCAACGGGAAAGCCATTCCTTACCATGGATTTTAGATCACACTCTCCAGCTCTTAAATGATGAAATCAAAAAGAGAAGAATCGAAGTAGAAAAGGATTATGCGGCAAACTTGCCCCTGGTTTTTGTAGATAAGGATCAAATATCTCAGGCTTTCCTTAATTTACTTCTGAATTCTATAGAATCAATGGCGGAGGGAGGAAAAATTCGCCTGACCTTAAGAAATGGGAATGCACCTAAAACAGTAGAGGTAGTTATCGAAGATTCTGGACGCGGTATTCCTAAGGAAGATTTAGAGAAAGTATTTGAACCCTTCTTTAGCACGAAAAGAAAAGGTACTGGTTTGGGATTAGCTATTGTCCACCAGATCATAGAAAGCCATGGTGGCGAGATCAGAGTAAAGAGTGCTATTGGGAAAGGGACCGCTATTTCTATTATTCTTCACGAAAATGAAAAAACTTAGCAAATTATTAATGAGCGCATTAAACATTTTAGCTGCTTTGTCATGGCGATCCCGAGGGGCGTGACCATCTCGCTTTAAGATTGCCTCGTGGCTAGGCTTCTATCAGTAAGCCTTAGGTTATAGTGATAAACATAATTTGCTCTCATTAATAATTAAAGGGAGAATAAAATGAATACCCCTCGGCGCGTGCTGGTGATTGACGATGAAGATAGCCATCGTTTAATGCTCAGGGCCGTATTAAAAGAAGAAGGCTATCAGGTCGCAGAAGCTGCCGATGGCCCCGAGGCCATACGCGCGGTCGAACAGGACACCTTTGACTTAATTCTTTTAGATCTGCGTCTGCAGACCATGGATGGTATCGAGACTTTGGCTGAGATCCGGAAAATAAGTCCCTTAGTCCCGGTGATCATTATGACCGCCTATGCTTCCGTGAAGACTGCCGTGGAGGCCCTCAAAGGAGGAGCCACTGATTATTTAACGAAACCTCTGGACATTGAAGAATTGAAAGTGCTCATTGAAAAAGCCTTGGAGCTATATGATCTGCGTACGGAAAATATTTTTCTGAAAGAGCGTTTGGGAGATCGCTTTGATTTCTCCCGCTTAATTGGCCGGAGTTCCAGGATGCGGGAACTTTTTGATACTTTGGCCCTAGTGGCTCCTACGGATGCCACTGTACTAATCCAAGGAGAAAGTGGGACGGGCAAAGAATTAGTAGCCAACGCCATCCATCAAAATAGTCTCCGGAAAAATCGGCCCTTCATAAAAGTATCCTGTGCGGCCCTGCCAGAAACCCTCCTGGAAAGTGAACTTTTTGGCCATGAAAAAGGAGCTTTTACGGGCGCTCTCGCTCGGAGAGAAGGCAGATTTCAATTGGCCCATGGGGGGACGATTTTCCTCGATGAAGTAGGAGAGATGAACCCCGCTACCCAGATAAAGCTCCTGCGCGTATTGCAGGAAAAAGAATTCGAGCCCTTAGGTAGTAACCAGACTTGCCAGGTGGATGTGCGCGTAATTGCGGCGACGAATAAAGATTTAGTAAAAGAAACTAAAATAGGTCGTTTTCGGGAGGATCTTTTTTATCGCATAAATGTAGTCCCAATTGTTCTTCCCCCTTTACGAGAAAGACGCGAAGATATTCCGCTCTTAGCCAATCATTTTTTCAACTTTTATCGGGAGAAAAACCGGAAAGAATTAAAGGCTATATCTGGAAAAGCTATGGATTTATTAGTCCGCTACCACTGGCCTGGAAATGTACGCGAATTGGAAAATACTATGGAACGAGCAGTAATTTTAGCGCGGGGAGAATTGGTGGCTCCAGTGGATTTGCCTCTCCAAATCCAAGCTATGGCTAAAGAAAAGGAAGATAAATTATTTAATTTTCCCCCCGGGATTAGTTTAGCCCAAATGGAAAGAGCCTTGATTCTCAAGACCTTAGAAGATACCGGAGGAAACCGCTCGCGCGCCGCAGAAATTTTGGGTATTAACCGGCGTACCTTGCAAAATAAATTGAAAGAGTACGGTCTTTTCTGAAGGCTGCGAAAATTTTTCCCAAATCAGCTTAAATTGCCCGCTCTTCTGCGAAAAAAAATCGCAGTGGAAAAGAATCATTTGAAAACCTTCGTTTTATTTTATCCATTCATTTCCATTAATTACTAGCTTTTTAAGTCAGAGCCAAGGGTTGGCCCTCTTTTTGCGTCTGCCCCAAAGACCAAAGGAGGGGATGAGCTATGAACCAAAAAGGATGCCTTCATTGTGGAAAAGAAAAGTTAGAAGATGAACTTTACTGCCCTCAATGTCAGATCGAATTTAGCAGGAAAAGAAATAAAAAAATCATCTTTTTTAGTCTTATTTTTTCGGGACTTCTCTTATTTCTTACTGCTTTACTTCTTTGGCACAAGGGGTTGGGACTAGATAACTTTTCCCCACTATCATTTTGGCCCAAACCAGTGGCCAGAGTAAATGGCGATCCAATCCTGCAATCTGAACTAAAAGAAAGAATGACGAGCCTAAAAGAATTCATGGAAGGGCAATATGGAAAAGAAGTTTTTAAAGGAGAAAAGGGCCAAGTTCTTTGGGCTAATTTAGAGAAGAAGGTTTTAGCGGAGCTGATCGAAGAAAAGATTATTGCTCAAGAGGCCCAAAAATTAAGAATTCAGATTAACGAGGCAGATGTGCAACGGGAGATCGAAGAAATTTCCCGGAAAGTTTTCGGCAGCCCAGCCAAGTTTGCAGCTGAGTTGGAGGGGAATAAGAAGTTCAAGAATAATTTAGAAAACTATATTCGCCATTTGCTTACTATAAATGCTGTAAGCTTGGCAAAAGCAAACCCCAATTCCCCATCTCCAGACAATTTTATTTCTTGGTTGGAGGAGGCCAAGAAGAAAGCAAGAATAGAGATTTACGGATTTAAAAATTCTCTCTTAAATATCGCTTCTCAGGGATGCTGTGCTTCAGGAGGATGCGGATTCCGGCAATCTCGCGGCGATAAAATAGATCCCCACTTAGAAGAGAAGGCAAGCTTGGCTGCCCTCAAGGCCTATAAAAAGAAAAATCCTGATGCTCAAAATTTGACGGCCAAAGTGAAAGATTATGGTTGTCATATCCAAGTAGATATCGAAAAAGATGGTTTAGTAGTTAAATCGTACGTTTACCAAAATGGAGAGGTGGAAGAATTATGAGAAAAGCAATTTTATTAATTTTCCTGACTATTTTGGTCAATGGCGGTGGAGAAGACCTTAAGGCCCGGGCAGCCGAAAATGAAATTACTTTTCCGGTACGCCTTTTTGCCGACGGGAAAGCCAGGCATTTTGAGTATAAAGTTCCGGCTAAAACCGGAAAGAACTTGACTATCCGGTACTTCATCCTGAAAAGTTCTGATGGCGTAATTCGCGCTGCTTTCGATGCCTGCGACGTTTGTTGGCCGGAGGGGAAAGGCTATTATCAAAAAGGAGATTTTATGATCTGCCGTAATTGTGGACGGCGTTTTGCTTCCATTAAAGTAAACGAAATCCAAGGGGGCTGCAATCCTGCGCCATTAAAGAGAGAGATTAAAGGGGACAAAGTAGTAATCAAAATTGAAGACTTATTAATAGGAGCGCAGTATTTTAATTTTAGGGAGGGCAGAAGATGACTCTAGGGAGCATTGCCCTGCGCAATCTGAGAAGGAGAAAAACCAAAGCTATTTTTATTTTGGTAGGCCTAATGGTGGGAGTGTCTTCTGTAGTCGCTTTCTTAACACTGGTCAAAGCCCTGACCGAGGATATCACTCATAAATTGGATGAATATGGGGCTAACATCCTGATTGTGCCTCAAACTCAAAATCTCTCTCTCACCTATGGCGGACTTTCTTTAGGGGGAGTTCTCTTTGAAATGGAAGAGATAAAACAGGATGATCTGGCCAAAATCAAATCTATCAAGAATGCCGCCAATGTGGCTGCTATTGGCCCATTGGTTTTAGGGGTGGTGGAGATTGATAATAAAAAAGTGCTGCTGGCGGGAATTGATTTCAAATCCATTCCGTATTTGCGGCCCTGGTGGACTTACCAAGGAACTATTCCAGATAAAGATGGACTCTTGGTGGGGGCAGAAGCAGCCGAAGCTCTGCAGATCAAAGGAGGAGATTTGTTAGGATTAAATGGCCAGCAATTGCGAGTATCAGGAATTCTTAATTCCACAGGTTCTCAAGATGACCAGATAATTTTTGCCCGCCTGGATACCGCCCAGAAGATCCTTAGGAAAGAAGGACGCATTTCCATGGCTGAAGTGGCTGCTTTATGCTCGGGTTGCCCTATTGAAGATATGGTGCGTCAGATTTCCGAAATTCTTCCCGGGGCAAAGGTTATGGCAGTCAAACAGGTCGTGGAAAGTCGCCTGGAAGCATTGTCCCATTTTCAAAAGGCCGCTTACATTTTTTCGGCCTTGGTAGCTATTGTCGGAGCTTTAGTTGTCCTGGTGACGATGATGGGAAGTGTGAAGGAAAGAACGGTAGAGATTGGTATATTCCGTGCTATTGGTTTTCGAAGCAAACATATCATGCAAATTATCTTGCTTGAGGCAGGGTTTATTTCGGTAATTTCAGGAGTTTTGGGTTATTTCATAGGTTTAGGGGCGACGAAGATATCCCTTCCTTTCTTTACCACTAGCCATCATGTAGCTATTCCTTTGGACCCTCTCTTGGCCTTAGGTGCTTTAATTATGGCCCTTTTGTTAGGGTTGGCCGCGAGCTATTATCCTGCCAAATTAGCTGCCCGATTAGATCCAAATGAAGCTTTAAGAGCCTTATAAGAGGTGGGAAAAGATGGAAATTATGCAAGGTGAAAATTTGACAAAAAAGTATGGCCAGGAAGATTCCACAGTAACAGCCCTAAAAGGAATTAGTTTTCAAATAAATTGTAGAGAGTGGGTAGCGATCATGGGGGAATCGGGTTCTGGAAAATCTACTCTTCTTTCCATCATGGGGGCGATGAATACGCCCACCCAAGGGAAATATTATGTGGATAAAATCGACGTCTATTCCTTGGGCAATGAAGAACGAGCTGATTTTCGGCGTCAGTATCTGGGTTTTGTTTTCCAGAACTTTTATCTTGTTCCATATTTAACTTTATTAGAAAACGTGATGCTGCCCTTAGCCACAACTAAATTAAAAAGAAAAGAGAAGCATGAGCTAGCCCAGGAGGCTCTCTGTCGGGTAGGACTGGATGGTAAGGCAAGGCGATTACCCAATCAAATCTCTGGAGGAGAACAACAACGCGTAGCCATTGCGCGGGCCATTGTTAATCGTCCGCCCATTTTGTTGGCGGATGAACCAACTGGCAACCTCGATACCAAAAATTCTCGGGAAGTAATGAACTTCTTGCAAAAACTAAATCATGAAGGAATGACCATCGTCATGGTGACGCACAACCAGGATTATGCTCAGTATGCGGGTAGGATTTTTAAACTGGCCGACGGAATTCTGGTTGAGGAAATTAAAAATGAAGGTAAAAAATTCAGTGGCCAGGAAGTATGATCGACTGGCGGCAATCTTTGATTTCTTAGAGAACCCCATGGAGGTGATGGGGGCGAAGAAATGGAGAAAGAGGCTCTTGGCCCAAGTAGAGGGGGATAAAATCTTAGAGGTAGGTGTAGGGACGGGAAAAAATTTTCCTTATTATCCTCCCCAAAAATCAGTAACTGGTATAGATATTAGTAAAAAAATGTTAAGCAAAGCCGCTTTGAAAGCCGCTCAGCTTAAGCTTTCCATCCCGCTCTTTAATATGGATGTGCAAGATTTAAAATTTTCCTCGGGGAGCTTCGATGCCGTAGTTTCCACTTTTGTCTTCTGTTCAGTTGCTGATCCAGATAAAGGCCTGCAAGAGATTAAAAGAGTGTTAAAACCAGGAGGGAAAATATTCTTCTTGGAGCATGTCCGCCCCCAGGGAATCAAGGGGCGAATTTTTGATTTCTTAAATCCTCTTTTTTTTCGCTTGTTAGGCAATAATATCAATCGGCGTACCGCGAGGATTATTAAAAATGTGGGTCTGCGTATTCTTCATGAAGAAGATCTATTCGGAGATGTTTTTAAATTTATTAAGGCAGAAAGAGCCTGAAAATTGATAAATATATTTTTTCTACTGTCTTTTTCCATAATTATTAAGGTCTTGACCTTATTTGAGTGGAGGCGGTTTTAAAATAAAGTAATAATTTGGGGGGAGAGGTAAGGGAAAAAGGGAAGAACCTCCATTTTAAAATTTTAACGGCTAAGGAATAGAAAAGGTTAATTATGAAAAGAATGGGAATATGCTTAGGATTATTTTTGGCGGTAAGTTTTCTTTTTTATGCTGCGGAATTAAATGCCCAGATGGGTCCTGGGATGATGGGGCCGGGATATGGAAGAGGTCCAGGATACGGACCATGGGATATGGGCCCAAGGATGATGTGGGGTTGGGGAGGTTGGTTAGGTATGATTTTTATGATTATTTTTTGGATTCTAGTCATTGCCGGAGCAATTTATTTGCTCAAATGGCTAATAGGAAATTTTCAGAAAAACCGAGACTCTGCTACGGAAACCAGTCGCGCCCTGGAAATTCTGAAAGAACGATACGCCCGGGGAGAGATTTCCCGAGAAGAATTTAACCAAATAAAACAGGAATTGAGAAAAATATCTTGAACAATTCTTAACCGGAAGGGGGAAAAGATGGCCAAAAGCAGAACCTTCATGAGAGCTTTTCTAAACCGGTATGGGCTTGTTTGGTTAATCGCCTTTACTTTCATAGGGCAAGCGGAGTTTGCTTTCTCCGGAGAGATAGGATTAATTGATCTGGAAAAGAAACTTAAAGAAGGTTGTACCCTCTCTGATTTAATTTCCTATGCTTTTAAAACTAATCCCTCTGTAAAAGCAGCCCGGGAATCTTGGAAAAGTGTTATTGAACGATACCGAGTAGAAACTGGCTTCCCTGACCCTGAAATCGGCTTTACCGCTTATCCGAAGCCCTTGATGGCTACCTATGAAGTGATGATTTCCCAAATGATTCCTTTTCCAGGGAGACTTTCTCAAGCTGGGGAAGTAGTGAAAGCCGAGATAGAAATGGCGCGTTTAGAGTACGAAAAGACTTTGCGCGACTTAGTGGTAGGAATTCGAGAATCTTATCATGAGCTTTTTTATATCAAAAATGCTCAAAGAGTAGTATCTCTAAATCGGGATCTTTTGGAGCACCTGCGGAAGGTAGGAGAAACGGCCTATGCCCAGGAGCGAGCCACCTTTTTCGATGTAGTCAAGGCCCAATCCCAACTGGCCCAGTTGCAATATGATGCTCTCCTCTTGGCAGAATTGGAACAAACGGAGCAGGCCCAATTGAATGCCCTTCTTAATCGAGCGCCAGGGGCGAAGATCAGGATTGAGGATGGAGAAACCCTGCTCCCTCTTCTATATAATCTGGAAGAAATCTATGAGCTAGCCCGGATTTATCAAGAAGAGATTCGCTTGGCAGAAGCGCAAATTAATAAGGCGCGGGCTAAGGCGGGATTAGCCAAATATGAATATCTGCCCATGTTCCGCCTTGGGCTTTCTTATGCGCGCGGGAATCCGGACATGGTCCCTGAGGAATTTAGGGACGCCGTGGGTGTCCAATTTGGACTTTCCATCCCTATCTGGCTGAATAAAAATTGGGGACGAGTAGAAGAAGCCCGGGCCGAGGAGCGCAAAGCTCAAGCCATGAAAATGAGCCAGCTAAATGAGACCAGGGCCATGATTCGCAACGTTTATTTCCGCCTGCAGAATTCGGAACGTCTCATTTCCCTCTATCAGAACCAACTTCTCCCCCAGGCCGCACAAGCCATGGAGATTGCCGAGACATGGTTTAGGGAGAAACAAGGCAGCTTCACCGATTTTATAGAAACTCAGTCTGTCTTCTATAATTTTCAGCTGGCCCTCGCCAGAGCTAAAGCAGATTATGGGCGGTATCTAGCTCAGTTAGAAAGGCTCGTGGGACGCAGTTTGGCCCAGAGAGGGGAAACGCCTTCTGCAAAGGAGAAGCCATGAAGAAAATATTTTTTCCGCTGGCTCCCATTTTTCTCCTGGCCGTGCTTTCGGCCTGCACTGCTTATCCAGAGCTAAAAAAGGATTGGGAGAGATCCGGGGCTACTCCTTTTTTCCGAGATTATACGCAGCCAAGACCCAAGAGTGAATTTTTGCCCAGCCGTCCCGATAAGAATTTTGCAGAGCAGATGGCTAAGATTAAAGAGATGAAAGAAAAGTGGCAAAAGGCTGTAGAGGCAGCTGAGGAGAAAGGAGTTTTTTATCAGCCTGATCCGCTGTTGTTTAAAGAATTATCGGCTGCGAGTAGAGATCCTTCCGTAGCCGCGAAAGTTTTAAAGACAAATTTTACCTTGAGCGAACTGGAGATGCTAGCCTGGCTCCGTAATCCGGGAATTAAATCAGCTAAAAAGAATTTGCGCAGCTCCTTGGAAGCCTATAGCCAGGTGGCCAATCTGGATGAAATTTTGAGGCAGTATTCGGCTTTTACTAAAGAACTCATGACCGGAATTGGCCCTATGGCGGAAAGCGAGTCCTTAGAGATGAAATTTCCTTTCCCTGGGATTCTGGCTCTAAAAGGGGAAGTGGTAACTGCGGAAGTTAATGCTTCTGGGGAAGCATTAGAGATTGCCCGGCGCACAGCCATTACCAAAATCCGCCAGACTTACTGGAACCTAATCTATATTAGACGCGCGCAGGAAATTATCAAAGAAATGCTCAGCCTCCTAAAAAGACTGGAGAGAGTGATTGCTGCTCAGTACGAAACAGGGAAGACAAGCTTCCAGGATTTGATCAGAGTGCGGATTGAACGAGATAAGATGCAAGAAGAATTAAGAACTATGGTCGAGGAACAAGGCAATCTTGAGGTAAAAATTTTAGAGATCCTCGACCTGCCGCCAGGTACTTCCATTGGCCAACCTCAGGTGCAAAAGCCGCAAGTAATAATCCCGCAATTAGCTACTCTATATCAGTTGGCCTTGGGCAAAAAGCAAGAATTACGGCAGATGAAAGCTATGATTGGGAAAATGGAACGGATGATCGAGATGGCCGAAACAATGATCTACCCGCCCTACTCGCTGGGTTTTTCCTTTTTTCAGAATAAGGCCATCTCCCAAGTGGGGTCTATGAAAATGGAAGATCCCTTCCTGACGAAGAGTACTGCTTCCCCAGGGGTAGGCCTGCCTAAGATGCCCTGGTATGGGACTAATGATGCTTACCTTAGAGAGACTAAACAAAAACTGGCTGCTCTCCGCGCAGATCTAAAAAAAATGGAGGCCGAAACTATTTTCATGGTCCGAGAAGCTTGGTTTCGTTTGGACCAAGCGAAAAGAGAAGAGGCGCTCTATAGCCAAAGGGTAGTGGATCTTTCCCAGGCGGCTTTAGAGGTGGCCAATCGGGGCTATGAAACAGGCATGGTTGGTTTCGCTGAGCTGATCATGGCCTATACAGGCTGGCTAAATGATAAACTGGCCGCCGAAAGGAGAATAAGCGACTTAGGAATTGCCCAGGCCCAGCTGGAAGAAGCCTTGGGAGGGTCCTGGGAAAAATAAGTACTTATTTTTTAAATCAAAGAAGGGAAAGAAGATGAAAAAAATAGTTGGACTGGCCATGATAGGAATATTTCTCTTTTGGCTCTCGGCATGCAGCCAAGAGAAAGGGATTGCCCCTCCCCTGCAGGATAAGAAATTGGCCCCTGAAAAATTAGAAAAAAGCAAAAAAGAGGAAGACCCAGAAAAGGAGTTGAAAGAGCTGACTTTGGAAGCAATTCAAAAAGAGGGGAAGATGAAAGAAGTCACTCCGGGAATGGTCCAGGTTTCTTTAGAACGTCAGCAATTAATTGGGGTCAAATTCGGCCAAGTGGAAAGAAAATCTATAGAAAAGTTAATCCGCACCGTAGGCAGGATCGACTATGACGAGAAACGGTTAGTCACCATTTCTCCTAAAATCGGGGGCTGGATCGAAGAACTCTATGTCGATTTTACGGGAAAGTATGTGCGCCAGGGCGAACCCTTGTTGACCATTTACAGCCCGGAACTGGTCTCAGCCCAGGCAGAATATCTCCTTGCTTTACGAACCGCCAAGGCCTTAGGTGACCGTGATTTCCTGGTAGAGTCGGCCAGACGCCGCTTGAAGTTGTGGGACATCAGCGATGACCAGATTAAAGCGCTGGAAAAGAGTGGCCAAGTAGCCAAAAACCTTACTCTCCATTCTCCCTTCGCCGGTTTTGTGTTGGAAAGAATGGCTTTTAAAGGGATGAATGTCATGCCGGGTATGGCCCTTTTTAAATTGGCTGATCTCTCAGCGGTCTGGCTTTATGCGGATATTTATGAATACGAATTACCATTGATCCGTCTGGGGCAGGAGGCCGTGGTTGAACTCTCCTATTACCCCGGGGAAATTTTCCGCGGCCAAGTAATTTATATCTATCCTTATTTAGATCAGACCACGCGCACCGCCAAAGTAAGGTTCCAATTTCCCAATCCCCGTGGCCAGTTAAAACCTGGGATGTATGCCAATGTGCAGATCAAAATTCCTCTGGGTATTAAATTGGTTGTTCCCGAGGAGGCTATCATTGATACTGGAGAAAGACAGATAGCTATCCTTGATCGCGGTTCTGGTTATTTTGAACCTAGACAGGTAAAGTTAGGTCCTAAGGTGGATAATTATTATGTCGTTTTAGAAGGATTAAAAGAAGGCGAGCGCATAGTCACCAGTGCTAATTTTCTCATTGACTCAGAATCAAAGCTCAAAGAAGCCATGGGCGGTATGGGGGGCATGCATGAACACGGTAGTATGGGAAAAGAAAGTAAGAAGTAAAATAAGGTAAAGGAAAAGCCATGATTAATAAGATCATTGAATACTGCGCCCAAAACCGCTTTTTAGTTTTTGTGGCAGTATTTCTCCTCATGTTAGGAGGAGTCTATGCCCTGCGAAATCTTCCCTTGGATGCCCTCCCGGATATCTCCGATGTGCAAGTGATTGTCTATACCACCTGGGAAGGGAGAAGTCCGGATCTGGTAGAGGATCAAGTTACTTACCCTATTGTCACGGCTCTTATCGCGGCCCCTAAAGTTAAGACTGTGCGGGGCTTTTCGGATTTTGGCTTTTCTTACGTCTACGTAATTTTTGAGGACGGCACGGACATCTACTGGGCGAGATCGCGGGTTTTGGAATATATGCAACAGATTACTGGGAAACTCCCCCCGGGGGTCACTCCCGTAATCGGACCTGATGCTACTGGAGTAGGGTGGGTTTTCCAGTACGCCTTAGTCAGCGAAACCGGTGCCCATGACCTTTCCTACCTGCGCACTTTGCAAGATTGGTATATCCGGTACGCTTTGGCAAGCGTAGAGGGAGTAGCTGAGGTGGCCAGTGTCGGGGGATTTGTGAGGCAATACCAAGTTAATATAGACCCCAACCTGCTCTCGGCCTATAACCTTTCCATTCGCGATATTATGGCCCGGGTAAGTGCATCCAACAACGATGTGGAGGGAAGGCTTCTCGAATTTGGTGGTCGGGAATACATGGTGCGGGGGAGAGGCTATATCAAAGGGGTAAGGGACATCGAAAAGATTGTAGTCGGAAATAACAGGCAAGGAACTCCTATTCTCTTGCGAGATGTGGCCAAAGTGACTATAGGACCAGAAATCAGAAGAGGAATTGTAGAGTTGAACGGTAAGGGGGAAGTGGTGGGGGGCATCGTGGTTATGCGTTTTGGTGAAAACGCTTTGAAAGTTATCGAAAATGTAAAGAAAAAGATTAAGGAGATCGAGCCAGGCCTTCCGCCAGGGGTAAAGATCGTACCCACTTATGACCGGGCGGAATTAATCCAGCTCTCTATCCAGAATTTACAGAGGACGCTTCTGGAAGAGATGATTGTGGTCAGCGTGGTGATCATCATTTTCCTCTTTCATTTTCGTTCTGCTTTAGTGCCCATTTTTGCCCTCCCCATAGCTGTGATCACCTCATTCATACCCATGTACTTTCTCCGCCTGACCTCCAACATCATGTCCCTGGGGGGAATTGCCCTGGCCATCGGCGTCTTGGTCGATGCCGCTATTGTCATGGTGGAAAATGCCTACCGCCATTTATCTGAAGGGTCTGAAGAAGAGAAGAGGCATAGCTTCCAGACTACAATTGCCGCAGCTAAACAGGTAGGAAGACCTATCTTTTTTGCTTTAGTCATCATCATCATCTCTTTCTTTCCTGTTTTCCTTTTAGAGGC
>JBNAWB010000081.1:0-15065 GCA_049699975.1 Thermodesulfobacteriota bacterium
ATTCACATGCGGCTTCGTCCGCTCAAACTTCCGCTTCGCCATGTGTCCTCCTTATTTAATTCTTTCCTTGCCTCGCTAGCTAACTAATTTAGTTTTGGCGAGATTGAGCTATAGTCTCGGCGGCTATAGCCTCCGGCACTCGTTCATAATGGGAAAAGCTCATCGTATAGGTGGCCCGTCCTTGGGTCTGCGAGCGCAATTTCGTGGCGTAACCAAACATCTCCGCTAAAGGAACGCGAGCTTCAATCCTCTGCGTACCTTTCCTCATCTCCAAGTTTATAATCCTTCCCCGGCGGGCAATAAGATCTCCGCTAACATCGCCTATATACTCCTGGGGCACTAATACTTCTACAGCCATAATCGGTTCTAAAAGGACAGGATGAGCTTTTTTGGCTCCTTCTTTAAACCCTAAGGACCCGGCAATTTTAAAAGCTAACTCGGATGAATCAACTTCGTGGTATGATCCATCCAGAAGGGTCACTTTTACATCTACCACTGGATAACCAGCCAGGATGCCATTTTCAATAGCTTCCCGTACTCCTTTTTCTACAGCCGGAATATATTCCCGGGGGATTACTCCGCCTTTAATGGCATTGACAAATTGGATTTTTCCTCCGGCCGGGAGTGGTTCTAATTCCAAGACCACATGGCCATACTGTCCTTTTCCGCCAGATTGTTTGATGAATTTGCCCTCTGCCCGCGCTGGGCGCGTAATTGTCTCCCGGAAAGCCACCATTGGTTTGCCCACTTGCACGGCCACGCCAAATTCCCGCCATAAGCGATCCACAATAATCTCTAAATGTAACTCGCCCATGCCCGAAATAATCCTTTGACCTGTTTCAATATCCAGATAATGGCGAAAAGAAGGATCCTCGATAGCCAGCTTCTGTAATGCCTGGTCAAGTTTTTCCTGGTCCGCACTGGCTTGAGGCTCAATGGCCATAGAAATAACCGGTTCCGGAAATTCCATAGCCTCCAAGATAATCGGTTCATCTTCGGCGCACAGGGTGTCTCCCGTAATCGTTCCTTTTAACCCTACCGCAGCTACGATATCTCCCGCGGTAGCTTTTTTAATCTCTTCTCTTTTATTGGCATGCATCTTCAAGAGCCGGCCAATACGCTCCCGCCGATTTTGGTTACTGTTGAATACGGTTGAACCTGAAGTCAAAGTTCCGGAATAAAGACGTAAGAATGTAAGTTGACCTACATAGGGGTCGGACATAATCTTGAAAGCCAAGGCGGTCAAAGGAGAACCGTTCCAGGGGGATCTTTCTTCTTCCTGGCCATTTTCGGGATTAATCCCTCGGATAGGCGGAACGTCTAAGGGAGAAGGCAAGTAATTAACCACGGCATCCAAAAGTTGTTGGATACCTTTATTCCGAAAAGCTGAGCCGCACAAGAGAGGCACTATTTGCGCAGTTATAGTCCCTTGACGGATAATTTTCTGGATTTCCGGAAGACTAGGCTTAATTCCTTGGATATACTTCTCCATAAGGTTATCATCAAGATCGGCCAGGTTTTCGAGGATCAGTTCCCGATACTCGTTGGCTAAATCCTCTAAATCTGGAGGTATATCCAGGAGGTGAAAATTGGCTCCCAGGGATTGGTCATCATAAGTGATTGCTTTCATCTGCAAAAGATCGATCACGCCCTGGAAATTTTCCTCTTTTCCCCAAGGAATCTGCAACGGAATTACCTTGGCTCCCAACCGTTCCTTAACCATACTCATTACTTGGAAGAAGTCGGCACCCGTCCGATCCATCTTATTGATAAAGGCCAAACGGGGAACACGATATTTATCCGCTTGGCGCCACACGGTCTCACTTTGCGGTTCTACTCCGCCCACGGCACAAAAAATAGCTATCGCTCCGTCTAATACCCGCAGACTTCTTTCCACTTCTATAGTGAAGTCCACGTGGCCGGGGGTATCGATAATATTGATCCTATGGCCCTTCCAAAAGCAAGTAGTGGCCGCGGAAGTAATAGTTATTCCTCTTTCTTGCTCTTGTTCCATCCAATCCATCACGGCCGTTCCTTCATCCACCTCACCCATTCGATAAGAAGTTCCCGTGTAATAAAGGATACGTTCTGTGGTGGTTGTCTTCCCCGCATCAATGTGGGCCATCAGACCGATATTGCGCGTTTTTTCTAAAAAATCCTGATTTCCCAAATCTTCAATCCTTGATTGATTTACCTAAAATTTTATTGCTAACTTAAATATAGCTTCCATATTGGGCCGCCAAATGGGCCTTCTTCTTACCATCGATAATGAGCAAAGGCTTTATTGGCTTCGGCCATTTTGTGCACGTCCTCTTTCTTCTTAATAGCTCCTCCCCGATTATTAGCTGCCTCAATCAGCTCCGCAGCTAATTTCTCTTCCATGCTCTTTTCTGCCCGTTCTTTAGCATAGGTTATCAGCCACCGAATAGCTAAGGCCGTCCTTCTCTCGGGTCGCACTTCTGTAGGAACCTGATAAGTAGCTCCCCCCACGCGCCGGGACCTAACTTCTAAGATCGGTTTTACGTTATTAATCGACTTTTCAAAAACTTTCAAAGGATCTTCGTTGGTCCGTTCTTTGATGATCTCCAAAGCTCGATAAAGGATTCTTTCAGCGACACTTTTCTTACCGCGGCGCATGATGCAATTAATAAATTTGGCCACTAAAACATTTTTATATTTTGGGTCGGGAAGAATTTCCCTTCTAACTACCACGCGTCTTCTGGGCATATTTCCTCACTTGGGCTTTTTGGCCCCGTATTTCGAGCGGCTTTTTTTCCTATTCTGGACTCCCGCTGAATCCAGGGTTCCTCTAATAATATGGTAACGTACTCCTGGAAGATCCTTCACTCTCCCCCCGCGCACCAAAACCACCGAGTGTTCCTGAAGATTATGACCCACTCCAGGAATATAAGTGGTTATTTCATAACCGTTGGTGAGACGTACCCGGGCTACTTTCCGCAGAGCTGAATTGGGTTTCTTAGGTGTTGAAGTATAAACCCTAATACATACTCCGCGGCGTTGAGGGCAGCTAGTTAGGGCCGGCGCCGAAGTTTTCTTCCTTACTTTTTGCCGGCCAATACGCACAAGCTGATTGATCGTGGGCATTAATCCTCCTTAAATTGCACACAAAAAATATATTTTACTTAATTTTAGATCAAAAGTCAATTATTGTTTTGCTCCAAAAGTTCTTTTTCTTCCTCTTCCCCTTCCACTCTAATACCTACCCGCCGATAAAGACCAAACCCAGTTCCTGCGGGAATTAATCTGCCCAAAATTACATTCTCTTTCAAACCTCGCAAATAGTCTGTTTTCCCGCTAATGGCTGCTTGGGTTAATACTTTCGTCGTCTCTTGGAAAGAAGCAGCAGAAATGAAACTCTCCGTGCTCAATGAAGCTTTGGTCACTCCCAAGAGCAAAGGCTCCGCTACAGCCGGGCGTTTTCCCGCAGCTTTTAATCGTTCATTCTCTTCTTCAAAGATATAACGTTCCACGTGTTCGCCCACCAAGAAATTTGAGTCGCCCACTTCTTTTATGACCACCCGTTTCAACATTTGGCGGACGATCACTTCTATATGCTTATCATTAATTTTCACTCCCTGAAGCCGATAAACTTCTTGTACTTCATCCACCAAGTAACGCGCTAAATCTTCTAAACCTAAGATGGAGAGAATGTCATGAGGATTCACCGAACCCTCCATCAATGGCTCGCCAGCTTTAATCTTCTCTCCTTCATGGACACTAATATGTTTCCCCTTGGGTATAGAATATTCTTTAGGTTCACCTACTTCGGGAGTAATAATTACTTTTCGTTTGCCTTTGGTATCCTTGCCAAAGGAAACTATTCCACTAATCTCGCTGATTACGGCATATTCTTTTGGCTTGCGCGCTTCAAAAAGTTCCGCCACTCTGGGTAAGCCCCCCGTAATATCTTTAGTTTTCGTGGTTTCCCGCGGGATCTTGGCTATGACATCCCCTTGGTGCACATAATCACCTTCCGTCACTACGATATGCGCCCCTACCGGGAGAAGATAGCGCGCCATGCTCTCCGAACCCGGGATTTTCAAAGTTCGGCCCTTCTCGTCTTTGATGGAAATTCGCGGCCGGGCCTCTGGATCTTTGGACTCACAGATGACCTTGGTCGAGAATCCCGTAACTTCATCGAGTTGCTCCTGCATGGTGACCCCTTCGATTATATCCCCGAACTTCACTCGCCCCGATACTTCGGTCAAGATGGGCAAAGTGTAAGGATCCCACTCGGCAATTAAGTCTCCTCCTTTAACCGATTGTCCGTCTTCTACCTTCAATTTGGCTCCGTAAATGATGGGATAACGCTCCCGCTCGCGGCCAGTTTCATCCACAATGGCCACTTCGCCGTTGCGGTTCATGACCACGAGATCCCCTTCCTTACTCCGCACGGTAACCAAGTTGACAAATTTAATCCGCCCATCGTTGCGGGGCTGCAAAGTGGTTTGCTCAGCTCGGCGACTCGCTGTGCCTCCAATATGGAAAGTCCGCATTGTTAACTGCGTGCCCGGTTCGCCAATTGACTGAGCAGCTATTATTCCTACCGCCTCCCCAATGTTAACCATTTGGCCTTGGGCTAAATCGCGGCCATAACACTTTACGCAAACTCCTCTCTTCGACCGGCAAGTAAGGACGGAACGGATTTTTACTTTCTCCAACCCCGCATTCTCAATCTTCTCGACCAGTTTTTCATCGATCTCCTCATTCGCCTTCACGATTACTTCACCCGTGAAGGGATCCACAATATCGTCCAGGGCAACTCTGCCTAAGATACGCTCCCCCAAAGGTTGGATAATTTCGCCGCCTTCAATCAAAGGAGTTACATAAATTCCTTCCAGAGTTCCGCAATCCTCTTCCGTCACGACCACATCTTGAGCTACATCGACTAAGCGGCGGGTTAAATATCCAGAATTGGCCGTCTTCAGAGCTGTATCCGCCAAACCCTTGCGTGCGCCATGGGTCGAAATAAAGTATTGCAACACGGTTAAGCCTTCCCGGAAATTAGCGGTAATCGGAGTCTCGATTATTTCTCCAGAAGGCTTGGCCATTAATCCGCGCATCCCGGCCAATTGCCTAATCTGCTGGGCACTACCGCGGGCCCCTGAATCGGCCATCATGAAAATGGGGTTAAAAGAAGGAAGCCTTTTTTTCTTTCCAGAAGGATCCGTTACGGTAATTGTGCCCAATTCTTCCAGAATCTCAAAACCAATATTCTCGGTGACTTGCGCCCAAATATCTACCACTTTGTTATACCGTTCACCATCAGTAATTAATCCTTCTTTATATTGGTTTTCAATTTCCATTACTTCTCTGTTCGCTCTTTCTAAGAGTTCCGCCTTGCGCGCGGGAATAACCATGTCGTCGATGCAAATAGATAGGCCGGCTTTCGTGGCGTAATGGAACCCCCAGTCCTTTAATTGGTCAGCCAAGATGACCGTCTTTTTAGTACCCGCTAACCGATAGGCTTGCTCGATAAGGGTAGCCAATTCTTTTTTATTTAAAACTTTATTCACATAAGCAAAAGGAACTTCCGGGGGCAATATCTCTTTCAATAAAACTCTGCCCACCGTGGTCTCGACCCGCTCCTCGCGACCGTTCTCTTTTAGGCGCACTTTGATCGCCGCATGAATATCAACTTCTCCGGCATCGTAGGCCATCCGCACTTCTTCTGGGTTAGCAAAGACTCTTCCTTCTCCCCGCACCCCGGGCTTTTCTCTGGTAATGTAGTAGAGGCCCAGCACTATATCTTGCGTAGGCACTATTATGGGCTTGCCGTGCGCTGGCGAAAGGATGTTATTCGTCGACATCATGAGTACGCGTGCTTCGATCTGGGCTTCGATGGATAGCGGAATATGTACGGCCATCTGGTCGCCATCAAAATCAGCATTATAGGCAGCGCAGACTAAAGGGTGTAATTGGATGGCTTTTCCCTCGATGAGCACAGGTTCAAAGGCTTGAATGCCCAGGCGGTGGAGGGTGGGGGCGCGGTTCAATAAAACAGGATACTCCCGCACAATCTCACTCAAAGTCTCCCATACTTCATCCTTTTCCTGCTCCACCATTTTTTTGGCACTTTTAATGGTCGTTACGTACCCTTTCTGTTCTAAGCGATTGTAAATAAAAGGCTTGAAAAGTTCCAAAGCCATTTTCTTAGGAAGTCCGCATTGATGAAGTCGCAGGTCTGGACCAACTACGATTACTGATCTTCCGGAGTAATCCACTCGTTTACCCAATAGGTTTTGTCTGAATCTACCCTGTTTACCTTTGAGCATATCGGATAAAGATTTCAACGGCCGACCGTTAGAACCTAAAATAGCTCGCCCCCCGCGTCCGTTATCGAATAAAGCATCCACGGCCTCCTGGAGCATGCGTTTCTCGTTCCGAATAATTATCTCGGGCGCATTCAGTTCTTGCAAACGCTTTAAACGATTATTCCGGTTAATTACCCGGCGATAAAGGTCGTTCAAGTCGGAAGTAGCAAAGCGCCCCCCGTCTAAAGGAACCAAAGGCCGCAAATCGGGAGGAATCACGGGGATGACTTCCAAAATCATCCATTCGGGCTTGTTCCCCGAGTCCTTAAAAGAATCTACTATTTTTAGGCGTTTGGCTATCTTCTTTTTCTTAATCTCGGAAGAGGCATCCCGCATCTCCTGCCGCAGCTGCTCGGACAGAGCCTGCACATCAACTTTACGTAAAAGTTCCCGAATAGCCTCGGCGCCCATACCTGCCACAAAGGAATCAGCGCCATATTCGGCCACCGCTTTGCGATAGGCCTCCTCGGAAAGCAACTCCTTTTCGCGCAAGGGAGTTTTCTTCGGATCAATAACCACATAAGATTCAAAATAGAGAACTTTTTCCAATTCCCGCAGAGTCATATCTAAGAGACTGCCGATCCGACTGGGCAAACTCTTTAAAAACCAGATATGCGCCACCGGCGCAGCTAATTCAATGTGCCCTAAGCGTTCCCGGCGCACTTTAGACTGAATTACTTCTACGCCACATTTCTCGCAGACTACCCCCCGATGTTTCATCCTTTTATATTTACCGCAGTTACATTCATAATCTTTAGTGGGGCCGAATATTTTAGCGCAAAACAGACCATCCCGCTCGGGCTTAAAAGTCCGGTAATTAATCGTCTCCGGTTTTTTTACTTCTCCGTAGGACCACGCGCGTATTTTTTCTGGCGAAGCCAAAGAAATACGCACCGCATTAAAAGCCATTGGCTGCTTAGGTTTTTCAAAAAAACTAAAAAGATCTTCCAAGGTCGGCCTCCTTTTTAAGCTTCTTCTTTTTCCAGAAGCTCAATGTCCAAGCAAAGGCTTTGTAATTCCTTTACTAAGACGTTAAATGATTCGGGCACTCCGGCTTCTAAGTTGTGGCCACCTTTAACAATGGTTTCATACATTCGGGTGCGTCCAAGCACGTCATCCGACTTGACAGTCAAGAATTCCTGCAGGCCATAAGCTGCCCCATAAGCTTCCATAGCCCAAACTTCCATTTCGCCCAGGCGCTGGCCACCAAATTGCGCTTTACCCCCCAGCGGCTGCTGGGTAATCAATGAATAAGGACCAACGGAACGGGCATGAATCTTATCATCAACTAAATGATGCAACTTCATCATGTAGATTACGCCTACCGTAACTTTTTGGTCAAATGGTTCGCCAGTCCGCCCATCATAAAGGGTAACTTGTCCGCTCACCGGCAGACCAGCTTGCTGCAAAGCGTCTTTTATTTCTTCTTCACTAGCCCCATCAAAAGCGGGGGAGGCGACGAACAAGCCTTTGGCCAAAGTCTGGGCATACTCCTGTACTTCCTCGTCCTCCAGGCTGTCGATCAAAGCGGCAAAAGACTCTGTATTATAGATTTTTTTAATCTTCTCCCGCAGAGCTTTGGGACTATATTCTTTCTCTATAAGACGGCTAATCTGTTCACCCAATCCTTTAGCTGCCCAGCCCAAATGCGTTTCCAAAATTTGCCCCACATTCATGCGCGAAGGAACTCCTAAGGGATTTAGCACAATGTCCACCGGAGTACCATCTTCTAAGTAAGGCATGTCTTCTTCAGGAAGAATCCGGGAGATAACCCCTTTATTCCCATGGCGACCCGCCATTTTGTCCCCTACGGATAACTTCCGTTTGATAGCCACGTCCACTTTCACCATCTTAATGACTCCAGGAGGCAGTTCATCGGCTTTCTTCAAGCGGGCTATTCTTTTTTCGAAGGCGCCTTTGATCATCTGGATTCTTTTGTCTAACTCTTCCCAAATCTTTTGGGCTTCAGCTTTCTTTTTAGGATTTTGAATAACCAGATCACGCAGGCGGGCGTCTGGAATTTCTGCTAATAATTCCTTAGTCAATTTAGTATTCTTAGGTATTAAAGTTTTGCCCGTCCGTTCGTCGGCTAATCTATTGGCCGTAACTTCGTGCCCATAAATTTTTCGAATTTTTTGAGCCGCAATCTGCTGCACAATCTGGATTTCGTCCTCCTGGTCCCGATGTAGGCGGGCTATCTCTTCTTCTTCAATAGCTTTGGCCCGGGCATCTTTCTCCACTCCCCGGCGGCTGAAAACTTTGGCCCCGATAACCGTGCCTTCCACACCGGGAGGAACTCTCAGAGATGTATCTTTAACTGCGCCAGCTTTTTCCCCAAAAATGGCGCGCAAAAGCTTCTCCTCCGGAGAAGGTTGAGTTTCTCCTTTGGGCGTTATTTTGCCCACCAATATATCGCCCGGCTTAACTTCCGCGCCAATGCGGATTATGCCGCTTTCATCCAAGTTCTTTAAGGATTCCTCTCCTAAATTAGGAATGTCACGCGTGATTTCTTCGCGCCCGAGTTTGGTATCCCGCGCAATGACTTCAAACTCTTCAATATGAATGGAAGTAAAACTATCGTCCTTGACTACACGCTCGCTGATCAAAATCGAATCTTCGAAGTTATAGCCTCCCCAAGGCATAAAGGCCACTAAAACATTTCGCCCTAAAGCTAACTCCCCATTTTGGGTGGCTGGTCCATCGGCAATAACCTGTCCCTTTTTCACGCGCTGCCCTTCGCGCACGATAGGTCTTTGGTTTATGCAGGTATTTTGGTTGGAGCGTTGATATTTAATCAAGTTGTAAATATCCACTTCGGATTGACGCCCATCTTGATTAGGATTATCGGCCCGCACAATTATGCGTAAGGAATCTACTTTTTCCACTACACCATCTCTTTCCGCGACGACCGTTACACCCGAATCCCGCGCTACGACTCCTTCCATTCCCGTCCCGACTAAAGGCGCCTCGGCCCGCAATAAAGGTACAGCCTGGCGCTGCATATTCGATCCCATCAAAGCCCGGTTAGCATCATCATTTTCTAAAAAGGGAATAAGCGAAGCGGCTACACTTACTAATTGATTAGGAGAGACGTCCATCAAATTTACTTCTTCCGGACGTACTAAAGTAGCTTCGCCAGCAATGCGGGCTTGGACCATTTCCGCCGTAAACCTTCCTTTAGCGTCTACAGGCGCATTTGCTTGGGCAATAACTTTAGTTTCATCTTCTTGTAAAGCAGAGAGGTATTCGATCTCCTTGGTGACTTGGCCATTGAGGACTTTGCGGTAGGGAGTCACAATAAAGCCAAAGGAATCTATTTTGGCATAAGTACTCAAAGAGGCAATCAAACCAATATTTGGACCCTCGGGGGTCTCAATAGGACAAATTCGGCCGTAGTGCGTAGGATGGACATCCCGCACCTCGAAACCAGCCCGTTCCCGAGTTAGACCTCCGGGGCCAAGGGCGGAAAGCCTTCTTTTATGAGTAATCTCTGAAAGGGGGTTGGTTTGGTCCATAAATTGAGAAAGCTGGGAAGACCCGAAGAATTCTTTTACGACGGCGGAAACTGGTTTAGGATTCACTAAATCATGAGGCATGAGCGTCTCTACATCTTGCAGACTCATCCGCTCTTTGATGGCTCTTTCCATCCGCACTAAGCCTATCCGATATTGATTCTCTACTAACTCGCCTACGCACCTCACCCGGCGGTTGCCCAGGTGATCAATATCATCTACTTCCCCTTGGCCATCTTTTAAGGCGATCAAATATCGGACGGCTTCTAAAATGTCTTCTTTGCGCAAAATCCGACAATCTAAGGGAACATTTAATTTTAAGCGATGATTGATCTTCAGCCGCCCGACGCGGGATAAGTCATACCGGTCCGGATTAAAGAAGAGATTTTCAAAAAAGGTCTTGGCTGTTTCTAAAGTGGGCGGTTCACTTGGCCGCAACCGCCGATATATTTCCAGAATGGCATTATAAACTTGGTTAGGTGTTTTATCTTCAGGATGCTGCTTTCGGTATTCCTCAATCGGGCGCGTCTCCAGGTCTTCAATCTTGTCTGCGCTTAACGTGTCCCGGAGCGAAGAGGAAACATTCAGTTGGTCTATGAAAAGAGTCTCAATTTCCTTAACCCCGGCTTGGCGGATTTGCTCTATTCTTTCCAAAGTCAACTCGGTGTTCGCCGGGCATAACAATTCTTTTGTTTGCGGATGATAAACCGGGCGCGCTAAGTACCGGCCCACTAAATCGTTTGCTTCCACTGGCAAAGCATTAATCTTCGCATCTAACAACTTCTTGAGGGAAGGTTTGGTTATTTTTCGATTCTTGCGGACTAAGACCTCTCCGGTAAGGGGATGAACGATATCTTCCGTTGCCCGTTTATTTACCAGAAGGTCATAATTCATATGCTTAATGATTTTTCCGTCTTGGAAAGATATTTTTTCCGTCTCGTAAAATGCTTGCAGCAATTCCTCCGGACTGTAGCCCAAGGCTCTGAGTAAAATAGTCACCGGCAATTTGCGGCGGCGGTCAATGCGTACGTAAACCAGTTCCTTGGTGTCAAATTCTAAATCTAACCAGGACCCCCGATGAGGAATAATGCGGGCTGAGTAAAGCGGTTTCCCCGTATGCGTTTTCCCTTTTTCATGTTCGAAGATAATTCCTGGCGAGCGATGCAGTTGGCTGACGATTACCCGCTCCGTCCCGTTAATAATAAAAGTTCCTTTTTCCGTCATCAGGGGAATTTCGCCAAAGTAAACTTCCTGTTCCTTGATATCCCGCACGCGCGGATTCCCCTTCCGTTCTTCTTCCTCCACCTCATAGGTGATCAGGCGCACGGTTACTTTTAAGGGGGCGGCATAAGTCATGCCTCTTTGCCGGCACTCTTCCACTTCGTATTTAGGCTCTCCTAAGGAATAGGAGACAAATTCTAAGGAAGCCGTTTCGTTGAAATCACGGATGGGGAAAATACTTTTAAAGACAGCCTGTAAACCTATATCTTCCCTTTCAGCGGGCGGAACATTCTTCTGCAAAAAACTCTCGTAAGATTGGCGCTGGACCTCGATGAGATTGGGAATGTCCATTACTTTTTCAATTTTGGAAAAATTTAAACGCTTAATAGGTTGGCTGCTAGTTAAAGCACCCATATTGACCCCCTTTCCTCTGGACCTTTAGGCCAGAGTCCCTCACGCCTTTTTTCTGGGGCACTTTTCTTTAAAAGCTTTATTTCTCTTCTTGGTAATTGCCGGTGCCAAATTAAAGAATGATAAAAATATTAGTTATTTGATCTCCACTGTGGCGCCTACTTCTTCTAGTTTCTTCTTTATGTTCTCCGCCTCTTCTTTGGAGACTCCTTCTTTGACGGGCTTTGGTACCCCTTCAACTAAATCTTTGGCCTCTTTTAAACCTAAATTAGTTAATTCGCGTACTACTTTAATAACCTGAATCTTCTTTTCTCCTACCCCAGTCAAAATTACATCAAATTCGGTCTTTTCTTCCGCGACTGGGGCTGCCGGTCCGGCGCCCGCAACTGGAGCGGCAGCTACAGCTACTGGTGCAGCTGAAACCCCCCACTTTTCCTCTAAGAGTTTCGATAATTCTGCTGCTTCTAAAAGCGTCAAGGCACTTAATTCATCAACGAGTTTTTGTAAATCAGCCATTTTTTTCTCCTTCGGGATTTAGATATTTTTGATCTGGAAAGATCATAAAAATTTTATTCTTTTTGACTTTTAGCTCTGAGCAACTGGGCCAAGCGTGAACCTGGAGAAGTGAGCAAGCGCAGTAGAGCAGCCGCCGGGGCCTGGATCAAGCTAATAATTTTGGCCCTGATCTCTTCTATGGTGGGTAAATTTACCCACGACTGAATATCTGCTGGCCCCCATAATTTCCCATCAAAGCACGCGCCCACTATCTGTAATTCAGGAAATTCTTTACTGAACTTAGTCAGCAAACGGGCGGGGACTACTAAATCTACATCACTCCAGGCCACGGCTAATGGCCCTTCTAACTTTTGGGTCAATAATTCTTTGTCCGTTCCTTTGATGGCCAAACGAAAAAGATTATTCTTGATTACACGCAACTCCACATCGGCCCGTTTGAGCTCTTGCCGTATTTGGGTCATCTTTTCTACGTTCAGCCCCGTAAACCTGGTGAGGAAAGCAACTTTTGCTCGCCCCATGCGTTCTTGAAGTTCAGCTACTAATCTCTGTTTCTCTACCCGTTCCAAGTTCCGATCTCCCTTCTTTTTTACCCCCAGCCTTTACGCCGCCCATTTCAAAAAGTTTGTTGCTCATCATCTTTTACATCCAATCCCGAAACTAAAAAGCGCGTCTCGGTAGGCTGGGAGTTAACCATTTACTCGCCTTCTGGCGAACCTACGGTCTTCGACGAAAAATTTTGCTTATTTGATAGCTCCTCTTAGGGCATTAGGATCAAGCTTTATTCCTGGTCCCATGGTGGTTGAGATAGCGATACTTTTCAAATACGTACCTTTACTGGATGGTGGTTTAGAACGGATAATAACGTCCATTAAAGACAAAATATTTTCTTTTAGTTTCTCGGCGTCAAAGGAAATTTTGCCCACCGCCGTGTGCACGATACCAGTCTTATCCACCCGGAACTCCACTTTTCCCGCTTTTAATTCTTTGACTGCTTTCGCCACATCAAAAGTGACTGTCCCCACTTTCGGGTTAGGCATTAACCCCCGTGGTCCTAAAATCTTTCCTAATTTTCCCACCATACCCATCATATCAGGAGTAGCTATAGCCTTATCAAAGTCGGTCCAGCCGCTGCTAATCTTTTCTACTAAATCCTCCGCCCCCACGTAATCCGCTCCAGCTTCTTTGGCTTCTTTTTCTTTCTCGCCCTTGGCAAAAACCAAAACTTTCACGGGCTTTCCTAAGCCATGAGGCAGGACTACTGTTCCCCGCACCATCTGATCGGCGTGTTTGGGATTGACACCCAATCTAATTGCTATATCTACACTTTCGTCAAACTTGGCTGGCTTCGTTTCCTTCAAAAGCTTAAGGCCGGTATCTAAATCATAACGCGCCGTCCGGTCAATCTTTTTTATCGATTCCAGATATCTCTTCCCTCTTTTGGCCATGCTCTCACCCTTCTATTATTTCAATGCCCATGGATCGGGCTGCACCCTCGATTGTTCTAATAGCTGCCTCCAAATTAGTAGTATTCAAATCCGGCAGCTTCATTTTGGCAATTTCTCGCACTTGCGTTTTGGTTACTTGCCCAACCTTGTTCCTATTAGGCTCCCCAGAACCTTTAATGATCCCAGCCGCTTTTTTCAAGAGAACCGCCGCTGGAGGAGTTTTGGTCACAAATGAAAATGAACGATCAGCATAGATAGTTATTACTACGGGAATTATAGTTCCCTCTTGGTTCTTAGTTTGGGCATTGAAGGCTTTACAAAATTCCATAATGTTTACTCCGTGCTGCCCCAAGGCAGGGCCCACCGGAGGGGAGGGGTTTGCTTGTCCAGCAGGGATCTGCAATTTCACTACGCTGATTACTTTTTTAGCCATTATGTCTCTTCCTCTTTAAGCTTTTTTAATTTGGGCAAAATCGAGTTCTACGGGCGTAGACCGTCCAAAAATACTTACCAAAACCCGCACTTTCCCTTTTTCTGGATTTACAGTTTCCACCAAGCCATTAAAATTAGAAAAAGGGCCATCGATTACCCGCACCTGATCTCCCTTTTCAAAAGTAACTCGATGCTTGGGGCGGAGGAGTCCTTCGCTCATCTGGTTTTTTATTTCTTCTACTTCTTCATCAGTCAAAGCCGTCGGATTAGCCCGGTCGCCAACAAAACCAGTTACCTTGGGCGTACTCTTTACTATATGCCAAGTCTCGTCGTTTAACTCCATCTTGACCAAAATATAGCCCGGGAAGAACTTGCGCTGGGTAGCTTTTTTCTTCCCTTTGATCATTTCAATTACTTTTTCAGCCGGGACAAGAATTTCCGAAAAACAATCTTCCTTTTTAGCTAACTTGATCTTCTCTTCCAGCATCGATTTCACTTTATTTTCGAACCCGGAATATGTGTGCACCACATACCACTTCTGGGCCATATTTGGTTTGCTCCTAATCCAAGAATATTTTTATTAAGCGCGATAGGCCCAAGTCAACAATTCCCAGGAAAAAAGCCATTAGGATTACGGTGATCAATACTACGGAAGTGGAGGCTAAAGTTTCTTTCCGTGATGGCCAAGTAACTTTTTTCATCTCCACGCGCACTTCTCGAAAAAATTGGCTAATTTTTTGTAATAAACTTTTAATTTTTTCCATTGTCTATTCCTGGGACAAAAAATTTCCAATTGGCAGGCCAGGAGGGATTCGAACCCCCATCACCCGGATTTGGAGTCCGGTGCTCTAGCCGTTAGAGCTACTGGCCTGTTCCTCCAAGGGTTTCCTTCTTTTAAAGAGATTAGTAAAGCACAATAAAAGAGGATTACCTGATCTTATCACCCAATAATATTATTTGGTTTCCTTATGCGGAGTGTGGGTGCGACAGAATCGGCAATATTTTTTTAATTCTAATTTATCTGGCGTCGTCCTTTTATTTTTTGTGGTCGTGTAATTTCTTCTTTTACACTGCCCACAGGCCAGAATTACAATCTCCCGCACATCTTCTCCTTATATTAATCCCCATTTAAATGGGTTATTCTAATATTTCGGCGATGACGCCGGCTCCTACCGTGCGCCCGCCCTCCCGAA
>JBNAWB010000082.1:0-15064 GCA_049699975.1 Thermodesulfobacteriota bacterium
CTCCCGCCTGTCTCCTGCTGGTGAGAAAAATTAAAACTGATCGACGGTCAGCCTAACACCCCATTGATAATAAAATTTAATTCTAATATACTGGCAAACAAGGGAGCAAATGACTACAAAGATTATTGGGTTGGGCCAGAGGAAGTGGATAAAGAGGAGAGAAAAAAACGGAGGGAAGTTCTATGATCATCGCCGTGCCTAAGGAAATAAAAAATAATGAGAACCGGGTGGCCCTTACGCCTGCCGGGGCCGAGACATTGCGGCAGGCAGGGCATCAAGTTTTAATTGAAAAAAATGCGGGGGCCGGAAGTTTTTTTGCGGACGAAATTTATCAAAAAGCAGGAGCCGAGGTATGGGAAGACAAAAGACAACTTTTTGCCCGGGCTGAGATGATCATGAAAGTCAAAGAACCTCTGCCTGAAGAATACGATCTTTTTCGTCCTCAGCAAATCCTTTTCGCTTATTTACATTTAGCCCCCGAACCAGAGCTTACCCAAGCCCTTTTGGAAAAACGGGTTACCGCTATTGCTTATGAAACAATCGAAGGTCCTAAGCAGACGCTTCCTTTACTTTCGCCTATGAGTGAGGTGGCTGGTCGGATGGCTGTGCAAGTGGGAGCGCAGCTTTTGGAGAAGCATTGTGGCGGGAAAGGGGTGCTCTTAGGGGGTGTTCCTGGAGTAGAACCGGCGCAGGTAGTAATCTTGGGTGGGGGAATTGTGGGCACTAATGCCGCTAAGATTGCCTTAGGGATGGGTGCGCGAGTTACCATAATCGATATTTCCATCGACCGCTTGCGCTATTTAGATGATCTTTTCTCTGGAAGAGTGGCAACAGTCCTTTCCAACAGCTATAATATTGCCGCTTGGGTACGCAGGGCTGATTTGCTCATCGGGGCGGTTTTAATTCCCGGGGCCAAAGCGCCTAAATTAGTTACCGAAGAGATGGTTAAGACCATGGAGCCTGGTTCAGTGATCGTGGATGTGGCCATTGACCAGGGAGGATGTGTGGAAACAATTGACCGGGTGACTACGCATAGTAACCCTATCTATATTAAACATGGAGTTGTCCATTATGCGGTGGCCAACATGCCTGGGGCGGTAGCGCGCACATCAACTTTGGCCTTGACCAATGCTACCATTGAATATGCCCTCCAACTGGCCAATAAGGGATTTAAACGAGCGGTCTTGGAGAATAAAGGTTTAGCCAAAGGAGTCAATGTCTGTGACGGAAAAGTAACTTATCGAGCTGTAGCTGAAGCCCTAAATTTACCATATACTCCTTTGGAAGAAATTCTGAAATAGAAGTAGGATTTCTAATTAATCATGCGGCCGACCATCGCCGAAATCGATTTACAGGCTATCCGCAATAACCTTCACCAAATTCGCCAGCTTCTGGCCCCCGCTACCTACATCATGGCTGTAGTAAAGGCCAACGCTTACGGTCATGGATTGATCAAGGTAAGTAAAGCAGCTTTATCAGCGGGAGCTCATTTTTTAGGAGTAGCCTTCCCCGAAGAAGGAGCGGAATTGAGAGAAGCAGGTTTTGACGTACCCATTTTTGTCCTTACTTTAGCCCTCCCTGAACAGACGCGGATTTTTATTGACTATAACCTTATCGCTACTGTTTGTGATTTAGAGAATGCTTACTTACTCGCTAAATTAGCGAGGGAGAAAAATTCAGTAGCTTCTATAATGGTGAAGATCGATACAGGAATGGGGCGCCTTGGTTGGCGAGCGGAGGAGGCTGCTGATTTTATAGAAAAAGTTATTTCTATCCCGGGATTGAAACTGAAGGGTATTTTTACTCATTTAGCCAAGGCCGAAGATCAAGACCAATCTTTTACTCACCACCAAGTACAAAGATTGACCTCGGTTGCCCAGTGGGCTCAAAGAGTAGGACTTGTTTTCCCATTTATCTCAGCAGTCAATAGCGCCGGCATAGTCACCATAGCCGCAGGGCATTTTAACTTAGTCCGGCCGGGTATTGTACTCTACGGATTACCGCCCGCCTCGAATTTTGAGGTTCCTTTCTCTCTGCAGCCGGCCATGAAATTTAAAACTAAAGTAGCATTTATTAAAGAAGTTCCGGCCGGCACCCCCATTGGGTATGGGGGCATTTATGTGACCCCCCAGAAGACTTTCGTCGCTACTTTGCCCGTAGGCTATGCGGATGGTTATAGCCGTCATCTTTCTAATAAAGCTGAGGTCCTTATTGGGGGGAGAAGAAGAAAAGTAATCGGCAATGTATGCATGGACCAGATTATGGTCGATGTTGGTCCGACTGGTGATGTGCGCATCGGTGACGAGGTTGTTCTTTTTGGACGGCAAGGGGAAGAGGAGATCACAGTTACGGAATTAGCCGACCTGGCCGGAACAATCAATTATGAATTAGTATGTGCTATTAGCTCGCGAGTTCCGCGCCTCTATTTGCATGAGTAACTTTTAATTTAGTCCTCTACCCCCTGGGTTCTTTAATTTAAATTTTCTAAAGCAAGGCCTGTACGGCCTTTAAGACTCTTTCGTATTCAGGCTCCTGCGTTATTTCCGGAACAAGTTCCACATAGCGGATGATATCCTGATCATCAACGATAAAGACTGCCCGGGCCAAGAGCATGAGTTCTTTAATCAGCACGCCATAAGCCAGGCCGAAGGAACGCTCCCGGTAATCCGAAAAAGTTTTTACTTTTTCTACACCCGCGGCGGCGCACCATCTTGCCTGGGCGAAGGGCAAATCCATACTAATCGTCAGGATAACCACTTTATCAGGAAGTTTACCGGCCTCTTCATTGAAGCGTCTGGTTTCCATACTACAAACAGGGGTATCGAGCGAAGGCACAGAGGTTATTATTTTTACCTTGCCCTGGAAGGCGGCCAGAGAGACAGGCTGCATGGAATTATCTAAAACTTGAAAATCCGGAGCTTTATCGCCTACTTTTAACTCTTCTCCCAAGAGGGTAAGCGGGTTTCCTTTAGAAGTGATGAGCCCAGTTCTTTCTTGGGGAGCCGGTTTAATTTTGGCCACATACTCCTTAACTTTTGCTTCCAATTCCTTAATTTTTGCTTCCGCCCCTTTCTTATATGCTTCCAAGTCAGTTATTTTGTTAGTCAGAGCTTTGGCCTTAGCGGCAGCTTCTTCTTTTAATTTTTTTAATTCTCCCTCAGATTTCTTCTGCAAATCCTGCAGAGCTTTTCTTTTCTCCTCTGCTTCTTTCTTTAATTTTTCTATCCTCTCTTCAGCTTTTTCTTTAAAGGCCGCCAATTCATTTTTAGCTTTTTGGGTGAGGGTCTTTTTGGTCTCCGTCAGTGCTTTTTCTTTTTGGGTTAATTCCTCCTTTAGTTTTTTGATGAGGCTTTCTTTTTGGAGGATTTTTTCTTTGGCTTTCGCTTCCATTTTCTTGATTAGTTCTGTTTTGGCTCGAAGAGCTTGGGAGATTACTTTCTTAGCTTCTTGCGCCACTTTTTTTTGGACTTCTTTTGCTTTTTGGGCCACCATTTTTTAACCCTCCTTTCTTAGTTTTTGCTTTTTAATTCCTTGCTCTGCTGCTTAATAAGTGCCATAAATTTATTTCTTTTGCAACTGAATTTCTCTAAAGGCTAAATAAGATAAGCCATAAAGAAAAGCAGCTACGAGGAAAACTTTTGGGAACCCCCAGGCTAAGGCAATGATTATGGGAAAGATAGCCCCCAGAACGGAGGTACAACCATTAACGCTCCAGGCTAAAGGCACTAAATCCGGCGCTTTCTCTGCCCAGAGGCGCATACCCAAAGGAAAGGGCATGCCCATAAAGAAAGCTAAAAGGCCGGTGAGGAAGACAGTGAAAATTTGCCGTCCCCCCAAGGGTAAACCTTGCCCTAAGGCTAAAATATCTGTTAGAAAAAAAGCATAAAAAAGGAAAAAACTTATAATCATGAGGAAGATGAAGAAGTTAAACCTTAAGGCGGAAAGGTTTATCTTTTGGGAAACGCGACTTCCCAGGCCGGCAAAGATTAACATAGAAAAGAGAACCAAAGATACGGAATAGACTGGATGCCCTAAAAAAAGGATAAATTTTTGGATGAGGGAAATTTCGGCCGCCATAAAACCTAAACCCAAGCCGGCAAAATAAATCAGGCAAGGAATCTTATATTTTTGTTGATCCGCGTCAATATGGCGGTGCGGCCATCGGTAAAGCAAAGGAAAAATAATAAAAATGGAGCTTAGAATTAAAGAGACCAAAAACACAAAGGGGACTAAATACCCCCCTTCCATGAAGATTTGCCATTTCTGCCCCGCGACCTGATATAACTTACCCAAGTATGCCCAACGAAAATAATGATGGAAAAAGGGTTTTTCGTCAGTGGGTGGGGTAAGGTCAAAAGGGTAGGTCTGCAAAAAATTTTCTTCTCCCCTCAATATTTTTTGAACACTTTGAAAATATATGGGGGTGGGGAAACGATTGTAGATATTAGCTTTCTCGGGGGTTATTCCTGGATAATAAACTAAATCGAAACGCAATTTTTCGCAAAAAAGATCAAGGGCTTGGGCTTCTCTGGGGAGGAGAGGATTTTTTTTAACGAGCAGATTAAAGGTCCCCCAAGTGCGGAAAATGAGCAAATGTTGCTGGGGATCTTTCCCCATTTTTTTTAAAGCTTCTTTGATCATGGCTACCAGACGTAATTCGGCCCGCGGGGGTGGATTTAAATAAAGGCTTAAGGCCAGGGCGCCGTTGGGGGAGAGCACTTTTATATAATCGCTCATCGCTTCTGTCGTTAGCCGATAGTCTTCATGGAGACTGGAAATTCCGGAGGTCGAAGCAGGCCAGCTTTCTGCTAAAGAGAGGACTATTAAGTCGAAGGGGCCGGGATTTCGACGCACATAATTTCTAAGGTCATCTATGGCTACGTTTACATGCGGATGATCGTAGATCCCGCCGGAAAATGAGCGGTACTTTCCTTTGAGGAGGGAGACTAATAAAGGGTTTATCTCCACAACCGTAATCCTTTGAGCACCGTAATAAAGGGCGGTTAAAACCTCCAGACCACCCCTAGGTTCTAAGATTAATACGTTTTCGGGGCTTATAAGGAGATAAGGAAAGGAAGCAGGGAGGAATTCGATGAAAGCCATTTCTCTGTGGATAGTTTCCCTATTATTCATTTTAGTAATAGCACTTAGCCTCTCCGCATCGATGGCCAGGCCAATTTGTGGTGGAAGAGAATCCAAGAAAAGAAGACTCAAACCTGGAGCAGTGCGCATTGCTGGACTTTCCAGGATATCGATCCGTCCCAAAACATTCCAATGGGTCTCTAAAAGATGAGCACCTGGATGAAGGAGGGCAGCTTGCAGAGGTTTATAATTGGAGAGACGTAAATCGAGAAAAGAGGGCGGCCAGAAAAGGAAGACAAAGAGAATACTCCCCCAGGCCCATTTTAAGAATTGAATTTTAGGCCTTCCTTTTTGCAGCCGAGCAAATAATAAAAAAGCAAAAAATCCACCCCAGGCTGAAAAGATAAGCGTACCTGGACCTCCCCAGAGATCAAAAAGGATAAGAGCGGAAAGACATCCCCCACCTGCTCCCCCAAGATCGGCGAAGTATATTTTCCCTGCCAGATGAGTCCTTATGGCCAAAGCAGAAGAGATTGTCAAGCCTGAGAAAAAGAAGGGCGTGGTCCAGAGCAGATAATAAATAAAGATATAGAAAATTTGCCCAGGGTCTAAATAAAGACGGGCTAAATCAAAGGGGAGCAGATTACTGAGAATATAAGCCAAGGGAGTACTCAAAGAAAAAAGCCAGGAAGACCAAACCAGTTTTTTTTCGGGATGCTGTCTTAAAAATTTAGGAAAGGAAAAAAGAAAAGAGCCACTCGCTCCATAGCCCAAGAGAGCCATGCTTACTACTAAAAAGGCGAAATGGTAGCCCTGGGCTACAGAAAAGAGACGAGTTAGGGAAATCTCTAAAAGGAGGGTGGCGAAAGATATAAAGGCAAGGCCTAAGAAAAAAGAGGCCAGATGCAAATTTGCCTCCTCGCGCTAAATGTTTTCCTGCATTATAATATAATAAAAAGAGCAAGCAATAAATCTTAATTAAAACTAAAAATGGAAAAGTATGAAACTTTTGATCACACTGCTGATTTAGGGATAAAAGTCTTTGGCCGGACATATGCGGAGCTTTTCGCCAATGCGGCCTATGCTCTTTTTGATCTGCTTACGGAATTGTCGTGGGTAAAAGAAGAGGTTTCTTTTGCGGTGGAAGTGACGGCTGCTGATCGGGAAGATCTATTGGTCCGTTTTTTAAGCGAGCTGCTTTATTTATTTGCAAGTAAAAATTATTTGGGTAAAAGAGTTTCTTTCTTAAATCTGACGGAAAAATCCTTGCAAGCAGAAACATGGGGGGAGATTTTTGATCCCCAGCGCCATGAAATCAAAATGGAGATCAAAGCCATTACTTACCACCAATTAGAAATTAAGGAGAATAATGGTCTGTGGGAAGCCCGCTTAGTTTTGGATATTTAAAAGGAGGTCTTATGCCGGAAAAGAAAAAAATAGAATTAAGAAAAGTTGATGATTACCGCTGGCTCATCCCCCGGGAGGGCAAAATGTTGGTGGATGGCTTAATTTATGCAGACGAAAATCTCCTCCAAGATATTCATCTCGATGAAAGCCCGCAACAGGTAGCCAACGTTGCTCATCTCCCTGGCATCCAAAAATATTCTCTGGCTATGCCGGATATTCACTGGGGATATGGTTTTCCCATTGGCGGGGTAGCTGCTTTTGACTGGCAGGAAGGCATTATTTCCCCGGGAGGAGTGGGCTACGATATTAACTGTGGCACCCGCTTGATCGCCAGCAATTTGTCCCGGGATGAAATCGCCGCCAAGATTAAAGACTTGCTCCAAGCTCTTTACGAGAATATTCCTTCGGGAGTGGGCTCTAAAGGATCTTTGCGTTTATCTGCCCAGGAATTGCGCCAAGTATTGAGGGAGGGGTCCGCCTGGGCGGTCCGTCAAGGTTATGGTTGGCCGGAAGACTTGGACCGCACGGAGGATAGAGGAACTATGGCCGGAGCTGATCCAGATGTGGTTAGCGAGCGAGCTATGGAACGAGGACGGCCTCAGTTGGGTACTTTGGGTTCGGGTAACCACTTTTTAGAAGTGGGCTATGTAGAAGAAATATACGATGAAAAAGTAGCCCAAGCTTTTGGTCTTTGGAAAGATCAGGTTACCGTCCTGATCCACTCTGGGTCGCGTGGATTTGGCTACCAAGTTTGCGATGATTTTTTAAAGAAAATGGGCGAGCGAGTGCGCCAACTTGGTCTGGATCTCCCTGATCGGCAGTTGGCCTGCGATTTTATTTCGGCGCAAATTGGACAGGATTATTTTGCCGGCATGGCTTGTGCCGCTAATTACGCTTGGGCCAATCGGCAGATGCTCATGCACTGGACAAGAGAAGTTTTTGAGAAAGTGATGCATAGGAGTACCCGCGATTTAGGAATGCATTTAGTTTATGATGTTTGTCACAATATTGCTAAGCGAGAAATTCATCTTATTGATGGCCGGCCCAAAGAAGTCTGTGTGCATCGCAAAGGAGCTACGCGGGCCTTTCCCCCCGGACATCCGGCGGTTCCAGAAATTTACCGCGAGGTTGGTCAGCCCGTTCTCATTCCCGGGGATATGGGACGGTATTCTTACGTTTTAGTGGGTACCAACCAGGCTATGGAAGAGACTTTTGGCAGCACTTGCCATGGAGCTGGTAGAGTACAAAGTAGAACCCAAGCAAAAAAGGCGAGTAAAGGAAGACCCTTACACCGAGAGTTGGAAGATCGGGGGATTTATGTCATGGCCGCCAGCCGGGCCACTTTAGTGGAAGAGGCTCCCGAAGCCTATAAGGATGTCAGCCAAGTAGTAGAAGTGGTACACCAGGCGGGCATTTCTAAGAAAGTTGCCCGCCTGCGTCCTTGGGGAGTGGTAAAAGGCTAAGCGCAAATCCTAACTTACTGGTGCCGTACCTTCTTTAAAGCATTCGAAAATTACTCTTCCGGACTTAGGCGGGTTGGCCGAACTAACTGGTTCGCCAGTAGCCGCATCTATTTTGACGAAGACGATTCCTTCCGGAACGGAAAAATTCTCTTCGGGAAGGCCGGCCACAGCCTCCTTCATAAATTCGAGCCAAATGGGCAAAGCAGCCACGGCCCCAGTTTCATGCGGTCCCAATGGTTTTTCGATATCATAACCAACCCAGGCCCCCGCTACAATATTTTGGGGAATATAGCCGATAAACCACGCATCCCTGGTATCATTAGTGGTTCCGGTCTTGCCCGCGGCCGGGCGGCCGAGAGCTTTTGCTTTTTGGCCGGTTCCTTCTTGGATGACACTTTGCATTAAACTGGTCATGATATAGGCTGTTTGGGGACTGATTACTTCTATGGCGGAAGGTTCAATCTCCTCCAAGATGTTACCATCTTTATCAACAATGCGGGTGATCAAAATCGGTTCAGCGCGGAAACCTTGGGCTGCAAAGACGCCAAAAGCACCGGTTAGCTCTAAAAGAGTGACATTTGCCGCTCCTAAGGCCAAAGAAAGATGCGGTTCGAGTTTAGATTTTATTCCTAAATTTTGGGCGTACTGAATAATATAATCAACGCCAATGGTCTGGGCGATTTTTACCGTAACCACATTGCGGGAAAAAGTTAAAGCTTTCCGCAACGTAATAGGCCCCCAAAACTCCCGGTCAAAATTTTGGGGTTCCCAAGGTTCTTTACCCGGTACATCTACATATTTAAAAGGCTCGTCCACGATGATGGTGGCAGGGGTAAACCCTTTATCGAGGGCGGCAGCATAAACAATCGGTTTAAAAGCTGAACCAGCCTGGCGCCGGGCTTGGGTGGCGCGGTTAAATTGGCTGGCCGTAAAATCACGACCGCCTACCAGAGCCAGAATATAGCCCGTTTGGGGATCGAGAGCGACAAAAGCTCCTTGGACTTGACCTTTCCCTTTGCCTTTTCCTGCCCGGGCTTCGTACTCCTCTAAACCTTTGAGCACAGCCTTTTGGGCAGCTCGTTGCAGGCGGGTATTGAGGGTGGTATAAATTTTTAAGCCCCCTTTGTATAACATCTCTTTGCCGTATTTTTCCTCCACATAAACGCGGACTTGTTCTAAGACATACGGCGCTTCCAGGTATCCTTTGGGCCCTTTGGGGCGCAAGCGGATTTCTTCAGACTCAGCTTTTTTTGCTTGTTCCGGGGTGATCATCTTGCGTTCTACCATGCGGTGCAAAACATATAACTGCCTTTCCCGGGCCTTCTTAGGGTTCCGGAGAGGAGAGAAAGAATTAGGGGCCGGAGGGAGTCCGGCTAATAAAGCACATTCGGCCAAAGTCAGATGCTGCACCGATTTTCCAAAGTAAGTTTTGGCCGCTGCGCCCACCCCATAAGCGCCTTCGCCCAAGTATATTTGGTTTAAATAAAGAAAAAGAATTTCATTTTTAGTGAGGTAATGTTCAATTCTCTGCGCTAAGATGGCTTCTTTTAATTTGCGGGTTAAGCTTTTTTCTGGAGTAAGGAAAAAAGACTTCGCAATTTGCTGAGTTATAGTGCTGCCGCCTTGGACGACGTCCAAAGCCTCGATGTTGCGGAAGGCTGCACCCAATATGCGCCAGTAGTCTATGCCCTTATGCTCAAAGAAACGGGCATCTTCGGCAGCCACAAAAGCTTTAATAAGCATCTTAGGCATTTGGGCCAGAGGCACAATCGTCCTGTTTTCGATAAAAAATTCTCCGATAAGATTTTCATCATCTGCATATACTTCGGAGACAACATAAGGGCGGTAATCTTTCAAAGTAGTCAGCCGGGGTAGATCAAAGACCAAAGCAAAATAAAAAGCTGTGGCGCCGGCAGCCAAGACGACTACCCCCAAGACCAAAAATAAGATTATAATCCGCCATTTGCTCTTTTTTTTCTTAATTCTTTTTCCAGATGTACCCGTCATAACTCCATTATTTATTTAATATTAAGGATAACGCTTGAACACGCCTAACCCATTAGGGACAGGCCAACCCCCGGGGAGATCTATTAATAAAGATTTATATTCCGCGTACATTTGAGCCGAACCTCCCCCGTCTAAACAAAGAGCATCTCGGCAGGCCAGCCCCCCTTCAGCCTCGGAAAGCCAAAAAACATGGGCCAAATCTTGGGCAAATACTTGGGTATCTTCTGAGTTAACCAAGATGATTTGATTTTTATAGGTAATCCCTAATGCTGACCTCTTTGCCAATTGTTTTTTCAAATGTAATTCACGCCCTCCCACTACTAATCGGGGGCCCACTTGAATAGCTTGACTAATTCCTTGCCTATTCTGGAACTCCTGGGTATGAATAATATACGGGGTCTGGTCTTTAATCATAAAGATTCCCCAGTCTGTCTTGCGCAGCGGATTGGCCTCTTGGCCATCCACAATTAAAAGTCCTAAAGGGCGGTAATCTGGCTGAAAAAAACCACCATTAATGGCCGCTAAGGCCTGGACTTTTTTAGCTAAGGTTTTGATTTCCATCCGGTCAACCCCCCAGGCCCGGCAGTCTATAACCCGCAAGGAGAATTTATCTAAATCAATCCGCAAAATCCGTAATTTAAAGGGCGCTTGGTAAGGAGGGCCATTAAATCGTAAGGCCTTCACTGCAAAGCCATCATCAATTAGGTACCAATCATTGGCGGCGCTTAGCGCCGGCCCTTCTAAAGTCAAAGATAAAGACAGAAGAAAAAATAAAAATCCAGTTTGAAAATACCTAAGCTTCATTTGTTTTTGATTTTATTATAAAATATATTTTAATTTTAGCTATATGTCTATAAAGAATTTGCAGGGTAAACTATATCTCGTCTCCACCCCTATTGGTAATCTGGAAGACATTACTCTGAGGGCGTTGCGGATCCTTAAAGAAGTTGATCTTATTGCTGCCGAGGACACGCGCCATACCCGTAAGCTGCTCACACATTATGACATTCACAAACCCTTGATCAGCTATCATGAGCATAATCAGCAAGAAAAAGAAGAATTCCTCTTGCAAGAAATAAAAAAGGGGAAGAGTGTGGCCTTGGTCACGGATGCCGGGACTCCGGGGATCTCTGATCCGGGGGTAAATTTAGTAAAAAGATTTCTCCAAGAATCCATTTCTGTAATTCCTATCCCAGGCCCTTCCGCGCTAATAGCTGCTTTGAGCTTATCAGGTTTGCCTACGGATAGTTTTATTTTCTATGGTTTTCTACCCCATAAAGAGTCCACCCGCCAAAGAATGTTCTCATCATTAAAAGATCGGCCAGAAACTTTAGTCTTTTTTGAATCCCCCCAGCGCCTTAAAGCTTGTCTGCAAGATGCCTTGCAGACTTTAGGTGATCGGCAAGCAGTCGTGGCCCGAGAACTTACCAAAATTTTTGAAGAAGTTTATCGGGGAAAATTATCAGAGATTATCAGCGAAATAGAGGGAAGGGAAGTCAAAGGGGAAATTACTTTAGTGATCGCTGGCTCGCCCGCCGCTAAGCAAGTAGATGAAACTTTCTTGACTCAGCTCATCAAAGAATATTTAAATATTGGACAGCTTTCATTAAAAGAATTAGCCACCCTCCTTTCTGCGGAGTTGAAGGTTTCCAAGCGGGAATTGTATAAAAAGATATTAGAGGTAAAGAAAGAGAACCAATAAATTTTTATAAAATTCTGCCCCTTTCATGAGTAAAGCTTGCTTCCACCTAAACCCTTAATTAGTTTATCGACTCTTATGGAGGGCCCCATGCAGAGTGATTAAGGTATAGGGATAAATAAGCAGGAAGCTGGGGGGAGAAATTGTCCGGAAAGATTAAGCGCTTAAAATTTTTTGAGCAGCGGAGATATCGCACTCAATTTGCTTTTTTAACTCTTCCGGGCCGGAAAAAGTGACTTCATCACGCAGCCTTTTTACAAACTCCACCCGCAAATTTTTCCCGTATATATCCTGATGGAAATTTATAATGTGAACTTCGATAGAAAATTCTTGATCATGAAAAGTGGGGTTCCAGCCTAAATTAGTTACACTGGCATATTTTTCCCCGCCATAGATGGACCAGGTGGCATATATTCCCGGCTTGGGCAGGAGAGAATTATCTGGTTTGATATTCGCGGTGGGGAATCCTAATTTCTTGGCCCCGCGGCCATGTCCGGGGATTACTTGGCCCTGAAGCAGGTAAAACCGTCCTAACATGCTGGCTGCCTTTTCCATTTTCCCTTGTTGGATATATTCCCGAATGCGCGTACTGGAGACTACTTCCCCGCCCACCTGCACAGGGCCAACCACTTCTACCTGAAATCCTAATTTTCCACCCATTTCTTTTAGCAAAGCGATGTTTCCGCGGCGGCCTTGGCCAAAAGTGTAGTCATGTCCCACAAAAAGGTATTGGATTCTGATTTCCTCATAAAGAATTTTTTTAACAAAATCTTCTGGAGTTAAATTAGCAAATTCTTTAGAAAAGGGAGCACAAATAACCACATCAATACCTTGTTCGGCCATTAATCTAAATTTTTCCGCCGTAGAAGTAATTAATAAAAGTTGCCGTTTCGGCTCCAAAATTGTCAGCGGGTGGGGATCGAAAGTATAAACAATAGTTTCTCCTCCAATTTGCTTAGCTTTTTCCTTTATTTGGCGGAAGATGCGTTGGTGACCTAAATGGACACCATCAAAGTTACCTATCGTTAAAACTGGGTTTTTAAATGGGCGCGAAAAATTCTTTTCCTTATTAATAATTTCCATTTTTACCTTTTAGCCAAAATAAGAGCAATCTTTTTCCTTACCTTCCTAAATACTCTTGGAGCCTTCTGATATTTTCTATACATCATATCCTGCTTTGCGATAATTTTCCATGGCCCTTTCTTTGAGGTAGGCTTTTTCAGGTTTTTCACTCTCTTTATCTGCTAACTCCGCCGCATGGCTATACATTCCTTGCCTTTCGTACTCGGCCACTTTTTGTTCTATCTCGTCTTTTCCTTTAGCTGATCCGGGAAGAATCACGCGCGGCAAGGAAATCCTTCTTCTTATCGCTTGGCCGCATACAGGGCAAGAATGTAAAGGCTCCTCGGCCATACTCTGGATCACTTCGAAGGGCCAGGAGCATTTAGGACAATTTCTTCCCGAAGTAGTGGCTTCATACTCATAAATAGGCATAAGACCAGAATCCCTCCTTTCTACCAAAATTTATTTTATAAAGCATGGGGCGATGTAGCTGGCGTCTGCGGAAGAGGAGACGACGCTTCTTTAGAAAGGTTAGGACTCGGTAAGGGAGGCAAGGAAAGCATGGTTTCTATCTTCTCAATTAAAGGAAGATAGGTGTGAGTATCTAAGGCAGAGATACAAACACCTTGATAAGTGTTGGCTAAGTTGGCGGCCATTTCTGGATTTACCTTGTCCATTTTATTAAAAACTCTGATTAAAGGAATCCGCGTGATCTCCAGTTCTTCTAAGATTCGTTCTACCGCTTCCATCTGTTCTACAAAACGGGGGTGACTAAGGTCTATCACATGGAGAATCAAATCAGCATCTTTAGTCTCTTCCAAGGTAGCGCGGAAAGCATCAAGTAAATCTTGGGGGAGATCTCGCAGGAAGCCCACCGTGTCGGTAATAATTACATTCCTTTCATAAGGGAAGCGCAAGCGGCGGCTGGAGGGGTCCAGAGTAGCAAAAAGCTTATCCGCCACGTGCACATTACTTTTGGTCAAGCCATTCAATAAGGTGGATTTGCCGGCATTGGTATAGCCGACGATGGCCACGATGGGAATTCTATTCTTTTGCCGGAGCTGACGGCGCAGCAGGCGTTGGCGGTTTAAAGCTTCTAATTCACGGTTTAATTGATGAATCCGGTCCCGTACCCGCCGCCGGTCGATTTCCAGTTTAGTTTCCCCCGGTCCACGTCCCCCTATACCACCGGTTAAACGAGAAAGGCCGCTGTCGCGGGAAGTGAGCCGGGGAAGGAGATATTTTAATTGGGCCAGTTCGACCTTCAATTTTCCTTCGCGCGTATGGGCACGTTGGGCAAAAATATCTAAAATCAACTGCGTGCGGTCGATAATTCTTAGATCAGTGAGATCGGCGATGGCCCGCATTTGACTGGGATTCAGTTCTTGGTCAAAAATCAGTAGATCCGCGCCTTGTTGAAAGGCCCGCATAGAAAGATCTCGAAGTTTTTCTCGGCCCATCAAGTACCGGGGATGAAACTGGTGGCGCCGCTGGCAAATTTTTTCCAAAACAACGATTCCGGCCGCATCAGCTAAGGCCGAAAGTTCGTTTAAAGAGTCTTCGCTAAGGGCCCGGGGGGCAGGAGAGGCGTGAATTAAGATGGCTCGATCCCTCTGGTCACCGGCTTCGCGGCCCACTTGCGTGCGCGCCAATTCATCTTCTAAAGCTTGGATCATTTGCAGGCAGTTCAGATTTAAATTGGCCACGGGTAGCGGGTCCCAACAGTGCCAATTTTCACCCTTAGCATTTTGCGGCAACAAATGAGCCAAAAAAATCGCTCCGGGAATTCCTCTTTCTTGTACTTCTAAAGCAGCCATGAGGTCCAAGCGCAAAAGCGCTAAATCGGTAAGGTCATCTTGGGTAAGAGTTTCTCCTTTTAAATGGGTATGGATGCAGCGTAATCCGCGCAAGCGCGGTCCGCTTCCTGAACGGTAGGAAGAAAGGTCGGGAATCCAGATTCCAAAAGGCCCGCCGACGATTACGAACCGGACATTGCCCCCTCTGTCCAATAAAAGCCCGATCTGCCTTTGGGTGTCCCAAGATAATTCACAGAGAGCTCGGGCCAATTCCAGAGAAATTACGCGATCGGGCGCTACTTTGCGGCGGTAAAGGGCCAGGATTTTCTTGCTTTGGGAAGGTTTCAAACCCAGAACATTTCCAAAAATTTTTTGGATCTTTAGCAACCTCCTTTAAGAATTTTTTTTCTTAAAAAGAGCTTCTAATTCCGCGCGCGCTTTTTCTTCCCGGGTGGATTTGATCGTCAATTCCTCCGCCTCCTTAAAAGAAAAGAATTCACAGAAATTCTTCTTTTCTCGATCACTCACCCATTCCGCGGCCGGCTCCC
>JBNAWB010000083.1:0-14906 GCA_049699975.1 Thermodesulfobacteriota bacterium
TACGAGTCGATTCCGACCTAACCCTCTCCCCACGCCTGGGGAGAGGGGAGGGTGAAGGGAATAAGTGTAAATATTTAATCGCTCCGAGTGATAATTAATTCTTTTAATAAAAATTTTCTCCGCGCCCTTTGCCTGCTCTGCGGTGAATTCCTTTAGCACATGGTTAGTCCGCCAGATACACTCAAGGTTTGCCCGGTGATAAAAGCTGCTTCATCAGATGCTAAGAAGGCCACAGCCCCAGCAATATCCTCAGGTTTGCCCAAGCGTCGGAAGGGAACTGCTTTGACCATAGCATCAATGATCTTGGCTCCTGTTTCTCCTTTGGTTAATTCAGCCAATAAAGGAGTTTCCGTAGGTCCTGGGCAGACACAATTTACATTGATCTGATAACGAGCCATCTCCCGTGCTATGGTCTTAGTGAAGGCAATAATACCCCCTTTACAGGCAGAGTAAACTGCTTCTCCTGAACTTCCTACCCTTCCTGCATCAGAACTAATATTTACGATTTTCCCGTATTTTCTTTCGATCATATGATCCAAAACTGCGCGCGTACAAAAGATGGGACCTTTTAGATTAATGGCGATGACTTTTTCCCAGAATTCGGGGGTGTTTTTTACGAAAGGCTCAATAATATCCCAACCAGCATTGTTCACCAACACATCCAACTTGCCAAATTTATCTAAAGTCGTGTTCACCATATCTTGCACTTGTTTTAGATCTGTAATATCCGTTTTTAAAGCTAAGCCTTTTCCGCCTTCTTTTTCCACAAGGTTAACAGTCTCCTGGGCTCCTTCAGTTTTTATGTCCGCCACTACTACTATTGCCCCTAAGGAAGCAAATTTAAGAGCTATAGCTCTTCCAATTCCTCCCGCTGCTCCGGTAACAATGGCAATTTTATCCTGCAGGTTCATTTTTCCCTCCTTACCTTATTATCTGTAAAGTTAAAAGTTATTTTCCCTCTCCTCCTGGAGGCTGTATAGCCATGTCATTACAAGTGGGCGTAGTGATCAAAGGTCGATGCGCCCCACGCTCCCCAGCATCAAGTGCGGGGTCGCTCGCCATGACAAAAAGGGATGGTGACACAGTCTCCTCGAAAGGAGAGGGGTTCTTATGGTTCTGTTTGGCTCAAATTTGCTTTTCATAAAACTTTTGACAATATCTTAATTATCCACTTAGTAGGTGGGCACCATTTTTTTCTCATAGATTGAAAAGCTTCTGGGCATTTTTAAGTAATATCTTTTCCTTCACTTCAGGCTTCATCTGGATCTTTTCAAAATCAGCCAGCCAGCGCTCGGGCGTAATGTACGGATGGTCTGAACCAAAAAGGCATTTGTCCTGTAAAAAGGTATTCGCATACTGAACTAATGAAGACGGAAAATATTTGGGGGACCATCCCGAAAGATCTATATAAACATTGGCTTTATGCATGGCTACCGCCAGCATCTCTTCTTGCCATGGCCAGGCTGGATGAGCGCCGATAATCGTTAGCTCTGGAAAATCAGCAGCCAAGTCATCAATATAAGGAATGGGACGACAATATTTTAAGCGAATGCCGTCCCCTCCAGGAGCACCCGCCCCATAACCTGTATTTCCCATATGAAAAAGTACGGGCACTTTTAGTTCCGCAATCTTCTCCCAGAGAGGATAAAACCTTTTGTCGCTCGGATAGAAGGCTTGAGCCGCTTGCTGAAACTTAACTCCTTTTAGGCCTAAATCTTTTATAGCAATTTCTACTTCTTTGATCGCTACCTTTCCCTTCCAGGGGTCTACTCCGGCAAAACCGATAAAAGTTTTCGGGTATTTTTGGACTAATTTGGCTATGTATTCATTTTTTAAACGAGGATTCCCCGTATTAGTCTCTGCATCCCACCCCAAAAGAACGCCCATAATATCCAAAGATTGATACCGCTCGACAAGCTGTTCTTCGGTTAAAACTTCCACTTTTTTCCCGAAAAAACGAAAAGCATCTTCAATATACTTTCCCCCACAATCAATGACGTCTTCCTTTGTCCCGGGATGAACATGGGTATCGATTGCTTTCATTTTTGCCTCCTCAATTTAAAATTTTATCTGGCCAGATTAATTAATCGTTCATTGCGCTGCTTTTTTAGAGATTTTTGAATTTTGTAAAGGCTCTTTAAGGGAATAGTTATAGTACCACTTTCTTTTTCAATCCCCGCTACAAAAATTTCGTACAAAGGCTCGGCCGCTTTGGTTAATTCCGGAAATCTCCCCAAGATTGATCCCCGAATGGTAATATGTTCGATTGCTCCCAAAATGGCATCTCGCAACAAAAGGGAATCTATATTTTCTTTCAAGACCCCTTCTTGCTTCCCTTCTTCAATTATTTGCGCCACAATTTTACTAAACTCACGGATTAAATAATAAGCGCGGGTGCTATAAAAGCGGGGATTCAAATGAATGTTTTGCAGGAGAATGAGCACGTAATCTTTGTTCTTTTCATAAAAATTAAGGTGGTACCAGATAAGTTTGCGCAGCTTAGAGAGCGCGCCTTTAACACCTTGTAAATGTTCCTGAAGACCAGAAAGAAAATTTTCCATCCGCTCCTCAGGGATGGAAAAGAGCAGATCTTCTTTATTCTTGAAATAGTCATAAATGCTTCCTTCAGAAATATTGGCTTGGCGGGCGATTTCGGCGATGGTGGCTTCATTGAACCCTTTTTGGGCAAAGATTTCCGTGGCCACTCTCAAGATTAACTGCTTTTTATTCTCTTCCCCATGATTCCTTTGTCGGGCCATTGACCTTTCCCCGGGGCTTCATAATTCCATCTAAATTTGCGGATTTTAAAGGGAGCAGAATATAAATGAATGATACTCATTTTATTGACCTTGTCAAGTAAAAAATTTGCCTACCCAAAATTTTTGAATAATTACAAATAGGAAATTATGCTTAAAAAACCCTTTAATTTAAATAAATTTTCAAAATAGATATTTTTGCTGAGCAAAATTCCTTTTAAGTGAATGTCATTCAGATTTTCTCTTCTGTTTAGGAATCGGCGAACATCTCTTTCAATAAGGCCGTGATCCCACCTTTCTCAAGTACGGCCTGCATCTCTTGCGGGAGGGGTTTCCCTTGAAGGGTGAGATTTCGGTCTAAGTTTCTTATTAAGGCGGTCTCCAGATCTAATTCTAATACCTCTCCTTCGGTGAAATTCTGAGAGACTGAGGGGCAGGCTAACACAGTTAGGCCAATGGCGATAGCGTTACGGAAAAAGATGCGGGCAAATGATTCAGCCACAATCGCTTCTATCCCCAAAGCTTTTAAAGCCCGGGGAGCTGATTCCCGGCTTGACCCACAACCAAAGTTCTTGCCAGCTACGATGACATCTCCTTGCTGGGCCTCCTTAGGAAAACGAGGGTTGATAGCTTCCAGAGAATGCTTTTTGATCTCTTCGATTGGGGCAGCTTGATATATCCCTGGAGAGATAACATCCGTGTTAATATTATCCCCAAACTTCCAAACTCGACCTTTGATAATCCTATTCATAACTTCCCCTTTGGTCTTCATTTATTAATTTCCTTACAAAAATTCCCTGGGATCAGTTATCTGTCCGGTAATAGCTGAGGCCGCCACCGTAGCTGATGATCCCAAATAAACCTCAGCTTCACTACTCCCCATGCGGCCCTGAAAGTTGCGATTTATAGAAGCAAGGCACCTTTCTCCTGGAGCAAGTAATCCCATATGTACGCCAGGGCAAGGTCCGCAAGTGGAATTGCAAATAATGGCTCCCGCCTCCACCATGATTTCCAAAATTCCGGATTGTAAAGCTTGCCGATAAACCTCCCATGAAGCAGGAATAACAATTAAGCGCACTCCATGATGCACTTTTTTCCCCTTCAGGATTCGGGCAGCAATCTGCAAATCCTCAAGGCGCCCATTTGTGCAAGAACCAAGGAAAGCTTGATCAATGGAAATCTTTCCCAACTGGGAGATGGGCTTGACATTATCGACATTGGCCGGCAGGGCTACCTGAGGTTCCAGGTGTGAAGCATCTATTTTATAAATCTGGGCATATTGAGCATCAGGGTCGCTTTTGATCAACGAAAAAGGTTTTTTAGCGCGCCCCCTTAAAAACTCAATGACCTTTTGGTCAGGCTCAAAAAAACCAAACTTGGCTCCCAATTCTACACTCATATTACTCATCGTCATCCGACTGGCCAAGGACATGCTCTGAGCAACAGAACCAGTGAACTCAATGGCTTTATACTGAGCAACCTCAGTACTATACTGGCCAGCAATATACAAAAGAAGGTCTTTGGACATGACTCCCAAAGGAAGTTTCCCTTCCATTTGAAATTGAATTGTCTCCGGCACTAAAAACCAAAGTTTGCCAGTGGCCAATACATAGGCCATCTCCGAATAGCCGATCCCTGTGCCGGCAGCTCCCAAAGCGCCATAAGTAACCGTATGCGAATCGGTGCCTACTATTAAATCTCCTGGAACTACGTGCCCTTTTTCGGGAAGCACTTGATGGCAAATTCCCGCATTCTCCCCATAAGCATAACGAATTCCATATTCTTCAACAGCTTTTCTGATCGTTTGATGGTGCGTAGCTGCGGCAATTGTGGGTGCTGGAACCCAATGGTCTATAATGCTAATTACTTTTTCTGGATCCCAAATCTTTTTCACTCCAGCTTCTTTGAGAATGGGATAAACTCCGCGCATCCCTTCATGAATCATGGCCCAATCAATATTAGCTATCACATATTCTCCTGCTCTCACCGCCTCTCGCCCGGAAGCTCGGGCCAAGATCTTTTCGGCTAAGGTCAATCCCATAATGAAGTCTCCTCCAAAATTGTTGGCCTTTATTTAATGGCTCTTAAAACTGCCTCGGCAAATTCTTTGGTCCTGGCTTTTCCACCTTGATCCGGGGTCAAATATTTTCTTTCTCTATATACCGTGGCCACAGCCTCCTCCAAAGCTGTAGCTTCTCTGGGCATCTGTAAATATTCCAGCATCATTTTGGCGGAGAGAATCATAGCTGTGGGGTTAACTAGGCCTTTCCCGGCAATATCAGGGGCCGACCCATGGACTGGTTCAAAATAAGGTTTTTTCCCTCCGATTACGGCACTGGGCGCTAAGCCCAATCCGCCCACTAATTCTGCTGCTTCATCAGCCAGAATATCGCCATATAAATTCGGTGTAACTATAACGTCAAAAGATTTAGGAAAGCGCATCAAGCGGCGAGCCGCATCATCGACGTGGAAATGTTCATAAGTTAAATCAGGATTTCTCTGACATTCCTCAGTAACTATTCTTTGGAATAGTCCATCAGATTGAGTTAAAACATTTGATTTAGTCACGATGGTAATTTTTCCAGGATACCCTTGCTTTTTTCTTTCACGGGCAAAGATACAGGCATATTCAGCCAAGCGCTTCACTCCCTTTTCGCTAATGACGCGCACGGCAAATTTGCCTGGGCCAAATTCTGAAAATTTTTTCCCCAACCGATCTTTAAACTCCGGCAAAGCCTGGGCTAAAAGACTAAGGTCTCCTTCCCGGGCCGGATATTCCCCTTCGGTATTCTCGCGCAGAATTACAAAATCAATTCCTTGCGGATTTTTTAAGGGACTTTCCACTCCCAAATAATATTTAGCGGGGCGAATATTTACAAAATTATCCAGTCCCCAACGTAGAAAGTCCAAGATAGGCCGGCTTATTCCTCCTTGAGCGCCAAAGAGGATAGCATCTGCCTGCAGACAAAGATTCCGGATTTCTTCCGGGAATACTTCTTTACCCAACTTTTGGGCCGCCTCACCATGCAGAGGTTCGAAAATCTCCAATTCAAAATTAGCCTTCTTTAAAATTTCACAAGTAACGGCCATTATTTCTGGTCCGACACCATCACCACCTAAAGCAACTATTTTCTTCTTCATCCTTCCTCCCCAAATTAGAAAAATTTTACATAGAGACCACCAAGAACCCAGCGCGGTGGAGCCGCAATCAAACTATCCCTCTATCACCTTTTGCCAAGTGGAGAGGCGAAATTTTAGGGCAAGGGTTCATCCCTGGCCGCATTTTCGGCAAGCCCTAATGGCTTGCCCTACGTTTTCCCTTTTCCATATTCACCGCCACTAACCCCTCCTTCCTCCCCTTAATTTAAGGGGAGGTTAGGTGGGGTTAGAAAATTTGCCACAGATGCCACAGCGCGGCAGAGCCACAACCAAAAATTTATTTCTCGCGGAGGCCGCAGAGAACCCAGAGGAAAATTAATTTTTTTAAAAATATTATACATTTCTTTCTCTGGGCACTCGGCGAGTTCTGTGAGATTTATCCTTTTCCCCTTGCGCCTACCGCCTTACGATTAGACCATTATACTTAAATCCCCGCTTCTTGCCCCTTGCTTTCTAATATTCTTCTATTGGACCAATATTCATGTTATTTTAAATCGGCCTTTATCTGCGTCCCGTTACTTTAAATTGCGCAAAGCTGCTACGACTCCCTCTACCACTTTGCCAGCTAAACCTGTATGCCGGGCAGGTTCAAGTATTTCAGCGAATTGCTCCGGACTAAAATATTTTTTTATTACTTCATCTTCTTTTATTACTTCCGCGAAAGATTTCCCTTCGGCCGTTGCTTTCATCGAAAGCTCATAAACTACCTCATGGGCTTTCTGCTTCCCAATCTTTTCACCTAAGGCAAACATGAAAGTTTCAGACATGATCAGTCCTTTGGTTAAATTCAGGTTTTGCAACATCCTAACAGTATTTACTTTCAATCCTGTTAATACATTTTTAGCATTTCTTAAGGCCGCACTCAGCACTAAAAAAGATTCCGGAATAATTAAAAATTCACACCGCCAAGTTCCAATATCCCGTTCGTGCTCAGTCTCCATGGCCTCCAACATAACCCCAGCATATGAACGTAAGATCTTACCCAGGGCGATAATTTCTTCACTCAAGTTGGGATTGCGCTTATGAGGCATAGTACTACTTCCCACTGTGCCCTCTTTGATCGGTTCTTCTACTTCTCCGAACTCTGGTTTCATCATTACCCTAATTTCATTAGCTATTTTGGCTAAGGTAGCTCCCACCATGGCTATCCAATTTATCAATTCGGCAAAATGATCTCGCGCTGCGTGCCAGCAGATCAAGGGAACTCTTAGGCCTAACTTGGCCAACGCTCGTTCCTGAACTTCTAACCCTTTCTCCCCAAAGCCAGCAAAAGTACCCACTGCCCCAGTAAGATTTCCCACTAAGACTCGCGGTTCTATTTCTTTTAATCTCTTAATATGCCGCTCAATTTCTGCCGCCCAAATGGCCACTTTAAACCCAAAAGTAATCGGCACTGCATGAACTCCGTGCGTCCTTCCGGCCATAGGGGCATTTTTATAATCTTCGGCCAGCCGCAGAGTTGCTTGCCGAATCTCCTTAAGGTCGCGGTGCACCAAGTCCAAAGCCTCGCGGATGAGCAAGACCATGGTCGTGTCTATAATATCCTGCGTTGTTGCCCCATAATGAATAAACTGACCACTATCTCCAGGACAATTTTCTTCCCAAATTTTCAATATAGAAACCAAATAGTGGCCAACTCTTTTTTGGACTTCTTTTACCTTTTGCAGATCAATCTTTTCTGCCCTGGCCTGTTCCTTAAGCTTAGGTATAACAGCGGAAGGGATTATGCCTAACTCACTTTCTGCTTCGGCCAGGGCCATTTCCACATCAAGAATTTTTTGCAGATAATTCTCTTCCGCAAAGACTGCTTTCATCTCTGGAGTAGTGAATTTATCTCCGTATAACTGATAACTCATCGGATGGAAGTTCATTTTTATCCCCTTACTTTTATGGCCCCTTTTTCTTGCAAAGAAATTATTTTCTCTTCCGGATATCCTAAAATATCGGTGAGGACTTCGCGGGTGTGTTCTCCTAAGAAGGGTGGCCGAGTAAATGTTTCCACTGGCGTCTTTTCCATTTTTAGTGGATGGCCAATTATCTTTATCTTCTCCCCTTGCGGCCCTTCTACTTCTTTTATCATCTCCCTGGCCAGAACTTGGGGATCAGAAAGCACCCGGTCAATAGTATTTATCGGGCCAGCAGGCACGCCTGCTTTATGAATTAGCTCCAACCATTCATCTCCTGGCCTGGTCTGTAAATATTCTTCCATCATAGGAATTAAAATTGATTTGTTCTCTAATCGCGCTTTGCGCGTAGCAAAACGCGGGTCTTGCGCCCACTCGGGTTTACCAATTGCTTCACAAAGCGCTTTAAAATGATGATCTTGATGAGCCACAATAACAATATAGATATCTTTAGTCTTGAAGGCTTGGTAAGGAACTAAGGATTGATGGCCCGAACCAATAGGCCCAGGAATTTTCCCCGAATGGAAATAATACTGAGCTACATAAGTAAGCAAATATACCTGCCCATCAAGTAAAGAAACTTCGATACGTTGGCCTTCCCCAGTCTTCTGCCGATGAATATAAGCGGCTAACACACCATGAACTGCTAAAAGTCCCCCCACCAAATCTCCTAAAGGAATACCTGCCCGCACTGGCGAACCACCAGGCTCACCAGTGATGGACATCCCTCCGCTCATAGCTTGCACTATGAGGTCATAGCCAGGACGATCTCGATAAGGGCCGGTATATCCAAAAGTAGAAATAGAACAACAAATAATCTGGGGATTATATTTTTTTAAAGTCTCATAATCAACCTTTAGCCGTTCTAAAACACCTGGACGGTAATTGTCATAAACCACATCCGCTTTAGCAACTAAATCATAAAGCACCTGGCGCCCCTCAGGGTGCTTAAGGTTTAAAACTACGCTCTTTTTATTCCGGTTGATCGACCAGAAATAAGCACTGTCTTCCCCATAAAAATACGGAGGAGCAGAGCGCGTCTCATCTCCTTCAGGAGGTTCAACCTTTATAATTTCTGCTCCCAAATCCCCTAACAACATGGAACCCGAAGGGCCTGCTAACATCATGCTTAAGTCAATTACCCGCATGCCCTGTAAAGGACCTCTTTTCCTATTGCTCATAGCGAATTTTTTCTCCCCTTCCTTTATTAATTTAGATAGCTAATCATGGATTCTCCTTTGCCAACTTCCGCCCTTATTTATAAGCCGCAACTTAGATCTCCAAACCCGTAACTCGCCTCCCTCTAAATCGCCGCGGGTTGATATTCACCAAACACTTCGCGCAGAGTATCACATATCTCTTGCAGGGTAGCGTAGGCCTGCACACACTCGATAAAGTGCGGCATGAGATTAACCTCTTCTTGCGCCGCCGCTTTTTTCAACTCCTGCAACAATTCAGCCACTTTTTTATTGTCCCGGTTCTGCTTTATTTCTTTTAAACGCGCAATTTGTACTTTCTCAGCATTTTCGCGGCGCTCTGGATCATAAGGATGCGGAACCAGACGCGTCGTCTGCACCTCCAATTCACTCTCCCCCGTGTAACAATTAACACCTACTATCAGATCAATCCCTTCTTCTAACCGCTTCTGCCTCTCATAGGCACTCCTGGCTACTTCTCTTTGCATATAGCCGTTCTCAATCGCGGCCACAGCTCCGCCCATGGCTTGGATCTTTTCAAACTCCTGCCAAGCGGCGTTTTCTATTTCATCAGTCAGCGATTCCACATAATAAGATCCAGCCAACGGATCCATAACATCAACCAAGCGCGCTTCATGCTGCAAGATGCGGGCTGCATCTTCACTCAGCTGAATCGCTTCCAAACTCCAACCCAATCCCAAAGGTTCATCAAAAGGTGGATTGCAATTAGGTGGGCCGCCAGCCAAAGCCGCGGCTATTCCCCCGACAATAGAACGGGTCAAATTATTTAAAGGCCGCTGCACCGTACAATTAACCCTTCCACAATGAGCAGTGGAAGCTATCCGCAAAAGCATAGAACGTTCATTCTTAGCCCCAAATTTCTCTTTTAAAATTTTGGCCCACATGCGCCGCGCGGCCCGGTGAAAAGCAATCTCCTTAAAAAATTCCATGCTGCCCCCAAAGGCATTGAAGCTAAAGCGCGGCGCAAACTCATCCACTTGGAATCCCGCATTCACCCCTTCCTGCAAATAAGCCGCCCCAATAGCCATGCTAAAGGCTAAATCCTGCTCTCTGGTAGCCCCGGCTTCCCGAATATGAAACCCCCCCATGCTGACGATATTCATATTGGGTACATGTTTGGTAAAAAATACCAAACTATCTCTAAATAAGCGCATGGCCGGACGGGGCGGAAAGATATAAGTCCCGCGGGCCACATATTCCTTGAGAATGTCGTTCTGCGGAGAACCGCGGAGTTTAGACCAGGAAATTCCGCGTTTATCCGCCAAGGCCAGGTACATGGCTATGATAATATCCGCCGGAGCATTGATGGTAAAGTTAGACGCAATACGATCAATATCATTCTCCCCCGAGAATGCTTCGTAGATGATCTCCATGTCCCGCAAAGTATCTACAGCCACCCCTACTTTGCCCACTTCCCCACTTACTAAAGAATTGTCTGAATCATAGCCGCACTGCGTAGGTAAATCAAAAGCTATATTCGGACCAGCTTTCTGGCCTAATTTTTTCATGTAGATATAATAATCTCTGGTGTCTTCGGCGGATCCATAACCAGAATAACGACCTGCGCGTACTAAACCTGGGGCTTGCGCAATTGCCCCTGAACCTCTTTCTCCGGTCCGGTAAGGAAAAGTGGGAAAAGTCCCGGCCGTAAAAGGATATTGTCCAGGGAAGCCAACTTTATTCAGAAAATCAACCTCTCCCCCAACATCAAGGGGCGTATAAAATTTTGTGGGAGATTCCTTAAGTTTGAATCTTTCCAAAGCGGGCTTAAGGGTTTTCTCCTCCCACTCTTTCTTCTTTTTTTCTATTTCTTGAATAAGTTCCTCTTTAGCCATAATTTCCTCATCTCCTTTTTAAAAATTTACTCAAATCATTCCTTCTTTTTAGCCCCCATTTTTTCTAAGAAAGTTTTATAAAACTCATAATCCTTTACTACATCTTTTTCCAACTGCGCCCGGCTTTTATAGTCGTAAGGAATTTCTAAATTAGCCAGAACTTTTTGAAACTCATCACTCTCCGTGACTTTTTTGAATGTCTCTTCCAGTTTCTTAGCAATCGGTTCGGGAAGGCCTTTAGGCCCAACAACTATATAGCCCAAGGCGGGGGCATCCTGGCAGCCCAATTCTTTTAGGGTGGGAACATCTGGGTATTTTGGGTCTCTTTTATCAGTATTGAAAACCATGAGCATGCGGAAAACACCTTGTTTCAAATATTGGATATGCTGTCCGGCACCGGCTACAAAGTTTACGTGCTTGCCCAAAAGCTGCGTATTGGCTTCCGCTCCCCCTTTCGTGGGCACATGCTTAAATTCCAGACCTTGGCATTGGCGGAAAAGTTCAACCGCGAGGTGTTGTTGAGTATACATCCCAGGAGAAGCGTAAGAAAGTCCTGGATTGGCTTTAGCGTAAGCAATGAATTGGTCAATGGTCTTTATTGGCGATTCGCTTAAGACACAAAGCCCGCCGATATAGCGGGCGTATTGATTTATCAAAGTAAAATCTTTCAACGGATCATAGCCAACTTTTAAAAGATGGGGTCTCACCGCAATTACTCCAGTAGAAACTACACCTAAAGTATAACCGTCAGGTTTCTTGCTCGCTACCAAAGCGGCAGCTACTGTAGCCCCTCCCCCTGGTTTATTTTCTACCACTACGGGGACACCAAGCAATTTTTCGGCCCCTGCAGCCAAAGCCCGAGTTGTGAGATCCGTTGTCGCCCCAGCAGCATATCCACAATAAATAGTTATGGGTTTGTCGGGAAAGGTTTGGGAAAAGACGAAGGATGGACAAAAAATTAAAAAGACTCCTATAACCAGGAATATCATTCTGGCAACTTCTTTTTTCAATCTCATCTTTAACCTCCTTTAGTCTTCTTTTTCTTTTATCCGCACTTTTAAGAAAGAAATAAACGAAAGGATGAGGAGAAAAATGGCCATTAATAAACAGCCCAAAGAAATTGGGCGATTAAAGAAAATGCCAAAACTGCCTCCTGAAAGAATAAGCGATTGACGCAGAGCCTGTTCCATGATGGGACTTAAAACAAAAGCTAAAACTAAGGGAGCTGGCTCATACTCAAATTTTCTCATTAAATAACCGATGAGCCCAAAAAGAAGCATTAAAGCTACGTCTATTATACTATTGTTTATGGCATAAGAGCCCACTAAACAGAAGAAAAGAATTAGCGGGAAAAGTATAGAGTAAGGAACCCGCAAGAGTTGCACCCAAAGTCCAATAAGGGGAAGATTGAGTACCAACAGCATTGCATTGCCTACGTACATACTGGCAATGACTCCCCAAAAAAGATCCGGATGCTCTTTCAATAGCATTGGACCAGGAGTGATTCCGTGAATCATCAAAGCTCCAATTAGGATGGCCATAACTACATTGGCGGGAATGCCCAAAGTTAAAAGGGGAATAAATGCTCCGCCCGCGGCTGAATTGTTAGCAGATTCTGGGGCTGCTACCCCCTCGATCGCCCCTTTCCCAAATTTCTCTGGATGCTTGGAGACACGCTTCTCTATGGCGTAAGATACCAAAGACCCCAGAACGGCTCCTCCCCCAGGAATAACCCCTAAGAAAAATCCGATGACTGAACCACGGACAATAGCCCATTTGCTTTCTACCCAATCTTGTAAGCTTGGTAATAAACGGGTTATTTTGGCGGCAATGACCTCGCGTTGGACCACTTTTTCAACATTAAGAAATACTTCCGAAATACCGAAAAGGCCCATAACTAAAGGTACTAATCCAATCCCATCCAAGAGTTCAGGAATATCAAAGGCGAAACGAGGTTGGCCGGTCATCGTATCCAAGCCCACAGTTCCCAAAAGAAGACCAACTCCAGCCATCATCAAAGCTTTAGCCATGGATTTTTGGGCGAGATAAGTAAGGATGACTAAACCAAGAGCCATCAGAGAAAAGTATTCGGGAGGACCAAAGCTCAAAGCTACCCGCACTAAAGGCGGCGCTATTGCTTGTAGAGCAAGGACACTGAAAGTCCCCGCAATAAACGAACCAAAAGCGGCTATCCCTAAGGCCGGACCAGCCCGCCCCTGGAGAGCCATTTGGTAACCATCCAAGCAAGTTATGACCGAGGCAGCTTCCCCAGGAATATTGACCAAGATAGATGTAGTCGAACCTCCATATTGGGCTCCATAATAAATGCCTGCCAAGAGGATAATAGCCGTTGCGGGCGGAATACCATAAGTAATGGGCAATAGGATAGCCATTGTTCCTACAGGACCAATTCCAGGTAAAACACCAATCAAAGTGCCAATAAAGACACCCAGGAAGCAGAAAAAAAGGTTTAAAGGCTGGAAGACTACACTCAAGCCGACCATCAAGTTGTTAAAAAATTCCATGGAATAACCTACCAACTAAAATCCCAAAATTCCTCTGGGAAGAGTAGCTTTTAAAAGCTTATTGAATAAAAGAAAGGCCCCCGCAGAAATTGACACCGAAATTACTATTGTTCTTGTCCATGATAATTTTTCCACTAATTTAAAAATAATAAAAAGCATGATCAAAGAAGTTAACAAAAATCCAACTCTTTCCAGGATAAAAATATAGACGATGAGAGTCACTCCTATGGCCAAAGGACGATGCCAGCTCGCCCCTTCCCAAAGAGTCGAAAGTTTATTTAGAAATCCCCTTTTCAGAACTAAAGATTGAAATAAAATCACCAAGGCCATTAAGCAAATAAAGATGCTGGCTAAAAAAGCTAATAGTCCCGGCCCTGGCTCGCGAAAAGTTCCCAAGCCTAACTTAATAGATCCGAAGGCACTCAATAGACCAAAGGCGAGCCAAAAAAGAGGGCTTACTTGATCTGCTCTCATAATAAATGCTCCTCTCCCCGTTAATGATAATCACTTTCCTTTAAAAACCGGTTTTCTTTTTTCCTGGAAAGCTTTCTGGCCTTCTTTTAAATCTTCACTGTGAAAAGCTTTATCCACTAAATCTTCCATTTCGCGGGCGTCCTCTGCTGAAACTTTCTGATTAAAAAGATATTTATTAAAAATGGTCTTTAGCCCTTTTAACGACAGAGGAGCATTTTCTGAAATTTCCTGCGCCATTTCATAAGTGAAGCTAACAAGTTTTTCTGCCGGCACCACATAATTTACCAAACCCATTTCCCTAGCCCGCTGAGCTTCATAAGTTCTTCCCGTAAAAAACATCTCTTTGGCATTGGCCAAACCAGCCGTATTGATAAACTGGAAGACCCCGGCCCAATGATAAACTATTCCCAATTTGGCAGGCGGCATAGCCAGTTTAGCTCCTTCAGCAGCGACCCGGATATCGCAGGTCATGGCCAATTCGCATCCAGCACCAATAGCGTGCCCATTAATCATAGCTATTACGGGATAAGGAAAGTCAATGATCGCTTTCAGCGCTGTGCGCAGAGGGTTCTTGGTGCGGAATGCCTCAGCCATCTCGGGAGTTAAGTCTACGGGCAAGTCGGAAATATCATAGCCAGCAGAGAAGGCTTTGTCTCCAGCTCCTCTGACCACTACGCACCTTATTTCATCTCCCTTTTGCAATTCTGCCAAAAGGTCTGCCATCTTAAATAGCATCAAAGGAGAAAGAGCGTTTCTCCTTTCCGGGCGGTTAATTATTATCGTGCCCACTTTTTCTTGCTTTTCCATAATTAAAAACTCTTCAGCCATCAAGCCTCCTTTATTGCCAGCTTTTTGCCTCTTTGCTTTTTCCCGAAAAGAATAGGGCGAGGGCGATAATTAAATGTCTTTTGCAAAATATGCTCTCGAATAAATTAATCAATAATATGCGTCAAATAAAATTTATTGTCAATATTATCATTTGCTGACCGTCGATCAGTTTTAATTTTTCTCACCAGCAGGAGACAGGCGGGAGGGG
>JBNAWB010000084.1:0-14709 GCA_049699975.1 Thermodesulfobacteriota bacterium
TTAATGAGAGCATTAAATAAATGACATCCGCTATTCTTAACCCCTCACCTCGGTAAGAGTCGATTCCGACCTAACCCTCTCCCCACGCCTGGGGAGAGGGGAGGGTGAGGAGAATGAGTGTAAATATTTAATCGCTCTGAGTAATAATTAAAAATTTAGGTTCTTTTGCAATTTAGTTAGTAAAATTTGGAGAAGATCCAAAAATTAATTTACTCATCAATAAAAGTCGACAAATGAAATTAATATCTTCTTGGTCCGGTGGTAAAGATAGCTGCCTGGCCCTTTATAAAGCTTTGCAAAAAGGAGAGGAAGTCTGTCTGTTACTTAATTTTATCTCTGAAGAATACCAACGTTGCTGCTTCCATGGCCTGGCCAGCGAATTAATGATTCAGCAAGCTCAGGCGCTCGATATTCCCATTAGGCAAGTAGCGGTACCTGCTGATATGCAAGAATACGAAAAAAAATTTAAATTAACGGTGAACCATCTAATGGAAAAAGAAAAAATTCAGGGAATGATCTTTGGTGATGTCTACTTAGAAGAGCATAAAAGCTGGGTGGATCGAGTATGTCAGGAATTAAAAATTATTCCTATCCAACCTTTATGGAATATACCAGCGGAAAAAGTTGTTGCAGAATTTGTCGCGGCCGGATTCCGAGCCTTAGTCGTAAGCGCTAAAGCTGATTTATTTGACCAAGATTTTTTGGGTAGACAAGTAGATTACGAACTCATTAAAGAGCTGACCGATAGAAAAATTTGTCCATGTGGAGAGAATGGTGAATTTCATACTTTTGTGTATGACGGGCCCATATTTAAAAAGAAAATAAGCATTAAAAAAACGGAAAAAATATTAAAAGCAGGATTTTGGAAACATTGGTTCTTAGATATAAGAGATTACGCCATAGAAAAAAGTGCTTAAATACTAAAAATTATTTAAGGCCTTATTCATCTTTCCTTGAGCAGGCAACATTTTTTATACTTTAATCCGCTGCCGCAAGGACAATAATCATTGGGACTTACTTTGAGAGGAGCTGTTTTAATGATTTTAGACTGGTCAGTATTTTTCTTTAAGAGCCACTTGATATCCTCAATGTTCTCTGGTTTCTCTGGTTCAATACCTACTATTACTTTCCATCCTCGCTCATTACATAGATCCATAATTTCTTGAGCTCGTTCCACGGTTTGAACTCTCACCACCGCTGGCTTTTTCTTGCTTCCTAATTTAGCCATAAAATCCTCTTCTTAATTTTCTCTTTGCCACTTATTTTTAAGCTCCCTTTCTGGCCAATGTTCCTTTAAAATTGCCCAAGGTCGATCAAAATAAAATCACCGCCAGCGTTTCTTGCGCCGCCAACGTTGGTAGCCTTTTCCCGAAACTTCTGATTTTATTCCTAAGTAAAATTCCTTGACGTCCTCATCCTCCATCAATATCTCAGGCTTATTGGCCAAGACAATGCGTCCTGTTTCTAAAACATAACCAAAATGGGCAATGGCCAGGGCCATGCGGGCATTCTGCTCGACTAATAAAATGGTGGTACCTTCTTGATTAATCGTCTGGATGATCTTAAAAATTTCCCGGACTAAAATGGGTGACAAACCTAAGGAAGGTTCATCGAGCATAAGCAATTTCGGCCTGGTCATTAAAGCGCGACCAATGGCCAACATCTGCTGTTCGCCTCCGCTGAGGTAGCCCGCTTGTTGCCCAAATCTCTCTTTTAATATAGGAAAGTAGCGATACACCCGCTCTAAATCTTCTTGCACTCCCCTTTTATCTTTTCTTATATACGCCCCCATCCATAGATTTTCTTTAACCGTCAATTCCGGAAAAACCTCCCGGCCTTCAGGTACCATGGCAATTCCCAAATTGACAATATCTTCCGCGTCCATACCATCAATTCTCTTATCCATAAACTCGATCGTGCCTTTATCGGGTTGATCTTCCAGGAGCCCCATAATCGTCTTTAAAGTCGTAGTTTTACCCGCTCCATTTGCCCCGAGAATCACAGATATGGTCCCCTCTTGCACATCCAAGGAAATTCCCCTTAAGGCCTTGATCAATCCGTAATAAAGAGTCTCTATGTTCTTCACCTTTAAGATACTGGCCACTTTTTATCCCTCTCCTAAGTAGGCTTTCAACACTTCGGGATGTTGCTGAATATCTTTAGGCTCCCCTTCCGCAATCACCTGCCCATAATTCAAAGCCAAAATTCGGTCAGAAATACCCATCACCAAATTCATATCATGTTCCACTAAAAGCACCGTAATTCCATAATCATCCCGAATATCGCGGATGGAAAATATTAAATTTTCCTTTTCTTCTAAATTCATTCCCGCCGAGGGTTCATCAAGGAGGAGGACCTCTGGTTCCAGAGCAAGGGCTCTACCTAATTCTACCAATTTCTGCGTCCCATACGGTAGATTGATCACCATCTTATCCCGGGCAGCTTCCAGCTCCAGAAAATCTATGATTTCCTCTACTTTTTCCCGATTTTTAATTTCTTCCCGCGCCGCGCGCGAATGGGCATTTAAGAATGTGCATCCGGCCCACAGTCCATATTTTATTTTCACGTGTCTCCCTAACATGAGGTTGTCCATGGTGGTCATGTGGGAGAAAAGTTCTATATTCTGGAAAGTGCGGGCAATGCCAATTTGGGCAATCTGGTGCGGCTTCAGATTGGTAATCTCCCGATCTTTGTAGAAGATCTTTCCTTCGTCGGGTTTATAGAGGCCGCTTATACAATTGAACACAGTTGTCTTGCCTGCTCCATTCGGCCCGATGATCGCGTAAATTTCGCCTTTTTCTACGCGAAAACTAACTTTGCTTAAAGCCTTCAATCCGCGAAAACTTATTGATAACTCCTCAACCCTCAATTGTGCCATATTATTCCCCGATAAAATGCGCCAGTTGGATGGGGGAAGGAAAAATTATCTCCTCTTTCCCCATCCAATCTCTCCGGTGTTTAAAGATTCTGCCTGCGGCCAGCTCTCGGCCAAATTTTTTTCGCCTAATTATTTAGTAATCCTAATCCAGTCGGTTAACCTTTTAATTTTGCCATCAGGCTGAACCTGACCGAAAAACACGTGCTTGCCCCCTTGTCTCTCCGTGGGGGAGAAAGTAATCGGCGGGCCAATACCCTGCCACCCATTGAGACTCTCCATAGCTTTGACTAAAGAATCAGGAGTCAGATTCCTACCCGCTCTTTTCAATCCCTCCACTAAGGGTTCGGCAAATAAAATGCCTGCGTAATAAAATGTACCCCACCTTTCTTTCGGTTCATATTTTTGATGCCAAGCCCGATATTTAACCATTAAAGGATGATCTGAATCAGGAACCTCGCCAAAATTGGAATGGATCATGCCCGCCCACAACCCTTTGGTAATCTGCAACATTAAGGGGGCATCCGAAAGGGTATTACTTGTACCCCATTGCGGCTTATAACCTATCTTGGCACACTCGCCTAACAATAAAGCGCCATGGGTGGGCATGGCCCACATAATTACTGCTTCCGCTCCTGAGTCCTTCAGTTTAAGGGCATGGGTGCTTAAATCTCGATCAGTAACTTCTGCGGAAACATTAGCGACCAATTTAATATTCTTTTCTTTCAAATATCTTTCCACACCCATGAGACCTTGTTTACCATAGTCATCATTTTGATAAAACATAGCAATCTTTTTAAAATTTTTCTGCTCATACAAGAACTTCGTCAGAGCATAGGCTTCATCGTCATAAAGAGGATAAACAGCAAACAGGTATTTTTGGAAAGGTTGGATCCAGTTATAAACTCCTGTGGCTGGAGCGACCCAGACTACTTTGTTCTCCATAAAATAATCCCGATTCGTCATTCCGCAGGCCACACCCACTCCGCCAACCACGGCAAATACGCCAATTTGTTCTACAAACTCTTTACCAATAGCCTTAGTCTTTGCCGGCTGATAAGCATCATCTCGTAAGAAATATTTTATCTTGCGGCCATTGATCCCACCTTCATCATTAATTCCTTTAAAGAACAAGCCAGTTCCCCGCGCTACTGCTCCCCAAGGGGCGGCCGGACCCGTCTGGGGGCCCCATTGACCGATATAAATCTCTGTATCCGTTACTCCCCTAACAGCTTGGGCTGAGCTATTTCCCATTAGAAACAGGCTCCAGCCCACCATTAATGCCATCCCGAAAATAAATACTTTTGCTTTCATATCCTCCTTCCTTTCTTTCTGTTTTTTAGGGAATTCTATTTCCCTTAAACCGATCTTCTCTTTTGGTTTTCCTTTTCACCCCCTTTCCTCAAATTTTAGACTTTCTTAACAAAATGTTTTCCCAATAATCCACTCGGCCGAATACAGAGCATGAGGATGATAATGGCAAAAGCGACAACTGACTTAAAAGCCATAGACACATAAGCTCCAAATAAATTTTCCACCACCCCCAATATAGCCCCGCCCAGGGCAGCTCCCGGTAAACTGGTCATACCTCCTAAAACGGCCGAGGCAAAGGCTTTCATTAACGGGTCCATCATCATCGGCGGATCTAAGACAGTGAGGGCCGCGATGAACATTCCCGCTACTGCCCCAATAAATGAGCTGAGGGCCCAGGTAAAAGAAAATATGCGCTTGGTACGAATTCCCATGAGGCGGGCTACTAAACGGTTTTGTTGCGTAGCGCGCATAGCTGTGCCCAGCCTTGTATACTGGAAAAAGAAGAAGAGTATGCTCATTAAAATTAAACACAAGATAATAGTCCAGAAGTTAATCTTGCTAATTACCAGGCCACCAAGATTATAAGTTTCAAATCCCGATACAGGAAAGGGCATAGACCGTTGATCAGGACCAAACTTCCAACTGGCTAAGCCCATAAGGATCATTTCAAATCCTAAAGTTATGATGATCAAACCAATGACCGTGGGGTCTTTCGCCGGCCTTAAGAAAGCGAATTCTAAAAATGCTCCTAAGGCAGCGGCGAATATCAAAGTCAAAGCTAAAGCCAAAGGAAAAGATAAGTGATAGCTTTCTAATAATACAAAAGCAATAAAAGAGCTGATCATGGCCATCTCGCCTTGGGCGAAATTAAGAACTTCCGAAGTTTTATAAATAATAACCATGGCCAAAGCTAACAAAGCATAACAAAAACCCACTGCCAGACCACTGATAATTAATTGCCCAAGCATCTACCCTCCTAATTAAGGCCCTGAGGCCCAAGAGCATTAGGCATATCTTTAATTGCTTTTACCCTCTCGCGCCCTCACGCCTTGCCCCTTACGTTTCTTAAAATGGATAAGTTTTCCAATATTTTTTAATGCGCAGCCAAATCCCAAAAATTCCTAAAGGTTCGAAGATCACGATCAAAATCATGATCAGGCCATAGACAATAATGGCCACGTTGGAAATTCCGCCCATGGTCATATACTTTTCCGAAAAGCTTACTAACAGGGCACCCAGACCTGGTATGTCTTGGATAGCTTGTAATTTGACGTCCAAATAAGTCATCAATGTGGCTCCGGCAATAGAACCCATTATGGAACCTACGCCCCCCACTACGACCATAGCCAGAAAAGTTATCGACATAATGATATGGAATCCTTCTGGGTTTATAAAGCCCAAGATAAAGGCATAGAGCCCCCCGGCTATTCCTGTATAAAAAGCGCTGACCGCAAACGAAAGAGTTTTATAATAACTGAGGTTAACCCCCATGGTCTGCGCTGCTACGTCACTATCCCTGATGGCGATGAAAGCTCGTCCAACCTTGGTTTGGAAAAGCTTGACGGCGGCGATGGTCAAAAGAATTCCAATAAAAAGGATAAGATAATAAAAATGGAAGTCTTTCAAAGGCGCACCCCAAAGATAAAGTTTAGGCGCCTGCATGCCCATGCGCCCCCCAAAAAGTTCCATATGCTTGATGGTCGTCGTGGTCGCCATCCCAAAACCCATGGTGGCAATGGCTAAATAAGGTCCTTCTAATCTCAATGAAGGTAGACCAAGAAGAAAACCAAACCCAGCGCAAATGAATGCGGCCATGGGTAGCGCCAAGAGGAAGGGAATTCCTAATTTAGTAATGAACATGACTGTTGTAAAAGCGCCGATGGCAAAAAATCCGGCATGCCCCAAAGAGATCTGACCTGTATATCCTACCAGTATATTCAAGCCGATGGTCACTATGCAGTGAATGATGATCAGGTTGAGCAAGTAAATTGAAATTCCTAATACATGAGTCTTAGCTACAATCCAAGGCAAGAAAATAAGGAAGACTAAAAAAATTAAAGAACTAACCAAAACTGTTTTACTTTTAAAAAGCTCGATATCTTCATAATATGATCTTTTAATGTCCACTGTAACCTCTTTCCCCAAAAAAGGATAAAAAGAGAGCGAATTGATTTTATCTTTTTTTAAAACAGATTTGCAACCTTTTTTTCTGATCTTTAATCACTTTTAAATTTTAACCTGAGCTGGGATTGATAAATCCTTGCGGGGCTCTGGTGGAGGCAGGCCCGAGGCAGGCCAGAACCGCGCCAGAGGCAGGCATTCATTCAGAATCATGAGGCAGTTATTCTTCCATGGAACGAGGCGGCAGCAGTAGGGCAAGGGCTTGGCCCTTGCTGTATTTGGCAAGCCATAAAGGCTTGCCCTACTTTCTCATCATGGCGAGCGAGCCCGCCATTGTTACGGGGGAGCGTGGCCAGCTCTTTATTTTCCATCCATTACGAGATCGCCACGGTCGCTACGCTCCCTCGCGATGACCTTACGACCTAACCTCGCTGATTTAATAAAATCACCCTTCAGTGAGGCATTACCCGGCCAGCATTTTTTAATTTGACTTTTAAATTAGCCCATGCTAATAAAATCGTCAAATAAAAAGAGGGGGGAGGGTATATGGGCTACAAAGAAATTTATGAAGCCAGACCATGGCTGAAATTTTACCCGGCCGGCGTTCCTGACCAAGTTTCCATTCCCGAAAGATCTTTGGCCGAAGTTTTTGATGATGTTACTTCCCGCTATCGAGAAAAAACCGCGCTCATTTTTTATGGACGAAAAATCAGCTTCCAAGAGCTTAGAGAACAGGTTGACCGTCTGGCTGCTGCCTTACATGATTTGGGAATAAAAAAAGGAGAAAGGGTAGCCCTTTATCTCCTTAATAGCCCCCAATATGTCATCTCTTATTTTGCCATTTTAAAGAACGGAGCGACCGTAACCCCCATCAGCCCAGTCTATACCAGCGTGGAAGTAAAATATCAACTGGCGGACAGCGAAGCCAAATATATAATCTGCCAAGATATCCTCTACGAAAATGTGGAAAAAACTAATTTCCCTATGCAAGAAATAATTGTCACCAACATTGGCGAATATCTCCCGCCTTTGAAGAAACTTTTGGGTAAGAGCCTCTTCGGCAGAATTTCGCGGGAAATGGAACTCCCTACGCCGCAAATAAAAGAACAACCAGGGCTCCATCATTTCCAGAGTTTGATGAAAAAATATACCCCTCGTTCTCTGGAGATAAAAATTGATCCGCGGCAAGATTTGGCTTGCCTTCCCTACACAGGAGGTACGACGGGTTCACCCAAAGGGGCTATGCTCAGTCATTACAATCTCATTGCTTGTGGTACGCAAACCCAAATTTTCTGGCCCATCTTTGAAGAAGGGAAAGAAACTGTCTTGGCCTTCCTGCCTTTCTATCACATTTACGGACAAGTGGTAGTTATGCTTAATGGGTTAAGTTATGGTTCCACGCTTGTTCTCTTTACAACTCCTGACTTAGAAAAAATTCTGGAGGCGATAGAAGATTACAAAGCATCCATCTTCTATGGCGTGCCCACTATGTATGAATATCTTAAAGAATATGATAAAACTGACCGCGTTAACTGGAAGCGCCTCAAAATGATCACTTGCGGGGCGGATACCCTCCATGAATCTACAGTAAGGGATTGGGAAAGAAAGACGGGTACCCGAATTTTAGAGGGCTATGGGCTTACGGAATGTAGCGCCGTTTCCCATACTAATCCCTACGGACGGCCCAAGACAGGTTCATTTGGCGTCCCTTTACCGAATATTAAGGCAGCAATCATCGATCCGGAAAAAGATGAATTCCTGCCCGTGGGTGAAATCGGCGAACTTATCCTGCACGGCCCGAATGTCATGCAAGGATATTGGAAAAAACCGGAAGACACTAAAAACCAATTAATCGAGATTGATGGAGAAACCTGGCTGCGCACAGGGGACTTAGTGAAAATGGATGAAGAGGGATACTTTCATTTTTACGATCGGAAGAAGGATTTAATTAAATATAAAGGATACTCAGTCTTTGCCAAGGATATTGAAGAAGTTCTTTATGCCCATCCGCAAATTAAAGCGGCGGGAGTAATTGGTGTTCCTGATCCCAAAGTGGGTCAACTTATCAAAGCTATGGTTGTTTTGCAGCCCGAGGCCAGAGGAAAAATTTCGGAAGAAGAAATCATTAAATATTGTGAAGAAAGATTAGCCCATTATAAAGTACCAAAGATTGTCGAATTTCGAGGTGAACTACCCAAGACAGATGTGGGCAAAATTTCCCGCCGGGAGCTTAGAGAAGAATCTTTGGAGAGCTAAATGAATGAGCCATTTTTAGAAGTCCATCAGCTCAGCAAGCATTTTGGCGGCCTGGCCGCGGTAAATAAGGTCAGCTTCCAAATGAGCCGGGAAGAAATTGTCGGTCTCATCGGGCCGAATGGCGCAGGCAAGACGACCCTGCTCCGGTTGATTACGGGGATATTAAAGCCAGATTCCGGATATATTAAATTTAAAGGCCAAAATATTACCGGCCTGCCTACTTGGGAAATTGTCAATCAAGGAATTGCCGGTACTTTTCAAACTACCCGGCCCTTCCGCAGGTTACCCATTATTGCTAATGTAATGGTACCGTGTCTATCTCCCCGGGCTTTGAAGAGAGGAGAATGGGTTAAAAAAATTGAAGCTAAAGCTCTTGATGCTTTAGAATTTGCCGGCATTTCTGATTTGGCGCGAGAACGCGCCTCATCTTTATCTCACGGGGATTTAAAACGCCTGGAAATTGCCCGTGCCATAGCCACCGATCCAGAATTACTTCTCTTGGATGAACCTTTCGGAGGACTGAATCCGGCCGAAACGGATCTGCTGGCCAAATCTATAAAACGTTTGCACAAAGGAGGGAGGTTTGGTCGTTTGCATAGCGAAGGGCCGGCCATGATTATAATCGAACATAAACTGCAAGAGCTCATGAAGATTGTTGATCGCGTTATCGTCCTTCATTTCGGAGAAATTATTGCCGATGGTCCGCCGCAAGAAGTGGTCAAAAACCCTCGGGTCATTGAGGCTTATATCGGGGAGGAGGTAATCTAAGTGCTCTTAGAAGTAAAAAACCTGCGGGTATGCTATGACACAGCTACCATCCTTAATGGAGTGAGTCTGGAAGTAAAGGAAGGTGAATTGGTAAGTGTGGTTGGCCCTAACGGTGCGGGTAAGACCACCATGCTGCGGGCCATCACGGGGCTGGTGCGCTGGGAAAGAGAAACTTTGCGGGGGTCGAAGTATGGAGATATAACTATCGAAGGAACCGTTGAATTTCGCGGAGAGCGAATTGACCACCTTCCCGCGCACGAAATATCCCGCCGGGGCTTAATTCTCTGCCCCGAGAGGAGACGCCCTTTTCGGGAAATGAGTGTTTTGGATAATTTAAAAGCTGGCGCTTATCTTTTGAAAGATGAGGAGCAATTTAAAAAAAATTTAGAAAAGATTTATTCTTTCTTTCCCGTACTCAAAGAGCGAGAAAAGCAGGTCTCCGGAACTCTTTCGGGTGGTGAACAGCAGATGCTGGCCATTGGCCGGGCTTTAATGTATCGGCCGCAATTGCTCTGTATTGATGAGCCCTCTACGGGGCTGGCTCCTTTGATCCGCAAAGAACTTTTCACGCGCATCAAAGAAATTCAAGTATCTGGTATCCCCGTCCTTTTAGTTGAACAGGATGTCAGTTCTGCCTTCCGTCTTTCCTCCCGAAATTATGTTCTTTCCCAAGGAAAGGTGGTAGCCTCCGGGACGAGCGAGCTTCTCTTGCAGGATGAGGCTATCAGGAAGACATATTTAGGACTTTAAGCTTTTCCTCCTTACTCCAGTTCCGCAAAGCAGACTCGGCAATTTTCTCGCCAGCCAGCATTTTTGATCTTGCAGCGGGGACACTCTTTTTCCATTCGCTCCCGGATCCAGGTGGTTATCCCTTCCGGCATATAGAGTAGGATGAGCACGACGATTAGGGCAAATAAAAGAATCCTAATCTCGGGCAAGATGCGTAAAAGTTCCATAAGCGGAAAGAGGATAAACACGCCCACCATGGGACCATAAATTGTCGCTACCCCGCCGAAGATGGCCCAGATGATGGCTTGAAAAGAAAGAGACACCTCCAAAGTAGAAGGTCCAGCTATTTTCATGAAATGCGTATAAATCCCCCCGGCTATGCCCGCAAAAAGGCCACTCAAAGAAAAAGCAATTAATTTATACCTTGTGGTATTTATCCCGGATGCGCGCACGGCAATCTCATCTTCGCGGATAGCATGCAAAATAATGCCCGTCTTGGAAGTAGCTATCTTCCACATGATTAATCCCAACCCGATCATCAAGCCTACGCAAATATAATAAGTAATCACCCGGGAACGGGCTAAAGGAGCAATTCCCGATACACCCAATTCTCCCCCAGTGATTTGGGGGATAGTAAAAACAATCCCCATGAGAATAATCGGAAAAGCCAGAGTAGCCAGGGCTAAATACGGACCGCGCAACCGCAAACAGGGAATCCCTACGGCTAACCCGGCCACCACCGCCATGAGGGCTCCCAAAGGGACCGTAGCCCAAGGGGGCAAACCCATATGCAAGTTAAGTAAAGCGGAAGTGTAAGCAGCCACCCCGAAAAACAAGGCTTGCCCGAAATTAACTTGTCCCGTAAAACCGGAAAGGAGGTCCCAACTTGCGGCAAAGATGGCAAAGATTGAAGAAAAAATAATTATGCGCAAAAGATAAGGATCATCCATAATTAAAGGAAGAATTAATAAGAAAATACAAAAAAAGAAAACTATGATGCGGCCGGGAAGAATAAAAATTTCCTTCTGCAAGAGTTGCCATAGTCGCGGGAAGAATAATAATTTGTCCATAATCCTATCTCTCCTCTTCGAAAACTACGCCAAATAAGCCCTCGGGGCGAAGTAATAGCACAACAATCATGATGGAAAGAGAAAGAGCTCCTTTGAGAAACGCCCCTAAAGGGATTAAAAAGACCACTAAGGTCTCGGAAAACCCTAAAATGAAAGCTCCCAAGAAGCTTCCTTTGATGGAACCCAACCCTCCTAAGACCACTACGGCTAACATCATGACCAGCGGATGAAGCCACATATATGGCTCGACTACGAAAAGGGGAGCTATTAAAGCTCCGGCAATAGCTGCCATAGCCACTGCAATAGCCATAGTGATCATAGCCACTTGGTTTACATTCATCCCCATTAAGTTGGCGACTTCTCTATCCTGGGCAGTCGCCCGAATAGCTAGGCCCAGTTTTGTCTTGAATAAAATTTCCCAGGTGATTATGAGCACCGCAAAAACAACTATTAAAGTGAGCAGATGTTGAATGCTTACGCGCACGCCCGCAAATTCAAAAAATCCGGGAAACAAACTGGGATTTCCTCGGAAATGACCACCAAAGATGATGAGCATTAATTCTTGAAAAACCATAGCCACAGCAATAGTGACGATCATGACGGTTATTTCATGCTCTCTGATCGGCTCTATAGTAAGCTTATAAGTCACCACACCCACAATAGGGACCAAAATCACGGTCAATAAAATGGAAAGAAAAGGGTTCCAGCCTAAGCGCGTGGAAAAGGTAAAGATAAAATAGGCCGCCAGCATATAGAAAGCCGTGTGGGCTATATTAACAATTCTGGCGACCCCGAAAATCAAAGAAAAACCAATAGCCAACAGAGCATAAACGCCACCATTAATCAGACCATTTATTAAAATATTTTCCACCATTGATTTCGAGCTCCTTCGCTCTCTTGCGGGAAATATTTTTATACTATAATCCCCTTCCCCCCCTTTAGAAAAAGGGGGGGAAGCAAGGCGGCAAAGAATAATCTATATCCTATTTTTTCTTATATTTCTCTACAACCCAGGGCGGGATTATGTATTTAACGGTTCCTTTATACATGATCCCTTCCCACCCATCGGGCCAAACACATTTTAATTCCCCATTCTGCCATTGGGTGCCAATACCCGTATAATTCTTCGGACCAAAAGGAACATCATGTTCTTTAGTAAAAACGCCTCTCCCTGATGTGCCTACATATTCGGTGGTTTCCATTATGGGAACTAATTTGTCGGCGTCTAAGGTTGCTCCTTTCTCGATGGCTTGGGCCAAGATATAAATAGCATCATAAGTAGCGGCCGTATAAGCAGGAAATTCGCCAGCTTTCTTCACGAAAGCATCGTAAAAACCTATGGTGCGTGGTGTCATTTCAACTCTGGCCCAGGTATTCATAGTCATTTCATAATTTCCCAAACCGGCCGTAGCCTCCCAAAAGCCTTTTTTCTGGGCTTCCACATTGATGCCTACGGATGCGGCTGGAATCTTAAGTTCTCCCCACTTCTTGGCGTAAGGAATGCCCACTGGTCCAGAGAAAGAGGTAAATATAATATTAGCTCCCGAGGCATTTATGGCCGATAATTCGGCAGTTACATCAGTCGCTACCGCCGACGGCCGCCATTCACCGGCAATCTCCATGCCCATCTTTGGTATATTCTCTTTGCCAGCAGCAACAATGGGATCAGCCCAAACTGCTTTTTCCGCAATCAACGCCACCTTTGGTTTAATTCCCAATTCTTTACCAATAATCTTGGCCACCATAGCTAAGAGCAGGAAGTCTACTTTGCCCAAATAAATTGAATTAAGAGGTGAGACGCGGAACCAATACTTGTATTTGCTGTAATCCTTAGCCACTCGGGTACATAGTTCAGGATGAGCCGCCCCGCACCCCATAAAAATCTTTTTATATTCCATGGCTACATCCTGCATAGCAAAAACCGCTTCTGTCCGGAACCCGCCCACTAAGAAATCAACTTTATCCCGGGTTATGGCTCTTTCGATAGCGCTGGCCGCATCTGGAACATTTAAAATTTCGTTAGTATCAATTTTTACTAATTTTATTGGCCGTCTTGTATTCCCCACTAAAACTCCACCTTTAGCATTAATCTCATCACGGGCTAACTCAGCGCCCCACCAATGATGCTGGCCCTGCACAAAAGCCATAGGCCCAGCTACCCCAATTTTAATCTCTTGGCCGAAGGCCCCGGAAAAGGAAATAAATAAAATCCCTAAAATAAAAACTAATCCCCATATTCCTTTCTGCCAAACTTTCATCGTTATGCCCTCCTTCCTATAGTTTTTTTGCCGTAAATCAACTCTTCCCCTCTATATATTCTTATCTGGATAAAGATTTTCTTCCAGATAAGTTTCTAAGTGAAACAGATTTACTACATCTTCTCGGTTATAAGTCAGGAGGAGTTGGAGAGCTTCTTGGTCGTTGTAAAGCCGGTAACGCTCCCAGAGGCGCATAGCTTCTATTCCGTCCACTCCTTTGGATAGTCGTCCAATACCCAGCTTTTCTTCCACACACTTTAAACCACCGTATAAATTTTTCTTCCAGCAATCATACATTAAATCGCGGCAATTAAAATATTTGCGCAAATCTAACTTAAGTACTCTTTTTATTACGGGCAGGTCAAAGCGCGATCCATTATAGGTGCGCAAAGTAGAGACGCCGCTTAAGGCGTTCCAAAGGTTGGTCCAGTTTACTTCTTCGCCAACTAACTGGATAAGCCGATGAGGGGGAACAAAAATTCCGATAATGGTAATTTCTCCCCGGAATGATGTCTCGATATCTAAGTAGGCCTTCATGGAACTAAGTCTTAATTAAGCTCCGCGAAATATTTATAATGCCTCAGCCAAAGTGGAAAAACTTCCTGAGGCTTCCCGAATATTTTCCCTTCCCCTTTTTCTCTCCTCAGCCGGGGATACCCAGAATGAGGAATTTGCATTCGCCGATGTTTTTCCTTATAATTAATCTCAGCTTGATTTTCATTACCAGAATGAAGAACGATTATTACTCTTTTTTTCTCCTCCAACAATTGGAAAGCCTTGCTTTCCAATTAGGCATAGAAGTGCGTTACGAAAATTTAGCTGATGAAGAACTTACCTTGCATAGCGGTGCTTGTAAATTATTTAGCCGCTCTTTAATCATTATTGATTCCCGTTATCCAGCATGGGAAAGAGCCAAGCTGTTAGCTCAAGAATTAGCTAAATACGACTTAGAAAATTTTTATATTCTCCCCCGCGTGCGCGAATTTATTTTTCTTCATTCATCAGCTTTAGAAAAAAATCTTCCCCATAAATAAAAGAAAATTCCCAAGCTAAAGAAGGGTATCCAGGCTACTTGCCAAGCAAAAGAAATATCCTCGCTCTTTATTAACATGAGCAGCACAGCTGCACACAGAAGTGCTACTCCGGAAAAGACTTTCCTGCGACTAATATTTCTTCTATGGTAAGGCATAAAAAATGGGAATGGAATTTATAAAATCAAATTGATTTTTACCAATATTTTAAATTATGTCAATAGAAATTAAACCTGACCGTCGATCACTTTTGAAATTGGTACCTACTTCAGGCGGGAGGGAGAGAG
>JBNAWB010000085.1:0-14514 GCA_049699975.1 Thermodesulfobacteriota bacterium
AAGCCTTTAGGGCTTGCCGAATGCGGCAAGGGTCAAGCCCTTGCCCTACTACCTGCCGCCTCGTTCCATGGAAGAAACCACTGCCTCATGATTCTGAATGAATGCCTGCCTCTGGCCTGCCTCCGGCCTGCCTCGGGCATTACAAAAATAAAAATTCCTCTCGCCACCCTTCAGTGACGGATTACGGCAAGGTCTGCAAAGGCTTTGACAAATTCCGAGCTTGATGATATTCTTTTTATATGCGGAAATCGATTCTTTGCCGCTAAGGAGGGCTTTATGGCGATCAGGGTTGGCATAAATGGTTTTGGGAGGATTGGCCGGAGCGTCATGCGGGCAGCCTTAAAATCTGCAGATTTTTCGGCCATTGAAATCGTGGCCATTAATGATCTTACCGATAACAACACTCTGGCCCACCTTTTAAAATATGACTCAATCATGGGCCGGCTGGCAGCAGAGGTTAAAGTTACGGAGAAGGGCTTATTAGTGAATGGCCGAGATGTCCTCATTACGGCAATTAAGGAGCCTGGAAAGATTCCTTGGCGAGATATAGGCGTTGAATATGTTATCGAATCCACAGGCCATTTTACAGATGCTACCCGAGCCCGCGCTCATCTGGATGCGGGAGCCCGGAAGGTGGTCATCACCGCCCCGGCTAAGAACGAGGATATAACCATCGTCATGGGGGTCAACGAACATGACTATAACCCTTATGAACATCATATTGTTTCCAATGCTTCATGTACAACAAATTGTATGGCGCCTATTGCCAAAGTTATCTTAGATAAATTTGGCATCCGCCGCGGACTAATGACTACAGTCCATTCTTATACAAATGACCAACGTATTTTGGACTTCCCCCATACTGACCTACGCCGAGCTCGCGCGGCCGCTCTTTCCATGATCCCCACCAAGACTGGCGCCGCTTCTGCTGTAGCTCTCGTCATTCCCGAGCTGAAGGGCAAATTCGATGGCTTAGCCGTCCGTGTCCCCACACCTAATGTGTCCTTGGTAGATTTAGTCATTGATTTAGAACAAGAAGCAACTACGCAGGAAATAAACAAAGCTCTTAAAGAAGCTACTAATCGGTATTTAGCTTATACTGACGAACCCTTAGTATCCATTGATTTCCAAGGTGATCCACACTCAGCGATCGTTGATGGCTCTTCTACAAAAGCCATCGGTACCATGGCTAAGATCTTAGCCTGGTATGACAATGAATGGGGTTACTCTCATAGAGTGCTCGATCTAATTTTACACATGGCTGCCGCCGGCCGAGTTTGAGATTCTTATTCTTCTATTGGCTTCTTAGATGGCACTTGAAGAAAGGTAGCCCAATTTAGAGGCTGAGAAGTAGATTTTTTTAAAATCCGAAGGCCTAAGCTATGACCGTGAACCGCCAGTTGGAAGAGGTGCAAAAAGAATTAAGAGCCCGGGAAATTCCCCAAGAAGTCCTCGAATCTGCTGCCCTGCAAAAGAATCTCCAAGAAACATCTGTTGCCCAACTCCAAATTGACCCCAAATATGAAGTGCTCATAGAGACCGTAGAAGGTTATCGCGGCATTCAGAAAGCTGCCGAGACCTTGCTCTTTGAGTTGCATCATCCCTTTAAAAATTGGGAAATAATCTTGCGGGAAATGCGCTCTTTTGCCCTAAAATATTTTACCGCCTATAGCCGTCACCCCCGCGGCCCCCAAGCGGTATCCGCCATTATTGATGTCTTCTTTGAGGCAATAAACCAGGTCAACTCTGATAGCTTAGAAATAAAAGCCATAGATTATTTGCTTAATTATTTAGAAAAGATCGTTAATGAGCTTAACGGCCAAAATCATGGTGAATTTTGGCCGATATTGCAACTTACTTGTCAACGTTTGGCTTCCCTTCCCGACAGGCAATTTTTTTATTTAGCTTCCAGCCATATCCCTTTAAAAAAGATCGCTCAGACCTTATTGCTTAAGCTTCCCGAAAATTCTTTTTTGCCGGAATTTAATAACCTATTCATCCGCAGTCTGAAAGTTACTTACGCCTACTGGCTGAAAGAAGAAGATCCGCTCTGCTGGTTTGATAAAGCAGGATCCGCGCAAGTTTTTGGCGAACAATTAAAATACCCAGATGTCCTGCAGGCAATTTCTCATGGGCGCTTCAAGTCTTTGCTCCAAGAATTAGAGGATTTTACGACTAAAGAAGAATATAAAAATAATGCTTCTGAGCAGATGCTCCGTCATCTCTTGACTTTCCCTTCTTACTTAGACATAGTGCGGGCTTACAAAGAGATTCCTCACCTTTGGCCTGCTCCGCTCACGGCGGAAAAAGAACTCCCCCTCTTAGAGAATAAAAAAATATTAGCCCTCTTTAAAATAATGGAAATTCCTGGGCTAAAAGATATTCACGAAGAAACTTTAAGGGAAATTAATCATACCCTCGTAGAACTCATCCGCAAAGAACCCCCCGAGCGGATGCGCGATTTTCTAATTAAGACTTTTTCCCTTCTCAAGTCCAGTATGGAAAATTACCCCCATACGGCCTTGCAGTGTATTCAAACCTTAGGGGCAGAGATTTTTAATCAAGGTTATAGTCCTTTGGTGGAAGTCTTCTTAGAGTTAGTCTTACATTTTGGTTTTCAATACCCCAATGTGCAGGGAGTGGACACAAATTGGCAATTAATCTGCAACCCCTGCCATTTGCTTAATGTGCGTGTCTGGTTGGATATTATTGGCCGCAATCCAAAATGGTGTAGTACGCTCCTTTCGGCCCTTATAATCAACTTAAAATTAGCGGGGATTTATATAAGGGATACTGATCTTTTCCAAAAAGAAGTAACTAAACTACTCAATGCCGAAATTGAACCCGTCTACAATTTAATTAAGCAATTGGCCAAATTATTTCCCGTATATTTCAATGAAATTGGAGCGGAAGGGGAATTACGCGAGGCAACTACGGAGATAGATGAAATTACTAATCGCAAAGATATCCTCATTCATTTTCTCCGTAAACAAAGTCATGTGGAAAGTAGTAACCTCATCGAGGATTTCGTAAGAGAAATAATTCGTTTTTGGCGCTTAAGAGATAAAGGGGGGTTAAAGAATTTCCTGCCGGCGGAGATTTGGGAAAAGATAGAGACGGCCGGTCCCTTCATTGAGGAAGTTAATTATATTGTCCAAAAGATCTTTGCCGAGAAAAGACTCCAGAGCGAGAAGGATCTTTTAGGTCTCACCGATCATGAACTATCCGCCTTCATGGCTTCTTTACCGGGTGTGGCGGAGACGGAAAAGAAACGGGTCTCTTTACTAATCAAGATTTACCGGCTTATTAATCAGAAGTATAACTTAGGCTTTCAGGAAATTGCCGCCCATTTGCAGGAAGCCTCCCGCTGGGGCTTCGAGGGCTTGGATGCGCTCTTGCGGGTTATCAAGCGCCAGGACCCCGAAGAATGTCTGGAACATATCTTGTCTTATCTGGAGAATTTAAAGAAAATAATTCTTTCTCCCCAAAAGTTCGAAGCCCGGGAAGATATCTACCGCAAACGGCATATAGCAGCTGACATTCCCTCTCTGTATGGTCGCTATCGCGAGAGAAAATTCGATGCCTTAGGTTTAACTTTTCGTTTAGAAAATTTGGCGAATATCTATTTCGAAAGACTCATCGACTCTTTAGATCTTTCCTTTATTACCCGGGCCACCTTTTTTAAAATCATCGCCTGTTTGCGGTATCTTATGCGGGCTATCGAATTAGATGGCATCTTTTCGCCGCGGCTTAATACCCAACTTATGCTCTTAGAAAAATCTTTAGAGATAAAGCGCTTCACCTTTATGCAGTACCTGGACATATTCCGCGGCTTCTCCGAAGGAGTTAAAGATGTCATTTCCGTTTATTATGTGAACGCCCATAAAAATAACTTGGAGCTTTTAATTTGGCAAATGGGCAAGAAGAATATTCTGCCTAAATATCTGCCGCCTTCTGCGGAAGAAATTGGCCCCCATGAGTTTGTCCACCAAATAGGCGAAAAATTTATTCGCGATCTGATCGCTAATACTTTTGGCCTCCAGTACTTAGATATTTTCTTGGCCCGGATTCAACAAACCCTGGCTGAACAGAGAGAAACTTTGAACGAAGCTGACCTCGATTTGCTGATGACTTATGACCCCAAAAAAGTATGTTGTTTAATCCACCATCCCAATCGCTTGACTTATGATCTAATTCATTTGGGGAGTAAAGGGTATAACTTGGTGGTCTTAGCTTCAGAAGGCATCCCCGTACCTCCAGGCTTTATTCTGACTACGGAAGTATTCCGCTGTCTTAGGATAATTGAACGTTATCGGCACGCCCATGACCATTTGGAACGGGAAGTACGCTTTGGTCTGCAGCAGATTGAAAAAGCTACTGGGCGGGAATTCGGGAATCCGGAACGTCCGTTACTCTTGGCCGTGCGCAGCGGGTCAACGATATCTATGCCAGGGATGATGGCTACTTTATTGAATGTGGGTATAAATGAAGAGATAGTAGAAGGATTGATCCGCTCCACGGGGGAAAGTTGGTTTGCTTGGGATAATTATCGGCGTTTTATCCAATCCTGGGGCATGTCTTATGGAATTGAACGGGAAGTTTTTAATGAGATCATGCGCCACTTCAAAGCTAAATACAGAGTGGAAAAGAAAAGGCAATTCTCCGGGGAAGAAATGAAAGAAGTAGCTTTGGCCTATCGCCGCGCCGTTGAAGAAAGACACATCACCATCTACGAGGACCCCTGGGCGCAATTACAAGTGGCCATTAAGCAAGTCCTTTCTTCTTGGAATTCCATCAAAGCCAGGCAATACCGAGAAATTATGGGTATATCCGACTATTGGGGCACGGCGGTGATTGTGCAAGCCATGGTCTTTGGTAATCTCAGCCTCTCCTCGGGCAGCGGGGTAGTCTTCACGGCCCATCCCTACCGAAAAATTAGACGGGTTGCTTTGTGGGGTGATTTTACTCCCGGCAACCAAGGAGAAGATATTGTGGGTGGGTTAGTCTCTACTTATCCCATCTCTAAAGAACAAAAAGAGTTGGAAGGTAGAGAAGAAGACTTAGAAGAAGCTTTTCCTAAGATATATAAGCGTTTATTTGAGATTGCTAAAACATTAGTCTATGAGAAAAAGTGGAACCCGCAAGAAGTGGAATTTACTTTCGAAAGCCCTGAAGAAACAAGTCTATACATCCTCCAGACACGCGATATGGTATCGACTAAAAGAGAAAAATTTGAGGTATTTACTCCCTCTCCCGCTCTGCAGGAGAATTTTTTGAGCAAAGGAATTGGGGTAAGCGGAGGAGCCCTTTCCGGCCGGGTAGTATTCAACTTAGAAGAGATTCATCATTGGCGCAGGTTGGAGCCCACAACTCCCCTCATTCTTGTTCGTTCGGACACAGTTCCAGAAGATATCCAGGAGATTTCTTTAACTGATGGGCTGCTCACCGCAAAAGGCGGACAAACTTCCCACGCGGCGATCGTGGCTTTTGAATTGGATAAGACGGCCGTAGTAGGTTGCCGCGGGTTAGTAGTTTTGGAAAATGAAGGGAGACTCTTTATTAACCATGTGGAAATAAAGCGAGGAGACTTCCTCAGCTTAGATGGAAGAAAAGGGTTAGTTTATTTGGGGAAGCATGAAATTAAGGCCGAAGAAGATCTGCCCACTTTTTTAGTTTAGCCTTTACCCAAAAAGTGGATAGGAAGAGAATTTTCCCTCAAAAAATTTGATTATAAAAATAAAAAAGATGGAGGGTAAAGATGAACAGTCAGTTAGCTGGGGAATTGGCGGAGAAAGAAAATAAAAAGAGTCCTTTGAAGTTGGGTATTAACGGCTTGGGACGCATCGGAAAATTAACCCTTTGGCATCATGTAGCGCGAAGATATTTTGCTGAACTAATCGTAAATATAGGGCGGGAGGCAGGAAGAAGTCTCCAGGATGTGGCGGACTATATAGTCCATGATAGCACTTACGGGCATTTGGCTAATTATCTTTTTGGATATAAAGGTGGACGAGTTATTGAGAATCTGAATGAAGAACATGGCACGATGCTGGTTAATGGGGTACCGGTAACCATCCTGCGCCGAGATCGGAATCCGAAAGATTTACCTTGGAAACAAATGCAGGTGCCCATAGTGGTGGAAGCTACGGGCAAGTTTTTGGACCCGACTGCGCCGCCAGATATTAAAAATGGTTCCATCAAAGGACACTTAGCGGCCGGCGCCCAAAAAGTATTAGTTTCTGCTCCTTTCAAGATTAAAGATAAATCTTTGGCTATGCCTGAAGAAGCAATTACCATGGTTATGGGCATAAACGACCACCAGTATCAAGCGCTCAAGCACAATATTATCTCGGCCGCTTCTTGTACGACCACTTGCTTGGCTTTTATGGTTAAACCGCTCCTTGATTATTTCGGGGCGGATAGGATTTTAAGCGCCTCCATGGTCACAGTGCACGCCGCCACTGGTTCTCAGGAAGTCTTAGATCGTCTTCCTGATCCCAAAGCGGATGACCTTAGAAAAAACAGGTCCATAATGAATAATATTATTCTTACCTCTACTGGAGCAGCTAAAGCCCTGGCTTTAGTAATTCCCGAAATGAAGAAAATCGGGTTTATTGCTGAATCAGTGCGCATTCCTACTAATACCGGATCCTTGATAGTCTTGGTGGTAAATATTCAGGATGAAAACTTAGAAAATCCTATAAATCGCGAAAAAGTTAATCAAGTTTACCAGCGGGCCGCGGCTACTTATATGCAGAAATACCTTTGCTTTAGTGAAAGGCAAAACGTATCTTCTGATATAATTGGTACTCCTTTTGCGGCGGCCATTATTGAAGGAACGGAAACTCATACGCGCACGGCCCACATTTGCGTTGATCTCGCTAAAATTCCTGGACTCCCCCAGGGAATTTCTTCCCCAAAAGGGCCTTGCTTAGTAGAAATCCCGGTAACCCAAGCTGTCGTCTATGGTTGGTACGATAATGAGCTGGGTAGCTATACCAATATGTTGGGGGACTTAACCGTAAAAGTGGCTGAAGAACTTCTTCTTTAAAATTTTCTTTTAAATCCTCGTTTTAAAAATAAAAAGTCAAAAATTAAATTTTTAGCCGGCCTTTACCAATTTAATGCTGCCCCAAAAAATAATTTTTTTGCCTCTTGTGCAAGTAAAAACCAAAGAATTTCGCCGAATTTCTGGACCTCTGGCATAAGCGAAAGGGAGGAAAAATTTGTTCTTTCATAACCTTGAATTTTTTGCTTGACATACTACATATAGTGGATTAAATTATTTTACATACTAAATATGCTATTTTTATGGGGGAATGGATATGGAACCGGGTAGCCAAAAAGTGTCGGTCAAAGGAGCTAATTTGCCTTTAAAGCCTTTTAAGGCGGCGCTGAAAGAGACGACTGATCTTGCCTTATTCGTGCGCACTTCCAGCGAAACTATTTTGGACTGGAATAGGCAAAGAATAGTGGATGCTCTTTTAAGAGAAACGAACATTGCCCAAGAGGTGGCCGAAAAAATTAGCCGCGAAGTGGAAGAACAAATTATTTCTTCGAAGATCTCTTTAGTTACCGCACCTTTAATTCGTGAGCTGGTAGATGCCAAACTAATCGAATATGGCTTGGAAGAAGCGCGGAAAAAGCACACCCGTTTGGGAGTTCCGCTTTATGATGTTGATCAGCTTATCCTCCATCCGAATCGCGAGAATGCCAACGTTCCCCACGGTCCCGAAGCGACTAATCTTACTTTGGCTGAACGTATAAAAAAAGAGTATGCCCTCCTCAATGTTTTTGCGCAAGAAATTGGCGACGCCCATATGCGGGGAGATATCCACCTCCATGATTTAGGCTTTATTGACCGGCCCTATTGCTCCGGCCAATCTTTAGAATATATTAAAAAATTTGGCCTCAATCTGCCCAACTCGCTTTCCATGGCCAAGCCTGCTAAACATCCAGAGGTTTTATTAGCCCACATGGTTAAGTTTGCGGCCGCCTTGCAAAGTCATTTTGCCGGGGCCATTGGTTGGGATGCGGTCAATCTATTCTTTGCCCCTTATTTAGTAGGACTCAGTGATCGAGAGATCCATCAATTAGCCCAGATGCTTATTTATGAATTTTCCCAACAGGCTGTGGCCCGAGGCGGCCAAGCCATTTTTACGGACATTAACCTTTACTGGGAAGTACCTAAACATTTCGAAAAAGTTATGGCCATCGGTCCCGGAGGAGAATTTACGGGCAAAACTTATGCAGAATATGCCCCCGAAGCACAAAGATTCGTTTGGGCCCTCTTTGATGTTTACCGGGAAGGGGATGCCGTGGGTAGGCCCTTCTTCTTTCCCAAACCTTTGGTACACATTACGGAAAAATTCTTTCAGACCCCAGGCCATTTGGACTTTTTAGCTCATATCTGTGAAGTGGCGGCCGAAAAAGGAAATACTTACTTTGTCTTTGACCGAGGGAGCACAGCCAAAGTCTCCGAATGCTGTCGGTTGAGTTTCAAATTAGAAGAAGCTGACCTGGAAGATGCCCAATACCCTTGGCGGATGCGCTATTGTGCTTTGCAGAATGTTACCCTGAACTTACCACGTCTGGCCTATCAAAGCGCGGGCAGTGATGAGCAGCTTTTTACTAAAATTGCGCAAGTTTTCAATATAGCTGTGCAAGCTCATCTGCAGAAGAAAGCGTTCTTAGAGAGATTATTGGCCTTGGGAGCAGAGGGCCCGTTAGCTCTGCTGACCATGAATAAAGATGGCCTGCCTTATTTGCGGCTGGCGCGAGCCACTTATTTAATTGGCATGGTGGGCCTTAATGAAATGGTGCAAATCCACTTAGGGAAGCAACTCCATGAATCTGATGAAGCCTTGAAATTTGGGTTGAAGGTAATTGCTTATATGAAGCTCCTGGCTGACAAAATGAGTCGCCAATATAATATGCGCTTCGTTTTGGAACAAACACCTGCGGAATCGACAGCCTACCGTTTTGCCAAGCTTGATCTACGCGACTTTTCTCCGCGCGCGGGCTATATTGTCAAGGGTGATATTTCCCGGGGCGAAATTTACTATAGCAATTCTACCTACTTAAATGTGGGCGCCCCTCTGAACCCGATTGACCGGGTGCGCAAAGAGGGTCTCTTCCACCCCTTGATAGAAGCAGGTGCTCTAACTCACCTTTGGTTGGGAGAGGCGCGGCCGTCTAAAGATTCCTTAGCCAACTTCATCATTAAAGTTTTCCGAAATTCGCAAAACGACCAAATCGCCTTTTCCCCAGAATTTACGGCTTGCCCTGATTGCGCCAGAACATCCCGTGGCCTGCAAGAAAAATGTCCTTACTGCGGTTCAGCTAATGTGGAAGGAATTACCCGGATAACTGGTTACTTTACCAAGATCTCCAGTTGGAATAAAGGCAAATTGGGAGAATTAAAGGACCGCTTCCGCAATCAGAATTATTTCTTAGAAAAAGATGGGGGAAAAGCTAAAGATAGCCGTCCTGCGCTGTCTCGAGAAGAAACTTCCAGAACCTTTATCTGAGGCGAAAAATGATAATGCTAATTATCGGCTAAGAGAAAATTTTCATGGCCCCAAAGGAGGAAAGGAGAAATGACTCTTTTTGTCAAAGAAGGATGCCCTAAGTGTGAATACGTGAAAAAAAGCGTCGATTTGGCTAAGTTAGGGGTTAAAGTAGAAGTGTTAAGTCCGGACAATCCAGATTCTTTAGCTCATTTAGCCTGGCACGAATTAGTAAAAGTAGCCGAAACGCAAATGCCTATCTTAGTCTTGGACGACTCTTCTTCGCTTACGGGAGCCATACGCATAAAGAATTATCTCCTTTCCCTCGGTCAAAATTAGGCAGAGATTTTTGGCAATTATTTAACCCCCAAGATATATGGTTTATTCAATCAAAGGGTTTTTAGAGACTTCCTTTTCCGATTGGCCTGGGAAAGTGGCGGCTGTTCTCTTCCTCCCCTATTGCAATTTTCGTTGTCTTTATTGCCATAATTATGAACTTGTCCTTCGTCCAGAAAAATTCCCCGACTTTCCCCTTTCCGAAATAATTAAAAAAATCTCCTTAAACCGCGAATGGATCGATGGCGTCTGCCTCACTGGAGGAGAACCAACCATCCATCGCTGGCTCCCCGCGCTCCTCCGTTTTTTAAAGGAAAAATTGGGGCAGGATATGCTTATTAAGCTGGACACCAATGGTTCCGCACCTCAGGTCTTGGAAAAACTCATTCAAGAAAATTTAGTAGATTATGTGGCTATGGACTTGAAAGCGCCCCTAACCATAGAGCGCTACGAAGAGATGGTGGGGGTTTCTCTTGGGGAAGATGGCTTAGGCAACATTCAAAAAAGCATAGCCATCCTTCTTTCTCAGAAAGTCGATCATGAATTCCGGACTACTATAGTTCCGGCTCTTCTCCAAGAAAAGGAAATTTATGAAATGGCGCGCACAATTAAAGGCGCGAAACGTTATACTCTGCAAAACTTTAATCCGCGCCAAACTTTAGCGGAAAGCTTACGCCACTTTAAACCTTTGGATGAATCTACTTTACAACGCCTGCAGAAAAAAGTTACAGAAATAATAGGGGCGAATAATTGCCTAAATAAATCCCAAATTAAGCAAGAAAAAATCTGTCCAGACAAAGCGTGGGTTTCTGGCGCAAATTAATTTGAAAAGGCAACTTAAATGAAAGAGGCCATCACCAGAATAATCCAAGAAAGCGTTGATTTAAAATTGCGCTTTGGGCAAAAAAATGGGGAAACTCTGAGCCAGGTAATTAGGCTTATTGTCGAAGCTTTTAAAGCCGGTAACAAACTCCTCCTTTTTGGGAATGGGGGGTCGGCTGCTGATGCTCAACACTTAGCCGCGGAGTTTATTAACCGCTACTTGATTGAGCGCCCCTCTTTACCGGCCATCGCGCTGACTACCGATACTTCGGTAATTACCAGCATAAGCAATGACTATAGTTTCCAAGACGTTTTTGTAAAGCAGATCAAAGCTTTGGGAAAAGCCGGAGATGTGGCCATAGGTATCTCCACCAGTGGCGCCTCGGTCAATGTCATCAAAGGAATAAAAGTGGCCAAGGAAATGGGCCTAAAAACTATTGCTTTAGTCGGGGGAGAGGGAGGAGAACTGGCCAAGATCGCTGATTTAGCTTTAGTCGTGGAGTCGACCAGCACGCCGCGCATTCAGGAAGTGCATATTACCATTGGTCATATTATCTGCGAAATGGTTGATCTCATGCTTTTCCAAAAACCCCTTTAGGGGAGGCGGCTTATGGCAAGGTTGAAAAAGGGCTGGTTCATTAAGCCTATTTCTTTGGCCGGCGTGCGCACTTCTTCCCTTAAGGGGAAAAAGAGCCTGGTGAACACGCAGGACTTCGCCCATCCTCTGCAGGCGCCAGTCACTTTTAAAGATTTTTGGACCGCTCTGCCCCGCATCTTGGCGGCCCAGGATTTTCGAGAATTAATCGCCCGCCTCAAAAAAGCCTACTTAAAAAACAGGCCTATTCTCTTAGGCATGGGCGCTCATCCCATCAAAGTAGGCTTAAGTCCTTTAATAATTCAGCTTATGGAAAAAGGGGTCCTTCATGGGGTAGCGATGAATGGGGCGGGCATTATCCATGATTTTGAGATCGCTTTTGCGGGAAAAACATCGGAAGATGTGGCCGTCGAAATCAGCCGCGGATCCTTTGGCATGACCAGGGAAACCGGGAAATTTCTCAATCAGGCCATCAAAGAAGGATGGGCTAAAAGATGGGGGCTGGGGTATGCGGTGGGCGAAATGATCTGGCGGGAGAAATTTCCCTTTTGGGAAATGAGTATCACTGCGGCCGGAGTACGGTTGGGCATTCCCGTGACTGTCCATGTGGGAATCGGTACAGATATTATCCATATGCACCCCGAAGCCCAGGGGGAAGCCATAGGAGGAGCGAGCCACATAGATTTTCGCCTTTTCGCGAAATTAATTTCCCAGCTGGAAGGCGGAGTTTATTTAAACTTAGGTTCGGCAGTAATTTTGCCTGAAGTCTTCTTGAAAGCCTTGACTCTGGCCCGCAATTTAGGGCACAGAGTAAAAGATTTTACCACCGCTAATATGGATTTTATTCCCCATTACCGCCCTTTAACTAATGTGGTCCGCCGCCCTACGCTGAGCGGCGGAAAGGGGTTTCACTTTACTGGCCACCATGAAATAATGTTTCCCCTTTTAGTGGCCGCCCTTTTAGAAGAAATCACCACCGCGGAAGAGCCTCGGGCGGCTCCCAAATTTCGGCGGGCTAAATAAGCTTTTTTAAGGCCTGTAAATTGGGTAAGAGGTGTTCTTTTAAGTGGGGCTCGATGGTAAGAATGGGGTGCAAATGGTGGGCCCGCAGCAAAGAGAAGAGGGTGGCAAAATCTATCAAGCCCTGGCCTAAAGGTAAATGTTCGTCTGCTTGCCGATGATTGTCATGCAGATGAATTTCCAAAAGAAAGGGGGCAAGAATTTCTATCCATTGTCCGAGGGCCACCTGGGAGAAGATATGACCGTGACCCGTATCAAAACAATAGCCGAAAAAGGGCGAGTTTACAGCTTGGAGGAGTTTGTACAGAATGGAGGGATTTTCTTCAAAAACATTTTCTATGGCCAAGGGCACCGAAAGTTTTTCGGCCATTTTGACTAACGGCCGCCAAGTAAGCAAGCTTTTTTCTAACCATAAATCTACGTCATCATCGTAACGGAAACGGTCATATCCGGGATGAAAAATTATGGTGCGCGGAGAGAAAAGAGGAACAAGGTCCATAACTTGATGAAAACGCCAGAGAGTAACCTGCCAAATTTGGGTGTCCACTGCTCCCGGATTTAAATCCATAAAAGGGGCATGGAAAGTAATAGATAAATTTCTTTCCTTTAAATGTTGAGCAATTTTTTCCGCTTCGGTCCAACTTAACCGGTCAAGCATGTCGGCACTGAAATATATTTCTGGTTGTATCCCCATTTCTAAAATCGAGGATAAATTCTCGGCGAGCATGGGAAAGGGGATGTTAACCTGGATTTTTTTTAATATTTCTTCCATCCGGTTATTGGTGGCAGTCAAAATCAAGTTCCTTTCTGCGAACTGACGACTTCTACCTGAAAATTAGAGATCTTTTTGGCGGAAGCTTGGTCCTCATAAAATTTCGTAAAAACAATCATGAAGGGAATTGCTTTTCCCGGAGGGATATTTACATTAGCGAAAGTCTCTCCAAATTGGGCCGCCAGGCTCTTTTCTATAGCCTCAGGAGGAAAATTTTTAAGATCTTCTTCCAGGAGAATGTTGCCGCAGTAACTCGTCTGCTCCTCGATTTTACTACCCTGAGCATCTAAAAGGGTGCCTTTAACTTTTATAAAGCTGCGGGGCTCAGGCCAGCGGTTCACCGCTTCTCCCTCCACGACAAAAATCCTCTGGCGGTGTTTGTTTTCTAAATAATAGCTCCTTATTTTTTCCAAAGAGATAAAGCCCGGCCCGCTTTGCTTAAGCCCGAGGTATGACCTCAGCATAGAATAATAATAATGACCTTTTTCTTTAAGGAAAGAGTTCGGGCCGAGCTGTCCTAATCCATAGATTAAACCGGCCAGGATTAGAAATATAAGCAAAATCAGCGCACCTCTTCTGGCCGCCGAAGATTTTGGTGGAGTCCGGACTTTAATTTTTTGTTCACCTGGCCCAGAAATTTGAACGGGAGCTGCCGGAATTTCAGCTTCCCGCGGTGCGGCCGGAGGCGCAGGCTCTGGGGAGATAAAAAAGATGTGTTGGCATTTAGAACAGCGCGCCTTGGCTCCTCCCGCAGGGAGACGGTCCTCGGCTAATTTAAATTTGGTCAAACAACTTGGACAGGTGATGATCATTTTGCTTTATAAAAAATTTTTTCCTTTCGGCATCATGATTAGATAATATAAATGCCGCGCAAGTTGCGGTATTCTTCGGCGCAATCCAATCCATAGCCGACCACGAAATGGTCCGGAATTTTAAAGCCGATGTAATCGGCCTCAAAATTTACTCGCCGCCGCTGGGGTTTGTCTAAAAGGGCTACTACTTTTAAGGAACGGGGCCGGCGGGCTTTTAAACATCGGCAGAGGTAGCGCAGGGTAATGCCGGTATCTATAATGTCTTCGATTACTAAGACATCCTTGCCTTTAATGGGCATTTCCAAATCTTTGGTTAGTTTTATTTTCCCTGAAGAACATTGCCCCGCACCATAGCTGGCCAAGCGGACAAAATCCATTTTCACAGGGATAGTCATCTTGCGGGCCAAATCAGCCATAAAAATAAAGGCGCCTTTCAATATACCCACCAAAAGAACTTCTTTTCCGGCGTAATCTCGGGATATTTGCCGCGCCAGAACCCTAACCTTTTTTTGAACTTCCTTCTCTGATAACAGTAGCTTCATAATGGAATTGAGTATATTTATTTTTAAAAAAAATGTAAAGATAGAATTTGGCCTGACCGTCGATCACTTTTGAAATTCGTACCTACTTCAGGCGGGAGGGAGAGAG
>JBNAWB010000086.1:0-14395 GCA_049699975.1 Thermodesulfobacteriota bacterium
GCAAAAGAGCGCTGCGGCTTTTGCTCATTTTCAAAGAAGAGCGGGCCTGAAGCGCTCTTTTTATATGCGGAATGCGCCAAATATGGATTTACTTAGTCAACTTTGTCAATATCTATTTACCGGTTTAACCTTAGGCAGTATTTATGCCTTAGTAGCCCTGGGATTCACCATGATTTATGGGGCCACCGGAATTATTAATCTGGCCCAAGGTGAATTTGTCATGCTAGGTGGATTAATAATGGTTTTTAGCAGCACAGTGCTTCATCTTCCTCTACTCTTGGCTTTTATTTTCACGGTGATAGTAGTCACGCTTTTGGGGGCGCTCTTTGAGCGCTTAGCAATTCACCCCCTAAAAAATGCCTCTTTAATAACCTTAATCATGATTACCCTCGCTGGCTCAATATTATTTCGTGGAGGGGCCATGTTTATCTGGGGAAAAGACCCCTACGGCTTGCCGGCATTTAGTGGTGACCGACCATGGTACCTGGCGGGAGCTACCATTCAACCCCAGATTTTTTGGGTATTGGGGATCACAGGAATTGCGGTATTGGCCATTGGCATTTTTTTTAACCGCACTCTGACAGGTAAGGCTATGATAGCTTGCGCCTGCAATCCGCTGGCCGCCCGTCTATTGGGAATAAACGTCTGGAAATTAGTCTTATTATCCTTTGCCTTGAGCGCGGCTTTGGGAGCCATTGCCGGGATAATTATCACTCCGATCACCCTTATGGAATATGACCGCGGACCAATGCTGGCTTTAAAAGGCTTTTCTGCAGCGGTCTTGGGAGGATTGGGAAGTAGTATGGGAGCGGTATTAGCTGGCTTTTTAATCGGCATTATCGAATCATTAGGCGCCGGATTAATATCTTCCGGATATAAAGACGCCTTAGCTCTATTAGTCTTATTAATAGTTTTATGGCTTAAACCCAGCGGCATTTTAGGTAGTGCCGAAGAAAGTGCTTTAAAGAAGTTTTAAAGAGAAATGGCTAAAAAAGATTTATATCCAATATTAATGATTGGCGCCGGCCTAATTTTTTTCCCTTTGCTAGCTAAAGGGAACGAATACTTTATAACTATTTTAGTTTTTTGGGGTATTAACGCCATTATAGCCATGGGTTTAAGCCTGCTCATGGGATATGCGGGACAAATCTCTTTGGGTCACGCAGCTTTTTTTGGCTTGGGAGCATACTCTTCCGGAATTTTGACCGCCAAATATTCCTGGCCACCTATGTGGGGGATAATCTGGGGAATAATTTTGGCTGGAGGTATTGCTTATTTAGTTGGCAAACCAACTTTAAGATTAAAAGGCCATTATATGGCCGTGGCTACTTTGGGTATCGGAGAAATATTTTATATTATCTTCAATGAATTGATTCCCCTTACTGGCGGCCCCTCTGGATTATCGGGAATTCCCTTGTTGACCATTGGCGGGGAGTCTTTAGAGGGTATTAAATTTTTATACTTAGTTTGGCTTGTTTTTTTGCTCGTCTTGATTTTTTCATTAAATTTAGTAAATTCGCGCATCGGCCGAGCCTGGCGGGCCATCCATGGCAGCGAATTAGGAGCGCTCACCTTAGGGGTAGATGTAGCCCGGTATAAATTACAAATATTTGTGCTGAGCGCTATCTATGCCGCGTTGGCCGGGAGTCTTTATGCCCACTTTGTCACATTTATTAGTCCCAGCTCCTTCGGTTTAATGTTCTCTATTTTGCTCTTAATGATGGTCGTCGTTGGCGGAGCTGAGACTTTGTGGGGTGCTCTTTTAGGCGCTGGGGTTTTGACCTGGCTACCCGAGTATCTGCGCGGTTTAGAAGATTTTGAAGTTTTAGCCTACGGCGCTATATTAATGGTCGCCTTGCTTTTTATGCCCCGCGGTATTTTATTTGCGTTGAAACAGATTTTTTCGCGCCCAAAGAAATAGAGGGACTTATTTTGTCCGAGATAATCCTGCAAGTTCAAAATTTGCGCAAGTATTTTGGCGGAGTGCGGGCCATTGATCAACTTGATTTTGTGGTGGCTAAGGGCAAGATCAAGTCGATCATCGGTCCTAATGGAGCAGGTAAGACCACTCTATTCAATTTGTTAACGGGGATCATTCCGCCCACGGCCGGCACTTTACAATTTGCCGGAAAAATTCTAAACGGATTGCAGCCCCATATGATTGCCCGCTTAGGGATCGGCCGCACTTTTCAGAATTTGGAACTTTTTGGCAACATGACCGTCTTAGAAAATGTTATGGTAGGAAGGCATCTCCGGACAAAGGCCGGAATTTTTAGTGCGGCCCTGAGATTACCCCAAATGCGTCAAGAAGAAAAAGAGGCTAAAAGGCGAGCTTTAGAAGAATTGCATTTTATGGGCCTGGCGGATAAAGCTAACTTCTTAGCTACGGCTTTGCCTTTGGGAGAGCAGAGGCTTTTGGAAATCGCCCGGGCTTTAGCCACTGAACCGCGGCTTTTGCTTCTTGATGAACCAGCCGCAGGATTAAATATGCGGGAAACCGCCAAATTAGCCGAGACAATATTCCGTATCTGTGAGCGCGGCATTACCGTTTTGCTCGTCGAACACGATATGAGCTTGGTTATGGAAGTATCTGATGAAGTCTTAGTTCTGAATTACGGGCGCAAAGTGGCCGAAGGGCCCCCGCGGGAAATTCAGCGGCATCCCGAAGTAATCGCTGCTTATTTGGGAGAGGAAGCCTAAAGTGCTAAAGGTAGAGAGCGTCAGTGCTTATTATGGATCTATGCCTGTCTTACGTAATGTTTCCCTCCATGTGAGTCCCGGGGAAATTGTCACTCTCTTAGGCGCGAACGGAGCGGGCAAAAGTACTCTGCTGAAGGTAATTTCGGGAATATGCCCAGCGGCCAAAGGAAAGCTGTTCTTTAACGGGCAAAATATTACGGGCTTATCCACGGAGCAAATCTTGCGCTTGGGCGTGGGGCAGGTCCCAGAAGGCCGCCAAATTTTCGCGCCCCTGAGCGTGCTGGACAATTTAATTTTAGGAGCCTATGTACGGTTTTTTCAGGATGATAAAAAAAATATTTGGCGGGATTTAGAAAATGTCTTTGAGCTTTTTCCTATTCTGAAAGAAAGGGCTAAACAGCGCGCGGGAACTCTTTCGGGAGGCGAGCAACAGATGCTGGCCATCGGCCGAACCTTAATGGCTAAACCCAAATTGCTTCTTTTAGATGAACCTTCTATGGGGTTGGCTCCCCGGATTACTAATGATATTTTGCGGATCATAAAAAGCTTAAGAGAAAAGTCCACCACTATTCTTTTAGTGGAACAGAATGCCCAGGCGGCTTTGAAGATAGCTGATCGAGGCTATGTCTTAGAGACCGGCCGGATTATCTTGGAAGGTGAGAGTCACGATCTTTTGCACAACAAGGAAGTGCAACGCGCTTATTTAGGAAAAGAGTATCGCGAAATATGGGAGTAAGGGAGGAGATATGATTTGGGATAAGCGCTATGAATGCCTGCCGCGGGAAGAAATCGAACAGCTTCAATTAGAACGTTTGCAATCAACATTAAATCGGGTTTATCGCAATGTAGCTTTCTACCGCAAGAAATTTGATGAGCTAAAGATTTTACCTGAAGAAATCCAATCGTTAAAGGATTTAGCCAATTTCCCCTTCACCACTAAAGAAGATCTACGCCATAGTTACCCTTACGGAATGTTTGCTCTTCCTTTGCGGGAGGTAGTCCGTATTCATTCCTCTTCAGGCGTTACTGGCAAACCAACTGTAACGGGCTATACCAAGAACGACTTACACCACTGGAGTCAATTGACGGCGCGGGTGCTTACCGCCGGCGGCGTAACTAAAGACGATGTAGTTCAGATTACTTTTCGTTACGGACTGTTCACAGGTGCTTTTGGCCTGCATCAGGGGGCAGAGCTTATCGGCGCTTCCGTGATTCCCATGTCCACAGGCAACACCCAAAAACAAGTGATGATCATGCAAGATTATAAGACCACGGCCTTGGTGGGTACACCTTCTTATGCCCTTCGCCTGGCGAAATATATGGAAGAGGCAGGAATTGATCCGAAGAGCTTATCTTTAAAACTGGGCCTTTTTGGGGGGGAGCCATTTCCTGAAGCTATGCGCAAGGAGATTGAAGAACGTCTATTTATTAACGCCACGGATAATTATGGCGTAAGCGAAGTGATGGGCCCGGGCGTTTCTGCCGAATGTTTGCATAAGAACGGCTTACACTTATACGAGGATCATTTTATTGCGGAGATTATTGACCCCCAAACCCTGCAGGTTTTGCCTCCTGGCGCGGAAGGAGAGTTAGTCTTGACTACACTTACGAAGGAAGCCTTTCCATTAATCCGTTACCGCACGCGAGACATAACTGCCCTAGATTATTCTCCTTGTCCTTGTGGCCGCACCCTCGTGCGTATGAAAAAAGTTTTGGGCCGGACTGATGATATAGTCATCATTAAAGGGGTTAAAGTCTTCCCCACTCAGGTGGAAGCTATTTTAATGGAAATTGAGGGCGTAGAACCGCATTATCAATTGATCGCTGACCGGCAAGAAGGAATAGACACGCTGGAAGTAAAAGTAGAAGTAAATGAAAAAGTCTTCTCTGATGAAATAAAAAATTTGCAAAACATTTCGGCGCAAATTGAACGCCGCTTTCGAGAAATAATTGGCGTAAGCGCTAAAGTGAAGCTAGTGGCTCCGGAGAGCTTGGGGAAAGGTGAAGAAAAGATACCTAAAGTCGTTGATCGGCGGAAAAAATAACCAAAATTTTTATTTGGCCGTAAATGAATAAAAAAAGGAGGAATAAAAACGTGAAGCGTAAAGGCACTTTTTTAATTTTTTTCTTTTTCAGTTGGTTTTTTGCTTTGGCCTCTTGGGGCTGGCCCCAGAGCAAACCCATTGAGCTTTCTTATTCTATCTTTTTCCCAGCTCCCCATAAGCATACGGTTTTAGCAGGAGAATGGGCCAAAGAAATAGAGAACCGCACTGGAGGGCGAGTAAAGATTACTATTTTTCCTGGCGGAACCCTCACGCCGGCCGACAAATGTTATGATGGTGTGGAAAAAGGAATTTCGCACTTAGGCATGTCTGTGCTTGCTTACACCATGGGCAAATTTCCACTCACCGAGGTCATTGATTTGCCTCTGGGCTATAAAAGCGGCTTATCGGCCACGAAGCTGATTAATGCTTATTACCGTAAATTTCAGCCACCAGAATTTTCCGGAACTAAGGTTATGTATTTTCATGCCCACGGTCCTGGGTTATTACATACTAAGAAGCCGGTTTATAAATTGGAGGATTTAAAAGGAATGAAGATTCGTTGTACCGGAATGGCAGCTAAAATTGTCAAAGCTTTAGGAGGCGTGCCAGTTGCTATGCCTATGGGCGAAACGTATGATGCTCTAAATCGGGGAGTAGTTGATGGGTCCATGGCGCCGCAAGAAGCTTTACAAGGATGGAAGTGGGGCGAAGTTGTTAAATTTACCACGGAATCTTTTGGCGCGGCCTATAGTACAGCTTTCTTTGTGGTGATGAATAAAGAAAAATGGCATTCTTTGCCTGCTGATATTCAAAAAATTATAGAAAAAGTAAACGAGGAATGGATAGAAAAGACTGGCAAAAATTGGGATGAAATCGATAGGGTAGGGCGGGAGTTTACTCTAAAATTAGGAAACAAGATCATTTCCTTGTCGGCCGCGGAAAACGAACGATGGGCCAAGGCTGTACAGCCCATCCTCAAAGATTATGTAGAACGGATGAAGGCTAAGGGACTCCCTGGCGAAGAAGCGCTGCAATTTTGTTGGCAACAACTGCCCAGATTATAAGAAAATTCAAAGGACCATGATGGAGAATTCCAAGAGCGTTTCGAAATTTTTAGCGACCATGGAGAAGATCAGTGGGACTTTGCATGCGGTGGCCGGGAGCAGCCTTATCCTGCTTATGACTTTAACGATGGCCGATGTTTTCTTGCGCTTCTTTAAGAATCCCATTGTAGGTACTTATGAATTGGTGGCTTATGCCGGGGCAGTTGCCATTGGCTTCTCTATCCCTTATACTTCTTGGGCCCGCGGACATATCTACGTGGATTTTTTTACAGGAAAATTACCTGTGGCTGGCCGCCGAATTTTCCAGGTCGCTACCCGTCTTTTGGGGATGATCTTATTCTTAATCATGGGCTGGAATTTAATCATCATGGGCAAAGATTTGCAGATATCGGGTGAAGTCTCTTTAACCCTGCAATTCCCTTTTTTTTATATTGTCTATGGATTAGGCGGCGTTTGCTTGATCCAAATTTTTGTTTTGTTGGCTGATATTTTTAAAGTCTTTACCGGCCGCTATGAATGAAGGCTTTATCGGTTTAGTAGGGCTGACCTTAGTTTTAGCCTTATTTTTTACAGGGATTGAGATAGGCTTCGCTATGGCCATCGTGGGCTTCTTAGGCTTTGGCTATCTCGTTTCTTGGCCGGCCGCTTTTAATCTATTGGCCAAAGACATATTTGATGTCTTATCTTCCTATGGTTTTACGGTAATTCCTCTTTTTATTCTCATGGGACAAATTGCCTTTAATGCCGGAATTGCTAAAAGGCTATATAAGGCGGCCTATAAATTTTTGGGGCATATTCCGGGTGGATTGGCCATGGCTACTGTGGGGGGCGCTACAGCTTTTAAAGCAATTTGTGGTTCTTCGCCAGCAACCGCAGCCACTTTTGCCAGCGTAGCCATTCCAGAAATGGATCGCTATGGGTATAATAAAAAACTATCTACCGGGGTAGTGGCTTCCGTGGGCACTTTGGGCATACTGATGCCCCCCAGTGTTACCTTAATCGTTTTTGGAGTAATCACCGAACAATCTATTGGCAAATTATTTTTGGCTGGCTTAATCCCTTCCTTGCTTATTGCCTTGTTTTTCATTTTTATCATTCTCGCCTGGTGTAAGCTGAATCCTCTTTTAGGACCGCGAGGCGAAAAGGCTGCCTGGCGGGAACGGTTAGCCTCCTTGCCAGAAGTTCTGTGGGTGGTGCTTATTTTTCTTTTAGTCATCGGGGGAATGATGAAAGGCTTTTTCACCCCCACGGAAGCAGGCAGTATTGGGGTAGGGGCCGTGCTCATTTTAGCTATTAGCCAAAGAGATCTCAATTTTAAAAGCTTTCTTAAGTCGGTCAATGAATCCCTAAAAACTGCCTGCATGGTGCTCATGCTTATTGCCGGCTCCACAATCTTGGGCCATTTTCTAGCCGTAACCAAAATACCTATGCTCGCCGCCGATTGGATTATTGAGCTTAATTACCCGCCTTATGTAACTATGGTTATCATTGCCCTCATTTATCTTTTGGGAGGTTCTTTTATTGATGATCTGGCTTTCATGATTTTGGCTACCCCTATTTTCTATCCCGTGATCATAAAAATTGGTTTTGACCCTATTTGGTTCGGCATGATCATCGGCATTACGATTATGATTGGCGTAGTTATTCCGCCGGTGGCCATAAATGTTTTTGTGGTGAAGAACATCGCTCGGGTTCCCTTTGGTATTATTTATAAGGGCGTGGCTCCATTTTTAATAAGCCTTATTTTTTGTGCTTTTTTGCTATTTTTATTCCCGGAGATAGCTTTATTCCTGCCCAGGTGGTTAATGCCTTAAAAAAGAATGGCCGGGATAATTTATTAGAAAGGTGAAAAATAATGACTTATTTGCGACCGTGTATCATAGCCATGAAAGGATATGTTCCCGGAATGCAGCCGCCAGAAAAAGAAAAATATATCAAGTTAAACAGCAATGAAAATCCCTATCCTCCGTCTCCGCGGGTGGCGGAAACTCTGCAAAAAATTTCCTATCAAGATTTGAGATTTTATCCTGATCCTTTATGCCACCAGTTGCGGGAGAAATTAGGGGAGCTTTATGGGTTGGCTCCCGAGCAGATAATTTGCGGCAATGGTTCGGATGATGTCTTGAACATCATCGTGCGTACTTTTCTGCAGCCTGGCGAAGCTATGGCCTTTTATGAACCAACTTTTCCTCTTTACCGAGTTTTGGGAATTATTCATGGCGCAGAAATAATTGCCTTACCTTTGGCCGAACCATCTCCGCAGCTTCCCGAGCCTCCCCTGCGGGCGAAGGTTTTTTTCCTGGCCAACCCTAATTCACCATTGGGCTATAGTCTTTCCCTTGCCCAAGTTTCCCAATTGGCGAAAAAGGTGCATGGAATCTTAGTCGTTGATGAAGCCTATGCAGAATTCGCTAAAGAAAATGCTCTATCCCTACTGACCAATTTTAAAAATGTAATTATTGTACGCACAGTCTCTAAATCTTATTCTTTGGCGGGCGTCCGTTTGGGTTATGCTCTGGGACCTGTTGAATTAATAAAAGAGATGTTTAAAGTTAAGGACCCTTTTAATGTCAATCAGCTTACCCAAAAGATTGTGCTGGCAGCTCTTGGTGATCGAGAATATTATCAAAGAAATATTGCCCGCATTGTGGCCACCCGCGATTGGTTTTCGGCCGAGGCCCGCCAATTAGGGTATAAAATAATTCCTTCCCAGGCGAATTTTATTTTTCCGCAGCCCCCGCGTAAAGGAGAAGGACGTTCATTTTATCAATATCTTTATGAAAAAAGAATATTAACCCGGTTTTTTGATGAGGAAATGTTAAAAGACGGAGTGCGCATGACCATCGGCACCCAAGAAGAAATGGAATTTACACTGCAAGTAATGCACGAGATAATAAAAAGATATTAGGGAGAAGATAAATGGCCATAGCGAACAAAATTAAGAATTTTATGGAACAAGCTTCTTGGATTAGAAAGATGTTCGAGCAAGGCTTAGAATTAAAAGCTCGGATTGGCGCCGATAAAGTATTTGACTTCAGCTTAGGAAATCCTAATCTTGAACCGCCAGAAAAAGTTAGAAGGGCGATCTTAGAAGTAATTAATGATGCCCGGCCCGGCAAACATGCTTATATGCCCAATGCCGGTTTAAAAGAAACCCGGGAGGCTGTGGCTAATTATCTTTCCCATGAGCATGGTCTATCTCTCACATGGGAACATATAGTAATGACCTGCGGCGCGGGGGGAGCATTAAACGTAGCTTTGAAGACTATTTTGGATCCCCAAGATGAGGTCTTGATTTTAGCGCCTTACTTCGTTGAATATTTTTTCTATGTAGATAATCATAATGGAATCGGCAAGTTAGTTCATACAAATGAAGACTTTTCTTTAAATATTGGGGAAATTGAATCAGCCATAACTCCCCGGACCAAAGCTATAATCATAAATTCCCCGAATAATCCATCAGGGAGGGTTTATGATGAAAATAGCTTAAGAAAATTAGGTAATCTTCTCGATTATATTAAAAAAAATAAAGGACAGATTATTTATCTGCTCTCCGATGAACCTTACAGCAAAATTGTTTATGACGGCATAAAAGTCCCAAGTATTTTCCAAGCACATGAGCAAAGTATTATCGCCACATCTTATTCTAAGGATTTATCATTGCCCGGCGAGCGTATTGGTTATCTGGCGGTAAATCCGCGCCTTGAAAATTGGAAACAAATGGTGGATGGTCTAACTTTTTGTAATAGGATTTTGGGTTTTGTTAACGCGCCGGCGTTAATGCAAAGGATTTTGCCTCAATTGCAGGGCGTCCATGTGGACGTAAATGAATATAAAAGAAAAAGAGACATGCTCTGCGCTGGAATGGCCGAGGCTGGTTATTCTTTCATCAAACCAGAAGGGGCTTTTTATCTTTTTCCAAAATCTCCATTGGCGGACGATGTTAAATTCGTAAATATCTTGCTTGAGGAAAATATTCTCGCTGTACCCGGAAGAGGATTTGGGGCACCAGGTTATTTCCGGTTGGCCTATTGCGTAGAAGACCGGGTTATAGAAGGTTCTCTACCAGGCTTTAAACGGGCCTTTCTTAAAGCAAAATCTTAAAATTATTTGGCTGGTAATTGGTTGCAGGAGAATAAATTTTTGCTATTAATAACGTCCGATAAGATATATTATGTAAACTTAAAATTTTTATATTAAAAAAAGAGCAATTTTTAGCCCGTTATCTAAAATGGGGTTTCCTTCATTCCCTTTTGCGGTTATTAACTTGAAAGGCTAAGGAATAACTTTTACTCTGGCTTTGCGCAAAGCGGCGCGGGCTAAGATGTCTAAGACATCAAAAGCAGGAACATCAAAACAATCAGGAGTCAATACAATCGGAAGTTCAGTACAGCCAATGATAATTCCTTGAGCCCCCTTCTTTATCAACTTTTCCCCAATTTTTATAAGCTCTCTTTTGATTTTTTTCCGATCACTTAAGGTCGTATTTTTTATGGCAAAGATATTATTTTGAACCTTTTGCAGGTCAGATTCTTCGGATATTAAAGTAGAAATTTTTTTCTTAGCCAATTCTCTTTGGAATAAACCAGTTCTAATTGTCCCCAAAGCGGCCATTAAACCCACACAATTTATAAAAGCATAATTTTTCTTTATATGAGAGATAGTTGCTTCAATTATGGATATCAGGGGTAGGATTCTCTTTCCTTCCATTTGCGGGAGAAAGTAATGGGCCGTAACACAAGGAATAACTGCCAAGTCTGCTCCGGCACGTTTTAAAGAAAGCAATCCTTGAATCATCATGGGCAGAGGATTTTCTCCTTTGCCCTCAATGGCCGGTAATCTTTCGGGAATTTTGGGATCATTATAAATAATTAAACGGGCGTGATCTTGGTCTTTGACCGCATTAGTATTGGAAAGTATTTTTTGGAAAAAAAGGAGCGTCGCTTCTGGCCCCATGCCCCCTAAAATGCCGATAGTCTGCGTACGCATTGAATTAAAGTTTTATCTTAAGACTTTAATGATTATATTAGAATTTTATTTAAAAATTCCCTGGCTCTTTCAGTTTTGGGGTTCGAGAAGAAGGTTTTATCAGTCGCTCTTTCCACAATCCGCCCTTGATCCATAAAGATTATTTCATCCGCCACTTCTTTGGCAAAACCCATCTCGTGCGTGACCACTACCATGGTCATCCCTGATTTGGCCAGGTCAATCATTACGTCTAAAACTTCCTTGATCATTTCCGGGTCAAGAGCACTGGTAGGTTCGTCAAAGAGCATAATCTCCGGTTCCATGGCTAAGGCCCGCGCAATAGCTACTCTTTGCTGTTGGCCACCTGATAGATTACCCGGGTATTTATGAGCTTGGTCGGGTATGCCCACCCTCTCTAATAAGGCCATGGCTTTCTTCTCCGCATCTGGGCGGCTCATTTTCTTAACTTTGATTGGAGCTAAAGTTATATTTTCTAAGGCAGTCATATGCGGATAAAGCTCGAATTTTTGGAATACCATGCCAATTTTTTGTCTTAATTTATAGAGATTGGTATGGGGATCTTTTAAAGATATTCCGTCAATTATAATATCGCCTTGCTGAAAATCTTCTAAGCCGTTGAGGCATTTGCAGAGCGTACTTTTCCCCGAGCCTGAAGGCCCGCAGATAACGACTACTTGATTCCTTTGAATAACTTCATTTATATTATCCAGGACTTTAAAATTTCCGTACCATTTACTCACGTTGCGTATCTCTATCATCGGGCCATCCCCTTTTTAACCTCCCACTTTTTAGTAAAATAACTCATGGTAAAGCAAAAGATAAAATAAACAATGCCCACAAAAGTATATAATTCTAAACTACGCACTTCCCGGGCATCTACGATGCTGGCTGAGCGTAAGAATTCTTTCAAACCAATCACGTAAGCAAGCGAGGTATCTTGAAAAATAATTACGGATTGAGTGAGAAGAGAAGGAATCATGTTGCGCAAGGCCTGGGGGATAATAATGTAGCGCATAGTTTGTTTATAATCTAAGCCCGTGGAAAGGGCGGCTTGCATTTGCCCTTTAGGGATAGATTGGATTCCGGCGCGGATGATCTCCGCAAAGTAAGAGGCCTCAAAGACGATGAAGGCTATGGAAGCAGAAAGGAAGTCTCCTAATGGCCGACCTGCAATAATGGGCACCAAAAAATAAAACCAGAAGATCACCAAGATTAGGGGAATGCTCCTTAAGAAATTGACAAATATTGTGGCCGGGTAATAAATATAAGGACGAGAGCTCAGCCGCGCCATGCCTACTAATATTCCTAAAGCCAAGCCCCCGGATATACCGATCAAGGCCAGTTGGAAAGTAGTGATGAGGCCGCGCATCAAAAAGGGCAAGTTATCGACGATTACTTTATAATCAAAGATAGCCATTTCTTTTAACGACCTCGCGCAATTAATCCAGGGATAGCTAATTTCTTTTCCACCAGGCCCATTCCGGAAATGACCAACATAGTAATGGCCAAATAAACTAAGCAGGCACCCGTAGTTGCTTCCAGACCTCGAAAAGTATAGGCCTCGATTTGCTGGCTCATAAAAGTAGTTTCTAAGACGCCGACGGTCATAGCCAAAGAAGTATTCTTAAAAATTGTCAAGAACTCTGTTGTTAAAGGGGGAATCATGATGCGGATGGCCAAAGGGATAGTTACATAACGATACATTTGAAAATAAGTAAGGCCTGTACTCAGGGCAGCATGAAATTGATCTTGAGGAATGGATTGCAGTCCGGAACGAATCTGTTCAGCTACCCGTGAAGAAGTATAAATAGAGAGGGCAATGACTGTAATCCAGAATTCGGCCTGGGGAAGCTGGCGATAAAGGTAAGACTCCATTGCTGTGGGCAAAACGCGGGGAGCAGCAAAATACCAGAAAAAAAGTTGCACTAGTAAAGGAATATCCCGAAAAAATTCAGTATAAGCCGTGGCTAAGAATCGTAGCGGCTTCCATGGGGTTATACGGCAAGTACCCACGATTATTCCTAAAATCAGGGCAAATATCCAACTGATTAAACCGAGCTTTATGGTTGTCCAAATCCCTTGCAGCATCCATAGCCCATATGGTTGCTCCCAAAGAACGGACCAGCGAAACTCATAGGCTAACATTTGTCGCCTCAATCAATTGTTTTTAGGCAAAAAAGGAGCCAAAGATGGAACTTCCCTTCCTTATCTTTGGCTCCGCGGGTTAAAATTTTGCTAAATTATGGCCAAGCCTGCAGTTTGAGGAGAATCTTAAATTCTTCGCTCATTGGATAAGGAACTACGCCTTTGGGGCCAAGCCATTTATCATAAATTTGGTAGAAGCGCCCATCTTTGATCATTTTAATGATTTCAATATTAATGAAATCCCTAAATTTAGAATCATTTTCGCGAACGATGTAGGCATAGGGATCATAGGTAATAAACCCGCCTACTACTTCGTATTCTTCCGGATTGGGGGCTTTGGCTTTCAAGCCCGCCAGCAAGATGCCATCGGTAACATAGGCATCTAAGATATTTCTCTGCAAAGCTAAAAAGCCCTGCGAATGCTCTTGATAAACAACAATATTGGCGGCCGGTTTAATCTCTCCCCTGTCATTGAGGTCACGAATTGCCTTTTCGTTTGTAGATCCTTGGGCTGCCCCCACTTTCTTGCCGGCCAGGTCTTTATAACTTTTGATGCCGCTCCCCTTTTTTGTTAAAATCTGCGTGCCCGTTAGGAAGACAGTTAAGGTGAAGTCCACAGTTTCTTCTCTATCCACTGTATGGGTCGTTGATCCGCATTCAATATCAATTGTGCCATTAGCTACTAAGGGAATGCGGGTCTTGGGATTTGTAGTTTTGAAAACCAATTTGATTGGTTTACCCAATTTCTTTTCCAAGGCTTTATGAAATTCTTTAGCCATATCCACGCTGAAACCTACATGTTCGTTTTCCTTGCTGATAAAACCAAAAGGAATAGCTCCGTCTCTTACTCCCACTACAAATTCACCCGACTTGGAAATTTTTTCCAAAGTGCCCTGGGCAAAGCTGCTCAGGGGAAAGAGAAGAATGAAACAAATAACCAAAATTTTTAAATAATGTTTCGTCATTTTTTAACCCCCTTTCTTATTTTTTCAAGATGAAAATAAATCCTCCACCCTACTTCATATTTCCTTTCTTTAATCAATTTATAGATTATCATTTATAAACATAAAATTGTAAAGAGAAAAGTTGGAGAACAAGTAATTCATATTTCCTATCCATTACGAGATCGCCGCGGTCGCTACGCTCCCTCGCGATGACCTTACGGCGTCCACCTCGCTGATTTAATAAACCCACCCTTCAGTAAGGCATTACGAGGACAAGTAACCGCTTATTTGAAAGGAAAAGATTTCTTACCGAGCCATGCCGTAATCGGCAAGCCATAAAGGTTTGCCCTAGAAATTGATAGGAATAATTTACTTGCTTTTGGCTGAATAAGGAATAGATTTATCAACCATGCCCATAATGAGATTAAAAAGCAATTGGCGATCATTCTATTTAGCTGACCGTCGATCAGTTTTAATTTTTCTCACCAGCAGGAGACAGGCGGGAGGG
>JBNAWB010000087.1:0-14078 GCA_049699975.1 Thermodesulfobacteriota bacterium
GGTTATCTCCATAAACGCTTTCACGAGATCGTGCAGAAACACAATGTAGGTTTTGAATTTTTGGCTCTGGCTGGAGGGGGTCTCAGAAATATGAGCAACCGGTTAAAACCTATTCGGAATATTGCTGATATCAAAGGAATGAAAATGCGCGTACCTGGTGGGCCAGTGGCCGCACGGATATGGAAAGAATTCGGTACCCTACCCGTGTCTCTTCCCTGGACTGAACTTTACACCGCACTCCAGACAGGGGTAGTAGATGCCTATGAAAGCACGGTTCCGGGGTATCTTTCTTCTAAACTTTATGAAGTTGCCAAATACCACGCGAAAACTGAACATGAGTTTATGGTCTCTGTTTTTCTGATTAGTGAAAAAACTTATAAGAAAATGCCTGCTAATTATCAAAGTCTCATAAGACAGACCGTTGCCGAAGCGGCTATAATCTGTACTGAAGATGGCGTTAAAATGACTGAGTCAATTTTAGCAGAGCTGAGGAAGAAGGGAGTGCAAATTGCCGAAGTTGATAAATCTGAATTTATTAACCGCTCTAGGCCAGTACAAAATGAAGAAGGGGCAAAATTAAAGCTTCTGGATGTTTTAGAATCAATTCAGAAATTAGCCCAGGCCTATTGAAAAAACCAAAAGTAATGAAAATTAAAGGAAGTGCGTATTACCGAGCTTTAGACGTAATTGAACGGGTCCAGATTTGGCTTTGTCAAACTCTAGCGATTATTCTAATTGGGGTGGTTTTCCTCCAAGTTTTGGCCAGGTTTATCCTTCACTGGGAAGTACTTTGGACCTTGGAAATTTCCATCTTTTGTTTTGTTTGGACGATAATGCTGGGATCTTCCGTTGCCGTTAGGCGGGGTTTGCATTATACTATAGATGTTTTCCCTCGCCATTATTTTCTAATTAAGTTCATTGGATATATAGGGATACTAGTGGTGGCATTGGTTTTTGCATGGTACGGAACTAACTTCGCCATTGCCGAATGGAAGCGCTTCTCCCAACCCAGCATGATCCGCATAACCTTCTTTGTAAGCGCCATTCCAGTAATGGGGGTCACTTCGGTACTATTCATTATTGAAAAAATTATACAAGATTTTTTTTCGTCTCAAAAAAATTTGGACTAAAAAATGGAACTCATTACCTTATTGGGAAGCTTTTTTCTTTTTGTAATTCTGGGAGTGCCCATTGCTTTTTCCTTAGGAATATCCTCTCTTCTTGTTTGTATTCTTCTCGGATTACCCATTACCACTCTAATTAATCAAACTTTCCATGGAATTAACAGCTTTGTTCTTTTGGCTGTTCCTTTTTTTCTGATCGCCGGTAATTTAATGAATGTTGGGGGCATAACAGACCGCCTTACGCGCCTTTCGCGTCATCTAATAGGCCACATTCGCGGTGGGCTTGGCCATGTCAATGTCTTAGTGAGCATGATCTTCGCTGGGCTCTCCGGATCTGCAGCAGCTGATACGGCAGGCGTAGGAGCTGTTTTGATCCCCGCCATGCTCAAAAGCGGATTTGACAAAGGTTTTACTGTAGCTATCACTGCAGCTTCCTCCACCATTGGTGTCATTATTCCTCCCAGCATTCCCATGGTGCTTTACGGTGCCTTTGGCGAGGTTTCTATTGGAGCGCTATTTTTGGGAGGTGTAATTCCGGGAATTTTAGTCGGCCTGACGCAAATGCTTATAGTCTGGATATTGGCCACTAAAAGAAATTATCCTGCTTATCCCCGATCTTCATGGCGGGAAGCGGCGCATTCTATCTGGGAATCCCTTCCCTTATTGGGAATGCCGCTTCTCATCATCGGCGGAATTGTGGGAGGTATTTTCACTCCCACCGAGGCTTCAGTGATTGCGGTGATTTATGGATTGATTACCATCATGATTATATACCGAGATCCTGCAGTAACGCTATCCAACCTTCCCAAGATGCTTGGGGAAACGGTGATTTTTTATTCGTTACCTCTCATTTGTGTGGCAACGTCTGGAGCATTTGGCTGGTTGATTGCTTATTTAAATGGTCCGCAAATGATCGTTGGTTTTATTGAAAAACTTTCCATCGGCTATTATGGAATGTATACAATCATTATTTTAATGCTTTTAATATTGGGAACTTTCCTCAGCCCCATCGTAATTATCATCGTCTTCCTTCCTGTTATTCAAGGTCTGGGAGATATGGTGCAAATTCATCCTGTTCATTTAGGGGTGATCACGGTAATGGTTACCGCTATCGGTCTTATTACTCCCCCTTATGGCATGTGTCTATTCATTGCCTCTGGATTGGCTGATTTCCCTATTATGAAATCCTTTTTAGCCATGCTTATTCTTATAGGTATGTTTTTAATTGTTGTAACCTTATGCGTTATCTTTCCCCAGCTCATTCTCTTTTTGCCTCAAAAACTAATGCCCACGGCTATGTAAATCATCTATCCCACAGCTGCCCTAACTGCATAAAGATTCTCTCTAGGAATCTTTAAAGACATAACACAACCGGGAGCTAAAATAAAGCGTTCCTTGCCCATTCCGGTTAGGATTTGACTGGTTTTCGTTTTTACTTCCTCGCTAGTCCCTGAGCAAACCCACCCGCTCCGAGGCAGCCCGCCTACAACAGTGCCCGGAAACAATTCTCGACCTTTACTCATGGCTAGGGCATCATCCTCCCAACTCATAGCTGCTATAGGGTAATTCAGGAAGCGGCTAAAAAAAATCTCCTGCCCATGAAGATGCAAGATGGAAAAGGAAGAATACTTCTGAATTATTCTAAGAAGGCGTTGATCGTAAGGCACGCACCATTTTTCATGTTCTTCGGGGGTCAATAAATTATCCCCAGCAAACTGGGTAGCCAGAAAAATTCCCGAGGCGCCATGATCAAAGCAGGCCTTAATAAAATTTACTTCTGTTGCCGTAATATTTTCAAGAGCTGATCTTAAAGCCAATGAATTTTCCCTTAAATGTGCAAGGAGTAAATCCTTTCCAGCTATTTTGGCAGCAGTGGTCAAAGGAGAAAATACCGTTTGCAGTATGGGAGTATCGGCTCCAATTGCCCGTCTTACCTCTTGGAGACAGAAAAGTTCCCGCCCTCGCGCACCTTTGGTTGGGTTTTTTACATCTATTTTTAGCCAATCGCTAGCATTAGATATGGGACCAACGATTAACTTTTTAAAGCCCATCTCCAGATCCACATCCCCCACCTCACATCCCCAATCTTCTACCCCGTACATACCGCTAGGCATCATCTTGACAAAATCTAAATCAAATGCAAGATGATCATTTACAATTGCTTCAGCCAATAGTTTAGGATTCTCATCCAATTCTGGATAATGCCACCAGAAGCTTACTGGAGTATGGTCCATTTCTTTTTTTTGGATTACGGCCATAATCCTTTCGTTCTTGGTCATGAAAACCTCGGACGATTGAATTGAAATCCTTGGTGGTCCCAACGGGAATCGAACCCGTGTTTTCGGCGTGAGAGGCCGACGTCCTGGGCCGCTAGACGATGGGACCTTTAAGAAAGGCCTTATTAAAGGTCGAGCAATTTTCTAAGTTTTAAACTATAATAAATTTGCTAACGAGTCAAGGCGAATTTGTTTCGACTATGAAACAATTTTTGTTAAAAGGCTAAATGTGGCTCAGGCGGAAGCAAGCGGGACGAAATTAAAATCGGTTGGGAATTAACGTTTATCTTGTTCCCCACCTTCTTTCCGCAAAAAAACGGCGGGGATAAGCTTGATTTGGCAAAAAAGCTTAAAATTAAGTCTATTTCTCTGCAAAAAGAAGATTAATATTCCCCGCCCGTACAAATGAAAGAACCAGCGCCTCATTTTAATGAGTCCTGCTTGCTTTTGCTTAAGGTAGATACGGATTTATCAATCCTGATTCGGACTCAAATTTAAAAGTGATCGACGGTCAGGAAATTGTTTTGAGGAGGCATTTTTATGGACTACCAAACGATCCTTTATACCAAAGCAGATGGAATGGCCACTATTACCTTAAATCGACCCCGGCAATTAAATGCCTTAAATGAGCAGATGATTTTAGAAGTCTTGGATGCCGTAAAAAAGACAGCGGCGGACGAAGAAGTTAAAGTTTTAATTCTCACGGGCGCGGGCCGGGCTTTCTGCTTCGGGGCAGATATTGCTGCTTTTCAACAAGGAGCAAACTCTTCTGCTCCTTTAGCCTTCGATCTCCTACCCAAAGCTCAAGAAATTATCCGCACCTTAGTAAATATGAATAAGCCGACCATTGCTGCTCTGAATGGTTTTGCCACCGGTTTGGGGCTCGACTTAGCTTTAGCCTGCGATTTGCGGGTTGCTGCTGAGCGGGCCAAATTAGGGGAAGCTTTTATCACCATGGGTTTAGTACCCGATGGCGGAGGAACTTATTTCTTGCCCCGTTTAGTGGGTTTGGCTAAAGCTGCTGAACTAATATTTACCGGAGATGCCCTTAGTTCTGCTGAGGCGGAGCGCCTTGGCTTAATAAATCGGGTCGTACCCACACCAGACTTAGAAAAAAATGTTCGCGAATTAGCTCTTAAGTTAGCCAAAAGCCCATCTCCCGCCTTAGGCTTAGCAAAGAGATTAATCTGGAAAAATCTGCATGCTAATCTTGAAGAAGCCTTGCTTTCCGAGGCCGAAAGCCAAAAGATTTGTTTAGAAAGCAAAGATCACCGCGAGGCAGTCCAAGCATATCTGGAAAAGCGTGAGCCGATATTTGGGAAAAAATGAAGTTAGGAGCAGAATTTTTATAGATGTTTTAAAGATTTTAATCTCCAAATTAACCGAGTAAGAGGCAAGACCAAAAAGCGCATCTGATAAGCAAGTTTGGGAAAGTAAGCTATTTTTAGTAGATTTTGATACATTTCTAAAAATTGATCAGCGTGAAATTTTATGACTTTTCCTTCCTGGTTAAATCCCCAGGGATTCCTGCGCTGCGCTTCTTCTTCCTCTTGAAAAATTATCTGGCAATCAAAAGGTGGTTGAAGAGCGAAAAGAGGAAGTTCGGAAGGATTAATTATTTCTTTGATTTTCTGGAATAAGCCTCGGCGCAGGTGATCTATGTAAGCCATCCTTCTTTGCTCATCTTGATAAATTAAAGGGTCCTTAGGAACGGGGAAAGTGACTACCCACGGCATCTTTTCGGAAACTTCCTTACAGGCTGCCGGACAACCAGAAAAGAAAGCCACCGGAATTTTATAAAATGATAAAACCGTAGCAAAAAGTTCAGCTTCGCCTACTCTTTGTCCATTAATCATAATCTGGGCGATGCGACTTGTAAGAGTATGGGCCAGGAAGCCTTGTTCATTACCCCCCGAGGCATGGAGTCCTGCCAAAAGAGCAAAATTTGCTCCGTGGAGATCTCCAAAACCAATTGCTGGACCAAGATAGTAACCGCTGACCAGTTTAATTCTTTTATCCAGATATTTGGGGATAAGGTTAAATCCTGTCCGGTGAAAATCTTTTACGATGACCTCTTTAACTCCCTCTGCCAACAGACTTTGGGCCATGGCGTTAATATCTTTGGTCAATTCTACGCGCGCTTCTTGCCATTCCCTCGTCCCGAAAAGAGTGTGGGCTTTACTCCAAGCTCCGGTTGAACCTTCCAAATCAGCAACTACGTAAGCTATCCGACCCTTCACTTTTGCTTGGTCTCTAAGAGGCGTTGACTAACTTCCGCTACTAGGCACCAAATACCATCAAGAGAGAAATGTTTTTCAATAGTGGAATCGAACATGACGGTTATCTGGGGTGGAAATTCTTCATCTCCTTTCCAGAGAACATAGGCGAGGGGCACCTTGGGAAAAACAGGGAGGGCAAAGGCTTTATCCCCAAAGAAAAGTTCTACTCCCCCAAGTTTTTTCCCTGCTTGTAAAAAACCATCCGGATCATGGCCAAAAGCCTCTTTTAATTCTTCCACTCGCAAAGCATGGGGGCCCCGAAAGAAAGTAACCCCTCCTTTTAATTCCTTCTCGCTAATCCAAATGCGTGTGGGCTCAACTTCTTGGGCATGGAGCAAGTAAAGAAGGACTATTAAATAAAAATAATCTCGGAGTTCTATCTCTTGGTCGGAGTTACCCTCGAGAAGAATAATTTTTTGTTCTTGGGGAAGAACCATATATTTCTGATTAAGGAAAGGCAGAATATAGCCTTTTCTGTCCGTAGAAAATGTAGCTTCCGTACGTTGGCAAACATCCGCCGGCTCCTTTTGCCGCAATTCTTCCCAATAAAGCTCATGCGTCAGTCTTTCATCTTTTTGTTTATTGGACATTTCTATCTCCTCAAAAAATTTTTTTAAACATTTTAAGACCTGTTCCTCAGCCTAAAAATTGGCGCAAGCCTGTCAGCCTTTCTTTGCTTACTTGGAAGAGTAATCCCGCGTCTGTGGAAAGCATCATATACTTGACGCCCTGCTCAATCCAAGGCTTGGCTTCATCTACAAAACGTACAAAAGTTCCGGTGACTACGCCTTTTTTTTGGCAAATTTTAATTACTTTTTCCATAAGCTGAATTACCCGCGGATCTTTTGTTTGGCCAGGAATACCTAAAGATTGGGATAGATCCCAGGGGCCGAGAAAAATCACGTCTATTCCAGGAGTTTCCACTATGGCCTCAATTTCTCTTACCGCTTTTTCGCCCTCGATATGAATTACGGTTAATACTTCCTCATTGGAAGAAGCTATATGTTCTTCCGGAGGAATAGCCGAGTAATTGGCCGCGCGTACGAAGCTGCAGAGTCCTCGCTTCCCTGCTGGAAAATAACGTGCCGCCTGAGCGACAACCTGAGCTATTTCCGCACTTTCGACTTGCGGAACTTGCACCCCCTCTGCTCCGGCATCGATGACTCTCATTATATGTGAAGGAGTGGGTTCAGCAACTCTTACTAAACTGGTAATGCCGGCACTGCGGGCCGCTCTGATCATATGTTCTACATTAGTGAAGTCAAAAACACCATGTTCCATATCCAAGACCACAAAATCCCACCCCGCATGTCCTAAAATTTCCACAGCCGCTGGTCCTAACCTGATAAATGTGCCAAAACAAACTTGACCTTCTTTAAGTTTCTTTTTTAATTTATTAGTTTGCATTTGCGCCCTCAATTTTTTTATTTTTTAACTTGCTCTCGAAAGGTTTTTTAGGACTAATAAAGCAAACTTCTCTTCCTTAACAACTCTGTGCGCTAAATTTACCATTTTTTGATAAGAGGGACAATTATAAATTATTAATGAGGACCTTAAATTTCTTAATTAACCTGTCATGCCGAGCCGGAACGACGTGGCCATCCCACTTAGGGAGGGAATTAAATCGGAATTTTTGGGAAAAATCTTTCCATTTTAAGCGGCCATCATTATTATTTTTAAAAACTAAAAATAAAATAATTACGCCTAATTATTCCTCCTTTAAAGGGATGGTATTAAAATTGCCATATTTTTAAAGTTGTGCTTTAATAAAAATGGATAAGGTCGTCTGATAATGGAATCTGAAAGAAGAGTTTTAAAAGATCGAAGGAAAAAACCCACTCCTATCTTGAGCAGATATACTTTTTGGGGGCGTAGAAAAGAATTTCGTAGAAAAACTGATCAAGAGCGAGGTGGCTATGTTGATCGTTACAGCCCGGGAATATTATTTTTCATGACCTTGATTATTGGCTTAAATATTCTCGATGCCATATTTACCACGATGATTTTGGATTTGGGAGGGTACGAGTTAAACCCCATTGTTAGATCAGTTATCTTCCTATACGGAGATAATTTTTGGTTATGGAAATTTGGCGTTGTTTCTGCCTCCCTCATTTTATTATGCTTGCACAGTAAATTTAGAATGGTTAAACCCATCATCTTCGGTATTACTTTGATCTACATAGCCGTCATTTCTTATCAACTCCAGCTGATTATTGACCGCTTACCACCGGAATATGAATTAAGAATTGGCTCTGCCCATTCAATAACATCTGCCGATTGAGTTAATTTCCTTTCCAAAAGTAATCGCCGGCCTATTCAAAAAATTGACCGTCGATTGCTTAGGAATTTCGTCCTTAATTCAAGCGAGAGGAAGAGAGGCTCATTAAAATGAGGCCCTGGTTCTTTTCGCCTCGCTCTCCCGTTTGTCTCCTGCTGGCCAGAAATATTAAAACTGATCGACGGCCAGTTCGAAAAAAATATTGACAATCTTTTAATTTCTGTAGTATCTGAATATTCCGAATTCTTCGAAAAACTTGATAATTAATCAGCCCAAGAATAGCATGGTATAAAAAATGGTCATGAATGTAGGCAAGATTCTTACTCTCGTGGCCAATAAATTTCCTGCCCGAACCGCAATCATCTTTGAAGAAAAGCGGTTTACTTATAGAGAATTCAACGCAAGAGTTAATCGTTTAGCTCAGGCCTTGCTGCGTATGGGGCTGAGAAAAGGCCAAAAGGTGGCTGTACTCCTTTTTAATTCAAATGAATTCGTAGAAGCTTATTTTGCTACGGCCAAAATAGGAGGAGTTTTTACCCCCATTAATTTTCGCTTGGCGCAGGAAGAGATGCGATTTATCCTTAATCACTCTGACGCTCGGTTTTTTATCTTTGGCGAAGAATTTTTAGACGCTGTTAAAAAAAGCAAATCCCATTTGCCGAAAGTAGAATTTTTTATCCTGGTAGGGGGGAAGAAAGTAAAAGGCTTTTTCCATTTTGAAACCTTGTTAGAAAAAGCAAAAAAAGATGAACCATCAGCTAAAGTTTTTGAGAAAGACGTGTGCCAATTGATGTATACTTCTGGAACCACTGGGAAACCGAAAGGGGTCCTTATTACTCATGGGAACGTTCTTTGGAATCTCATAAATGGCATCTTGGGGAGAGAAGAAAAGGAAGGAGAAATATCTTTAGTAATCGGACCTCTTTACCATACCGCCGCCTTGAATAACCATTTCACAATCCGAGTAGCCATGGCGGGAACAAGTATTTTGATCAAAAATTTTGAACCCCGGAAGATTATGGAGATTATCCAAAAAGAAAAGGTCAACGTGATTTCTGGAGCCCCGGCTATGTACCATCACCTTCTCAGCCTTGCAGATTGGGAAAAATATGATACCAGTTCGATTACTAAATGTACCACAGGGGCTTCGGCCCTTCCCGAGGAGACCAAGAAGAGGCTGATGAAAATGTTTCCTCACCTAGATGGAATTTACGATGTTTATGGGTGCACTGAAGCTGCACCCAATATTACCACCCTTAATGCAAAGGATTCTCTGCGCAAGAAAGAATGTGTTGGGAAACCACTACCCTTCTTGGAAGTAAGGATTGTAGATGATCAGGAAAAGGAGGTGCCCATTGGCGAAGTAGGCGAGTTAGTTTGCCGTGGTCCCAATGTGATGAAAGGATATTATAAAGATCGCCAGGCAACGCGCGAAGCTTTAAAAGGGGGCTGGCTGCATACCGGTGATCTGGCGCGCCTGGATGAAGAAGGGTTTATTTATATTGTGGATCGAAAAAAAGACATGATTGTAAGCGGAGGCGAGAATATTTATCCCCGCGAGATAGAAGAAGTGCTCTATCATCACCCCAAAATTCAAGAAGCAGCCGTAATTGGAATCCCCGATCCTTTTTGGGGAGAATCTGTTAAAGCCTTCGTTGTTCTAAAAAAGGGAGAAATAATGAGAGAAGAAGAGGTGATCGCTTATTGTAAAGAACATTTAGCCAGCTATAAAAAACCCAAATGGGTTGAATTTGTGGACGCCCTTCCCCGCAACCCTTCGGGCAAAGTCCTCAAGAAATTATTGCGGGGGCAAACAAATATTGAATCGGAAAGATAAACCCCTTTTCCAATTCCTTAATTTTCATTAAAAATTTTTCTCTCCCTTCTTTCCTCATCTGCCCTTGATTTCTTCCTTGCAACTTTATTATCAGCTAATATAATTTGATTATATCTTTTAAAAGGAGATTAAAAGTGAATCAAAAGATATGGAGTCAAATTGATTTGGCCAACTTGGCCCGCCACCAAAACCCAGATGTAAGAAAATGGGCCTGCGAGAGAATGAAAACGCTTTATGGCGAATCGGGAATGGAGATCTTAGAAACACTCCTAAGAGATAAAGAAGAAAAGGTTGTGCAAGAAGCTTTAAGCTATTTACAAAAATATCCTCAAGCGAAATTTATTGCTATCCTTCTAAATCTCTGCGCGAATCAGCAAGGGACAATTTCCGGGAAGAGTTCTTATATCCTTGGGAAATTAAAAACGCCTGGTTTTATTGACATCTTTAGAAAAAAAGGCTTAATAAAGCCCATTGAAGATGTAGAATTGATATGGCTGACCAAGGCCCTGGGCGAACTCGCTACTCAGGAGGCTAAAGAAATACTTAGAGAGTTACTCTCCAAGGCCAATGAGCAAACAGATCCTTTTTTTATCCAAAATTTAATTCACGCTCTCCTTGTGGCTAAAGAAGACGATCACGTTATCTTAAATTTTTATGCCAGATTCTACCCAAATTTTTCCATGGAAATTCTGCAACCTTTTGCTTTTCTTTGTGGATCACCTGTTACCGTTGAAGACTTAAGAGCGGAAGAAAAGAAAAAATTCTTTAAAAAGAATATTCCTCCCGTGCTCAATTACACCTTGGCATATCTTCCAAAGATGGGATATTCTTCTTTGGCCAAAGTTGTCCCCAAAAAACTCGCCGAAAAGAACTATTCTTCTTTGATCGAATTAGTCTGGCAACAAGCAGAAGAAGCCGTACATAAAAAACTGAAAGACGGGGATAATTTCTTTAACCTAAGTGATGCCCCCTTACAGAAGAGTTTTCAATTCCTCAAGAGCTTCCGGGATTATATTTCCTGGGGGCCTAAGGAATCTTTAAAAGATATGAGCATCGTAGCCTTGGTGATCTTGGAAAAGTTTATAGAATTTGAGCCTTTAATTGGCCTGAATCTGGAAACTTTGGATCAAGAAAGTATCTGGCCGACCCTTTTTAAAGACCGGGCCAGCTTAGATACAGATGATCAACTTATAGAAAAACTTTTCGCCCAAGTCTCTGCCGAAATAATTTTTAATAAGGCCCTCGAGCAATTAAAAAAAGCCCCATATTCCCGCGGCACCGAGCGGGCCTTGCGGGTCCTGGGGAGATTAAGGGAAAAGAGGGCGGTGCCTATTTTGGTTGATTTTCTTAAGCAGCGACCAGGAGATTTTGCATTGGATGAATGTCTTAACGCTCTGGTGCAGATAGGCCGGCCAATTTTAGAGTACCTGGCCAATCATTTCGAGCACCTGAATGAACAGCAGAAATTAGAGCTGCTCTTTGCCTTAAGAGATATTCCGGAAGAGGAGACCGTAGATTTTCTGCTGCGTTATTGGGATGATTTGTGGAAAATTGATAAAGAGGTTTTTCTTGCAGCCTTAGAGGGCATAGGTTCCAGAAGATTCATCTCTCCTCTTCGCCAAGAGTTAAAAGAAGGAGAAACTTTAGAGGAAGATATCTTCTACCTCCTCTGCCAAATCCATGGAGTTGATGATCCTCTCTTGCCCCAGATTGAAAAAAGTATGAAGGAAAGGGAAAAAGAGATAGAAAAGAATCTAACTTTTCTTAATAGTGAAAATTTAACTGCTCTTCTGCGTAAGCCTTTGCAAATTGAACTGCAATGTCGCCAGTGTGGCAAGCCTTATTTTTACGAGGTGAAAAATGTTTATTTGGAGGAGAAAGATGGGCGGCCCATCATCGAAGACAAAATTGTCTGCAAAAACTGCCAAGCCATTAACCAATATGAATTAACCTCCAAAGCAAATATGGCCATAATTGGCCAAATGATTTTGATGCATGCCCTGGCAGACAAAGGGAATTTGGATCTCACAGAAAGCTCTATTAAAATTGCCAGTACGGCCTTAATGGATGGGCGCCAAATGTCCAAAGAAGAAATGCTTAAATACTATGGAAAGGAGATTAAAAGGACACCCAAAGATCCTGCTTTGCGCATCGGTTATGCCAATGTACTAATTAGGGCAGGTAGAGAAAAGGAGGCCGTCTCGCAATATGAAGAAGCTCTTAGATTAGATCCCCTGGCTGTTGAAGCTTATGCAAGTTTAGGAGAGTTAGCGGCAGATAAAGGAAACTTTGCGTTGGCCTATGATTATTTTAAAAAAGCCTTTGATTGTCTCCATACCGGGCATTATTACAGGACGAAAAATTTGGATCAGGCAAAGGAAGCCATCGTCAATAACCTTGAACATTATCGGCATTTAGCGGATAGAAAACCAGAGGAAACATATCGACCTTCCTCCTCGGCCATCGTCAAGCAAGGGAAAGTAGGCAGGAATGCCCCCTGTCCATGTGGGAGCGGGAAAAAATACAAAAAGTGTTGCCTGAGTAAAGATGAATTAAGAGATACGCCAAAAACCTCTATGACGCCTACAGAGATGAAATTACGGGATGAACTCCTCTCTTTTTCGGCCAAAGAAAGATACAAAAAAGATTTTAAAAAAGCATATGAATTATTCTTCCGCAAGCCTTTCCAAGAAGTATTGGTCATTGATGAAAAGGAGGAGGCAGATTTTCCATTATTTCTGGATTGGTTTATTCACGATTATATCTTGGGGAATGGAGCGACTATCGCGGAGGAGTTTTACCAGGAAAAAAGAAGGAAAATTTCCGAAGAACAAATTATTTTATTTAAAAATGAGATACCAAGTTATCTCAGCTTTTATGAAATAACCTCTGTTTCCCCAGGAAAAGGACTGACGCTCAAAGATTTAATAACCGGAGAAGAGTTGGAGGTTTGGGAAGTAAGCGGCTCTTTAGCCGCGGTGAAATGGGATGTGCTCTTGACGAGAGTGATCAAGATGAGCCAGGTTAATAAGTTATCAGGGGCTGCCCTACTCCTTCCTCGGCGGACTAAAGAAGAAATCCTTTCCGTTGTAAAGAACCTGTGGGAAAAATTTCAAAAGCAAACCGGCCAGAGGGAATGGTCATATTTTATGAAGACGAATGCCTACTTTGTTTACCATTTGATGAAAGACCAACCCATAAAAGAGCCCATCTTTGTGACAGAAGAGCACCACCAAATCTGTTCGGCCACAGCTTTTTTTGAGGTGAAGGATTTCGAGGGAGTTAGTTATCGCCTGTCTAAAACATATGACTTCGTTATTGAAGAGGAAAAGGAAGACCAAATTACTTTTACCTGGTTGAAAAGGGGTGAGTCGAAGGATTGGGAGGTAGGAGAATCGATAGAAAATTCGATCATTTTAAAGTCGGAAATGGTAAAAGGAGAAGGTTTATTACGATGGACGTCTTTGGGAACAATTACCTTAAGACCAAAGAGTTTGCAACTTTGGTGCGTCTCTAAAGAGCGATTGGAACGGGGAAAGAAGAGATTGAAAGAGGTTTTAGGGGATTATATCCAACATAAGAAAGACACCTTTGAAGATGTTGGGAAGATGATCAAAGGATCATCAAAAAAGCCTCCTGCTGATGAAAAGAAAGAGTTTAAAGAAAAAGCTTTTCCCATTTTAAGAAAAACAATGGAAGAGTTCGCCCTGCGCTGGCTTGATGAACCCATTCCTGCTTTGGGAGGGAAAACGCCCAGAGAGGCTGTCCAGACTCCCGAAGGGAAAAGAAAAGTGGAAGAGCTCCTTAAGGACTTTGAAAATATGGAAGAAAGAAAAAGGAAGGATGGAGAAGTTTATATTGATGTCAATGAATTAAGAAAGATGCTGGGCTTATGAAAGTTTTTATCATAAAATATATCTTCCGCAGTCCAGCCTCTTTGAAAACCACCTTAAGGGCAACCAGCAGGAATGAAAGAGCTGCAACCCCTTGAAATTACAGCTCTTTCTAAATCTTGGTGCCGAAGAGGGGACTCGAACCCCTACGTGGCCACCCACACTAGACCCTGAACCTAGCGCGTCTACCAGTTCCGCCACTTCGGCACATATTTTTTTCTTTAATAAAAAACTACTTTTATTTTTTTTCTTTGTCAAGATGTTTTTGGCCTGACCGTCGATTACTTTTTAATTTCTAATTAATTTGCTTAATCTATCCCGCTTTTAAAAGGGGTCTAAAAGGGGTCAAACCTTTAAACTTTAATTGAGGCATTTACTCTTAAGTTCCTTA
>JBNAWB010000088.1:0-13930 GCA_049699975.1 Thermodesulfobacteriota bacterium
CCCCCTCCCGCCCGGTCACATTTGGTAGCGAAATTTAAAACTGTTCGACGGTCAGCAAACAGGGGAGTTGACTAATTTTTAAAAAATAAGATAATAAAAAAGAACTAATTGGGGGAGCAATAAATGATTAGGCATTTTTTAGAGAAGCAAAGGTTCGTTTAAATGGCCAATTTGCTCGCCAGGCATTTTTGGATTATTCATCTTCTTTTCATTTTAGCTGCCTCCTGGTTATCTGCCCGTTTAGTAGCTATTATTCTTCAAGATCGCTTGACCACTTTCCCTCCTCCCTTAATTACCCAGGGCGCATCTAATCTTACCGAGCAGGCCATTCCCTATCAAAAATATTTTTTAGTGGTGGAAAGAAATATATTTAATCCGAGCGAAAAGGGTTTGAAGTTGCTTCCCTTGGATGAAGCCCCAAAAACACCTGCCCGAGGAGGAACTGAAATTTCTCAGGCCGAACCTCTTTCTCTTTATCGATTGGTGGGTACGATTACTGGCCCGGGCGTTTATTCTTATGCTATTTTCCAAGAGGGGACGAATAAGAAACAAAGGATATTTCGGCTGCACGAAAAAATCGGGGAAGGGGAAATAATAAAAATTTCTCGTGACCAAGTGGTTATAAGAACAAATGGAAAGTTAGAAACTTTAGCCATAACTGCCAAGACCGAAAAAGAACTTAGGCAGACAGGACTACCAACTGCAGGTACGCAAAAAGAAGATGTCGTCCACAGATTGTCGGCCAATCATTATTTGATTAATCGCGAAGATGTCATGGCCTCTGTGGGGAATATCAATCAATTCATGACCCAAGCGCGCTTCCGGCCTTATTTTGCCATGGGCCGCCCGGCCGGTTATATTATTTCCGAGATAGTGCCTGGCAGCCTATTTGAGAAGATCGGTTTGCGCAACAATGACATCGTCAAAAAAGTTAATGGCCAGATGATCAATCAACCGGAAGAAGTTTTTCAGGCTTATGCGCAGCTCCTGAGCGATTCGCGCATAGAAATAGAAATTGAAAGAGGGGGAAGAACAGAAGTCTTTAGATATGAAATAAAATAGAAAGTTTCGTGAGGCGTAAGGAGTAAGGCGGAAGGGGATTTTCTCTCTCGCGTCTTCCGGTAAAGAGCCTTTCGATTTTAATTGGGGGGTAAACCCTTATGAGATATAAAAAGACATCTTTATTTTTAATCTTAATTTTATTATTAAACGGCCTAATCCTTTCCCTGACCGGAGGGCCAAGGGCGCAAGGTGAAGAGAAAAAGCAATCTGAGGTTAAAATACCCAAAAAACCTTTGCCCGAGGATGCCCTAATCACCATGGATTTTCAGGATGTAGATTTAAATTTAGTAATTAAGTTTATAGGCGAACTGACGGGCAAAAATTTTTTAGTAAGCGACCAGGTAAAGGGCAAAGTTACCATCATTTCTCCTAAGAAAATAACCGTAAAAGAAGCTTACAAAGTCTTCGAATCAGTCTTGGAAATGAACGGTTATACGGCTGTAGAAGGACCAGATGTCATTAAAATTATCCCTTCCGGGGTAGCGCGGCAAACAGGTTTGGAAATTTACGAAGGGAAGGAGCCAAAGGCAGTAAAAATCGAAGATAAGATGATAACGCAAGTTATTCCTTTGGAAAATGCTTCCAGCGAAGAAGTGCGGAACATTTTTGCTCCCCTTATCTCCAAAGATGGCATGATTGTTTCGTATAAACCTACTAATCATCTAATCGTTACGGAGCGCGCTTCTAATATTCACCGCTTGTTGAAGATAATTGAGCAGATAGATGTGCGGATCGTGGAAGAGAAAATTTCTGTTTTCCCTCTGGAATTTGCTTCAGCCAAATCGATGGCGGAAAAAATAACGCAAGTTATTACTCCGGAGGTCCGGCCACCTACGCCCACCAGGACGCCCACGGTACCGATGCCGGCACAGCGGATAGTTAAAGTTATTCCTGATGAACGGACCAATAGCCTGATTGTTTTAGCCAATGACCAGGATACTAAGGCGATAAAGAAGATAATTTCTAACTTAGATCGAGAAGCTCCGCGCGGAAAGAGCCAACTACATGTGCGTTATTTGGAGCATGCGCGAGCTGAAGAGATGGCTAAAGTTTTGAATACGATTATAACCGGCAAAGCTAAATTACCCCCTAAACCTGGTCAGCCTGCTGCTCCAGCCGTGGAAGAAGTTTCGATTACGGCCGATAAAGCTACCAACTCTTTGGTCATCACGGCTTCTCCTCAAGAATTCCGAGAGATAGAAGAAGTTATTCAAAAGTTAGATACCATGCGCTCGCAGGTTTTGGTAGAAGCCCTCATTGCTGAAGTGTCTATGGAAAAAGCATTGCAGATTGGTGTTGATTGGCGGCTCATGGATCAGCCAGTAGAAGGGCAAGTGCGCGGCTACGGGGGAACAGATTTTGGCCTTATTACCGGCGTGCAAACAGGTACTTTGACGGATCCTGGCTTAATAATGGGTATTACGAAAGGATACATTACTGTGGGTGGGCAGCAGTACCCTAATTTAGGCGCTCTGATTAGGGCTTTCCAAAAAGACACGGATGTTAATGTCTTATCCACTCCCCACTTAATAACTATGGATAATGAGAAGGCCAAAATAATCGTCGCCGATAATGTGCCCATCTTAAAAACAGATTTGACAACTCCTTTGGCGGCCACCACTCCCACGGCAGCCTACGTAGCCGTCTCGCGGACTTATGAATATAAAGACGTAGGGATTCAATTAGAGATCACCCCCCAAATCAGTAAAGGTAATATGGTGCGTCTGGAAATAGCCACGGAAGTAAGCAATATTATTGCTACTGATCCTACCAACCCGGGCTTTGTGAAGACCAGAAAAAGACAGGCTAATACGACAGTGGTGGTAGAAAATGGGCAGACTATGGTTATTGGGGGATTGATACGTGACGATCGGTCCGACGAAACCAAAAAGGTTCCTTGTGTGGGCAATCTGCCTGTTTTGGGATGGCTCTTTAAAACTTATGGTGGCTCGAAGAGTAAAACGAATTTGTTAGTTTTCATTACGCCTCATATTATTCGGACCGCAGAGGACATGGAAAAAGCGACGGCTAAAAAGAAGCAGGAGGCCGAGGAAAACTTAAAGAAGCTCAAGAAAGAAAGGGAAAAAGAAGTCCAAGATACTTTAGATATGTTGGTAAAGTAAATACTTTTTAACCCCCTTCTCGTCCCCCTTAAATTAAGGGGGACTCGGAGAAGCTAAAATAATATGAGATTCCTGCGGAATGATCCTACGTTAAAAGAAACCAGGCGGAATTTAAGGCGCAACCAAACAGAAGCAGAAAAAAACTTTGGAAATATTTGCGTAATAAACAATTACATGGTTTGAAATTTTTTCGGCAGTATAGCATTGGTCTTTATATTTTGGATTTTTATTGCCCCCTGCTAAAAATCGCGGTGGAATTAGACGGTGAAGTTTTGGGCTATGCGGATGACGTTCTTTCTGCACTAAAGCAAAAGGTGGCTTTTATTAAAGCGCGGCGGGAGAAAACTGATCTTGATTAAATTTCATTGCTAATTGCCAAGATTGAATTACTTTCCCCCCTTAAATTAAGGGGGGGAGGGGGGTTATTATTTAAAATAAATGTTAGACCATATTATTTCCGAGATAATTCTGGAGAAAAAAAGAATGTCCCCAGAATCCCTGGCGGCTTTGCATGCTGGGCCAAAGGGAAAATCCTTAAGCAGTCTTTTAGTAGAAAAAGGGGTGATCACCGAAGAAGAGCTTTATGAAAGTTTGAGCTTAAGGATGAAGGTTCCTTATGTGCCTAATTTACGCGAAGAAATAGTCGACCCTAAGTTGATTTCCCGGGTACCCATTTCTTTTTCGAAAAAGAATAAAATTATTCCTTTAAAAATGGAGAATGGGGTTTTAACCGTAGCCACCGCAGACCCCTTTAATTACGAGGCGTTGGATGACCTGCGCGTAATTCTGGGCTGTCGGGCAGTGGAGACCATATTCAGTAGTGAACGAGAGGTCATAAAAGCCATTAATCGGTTTTACGAGCAGAGCGCTGATTCTCCGGAGGAGATGATCCAATCCCTCGATGCCGAAAGTAGCGATAAGATTCTCCATGAAATAGAAGAGACGGCTGATATTCTGGAGGCAGATGAAGAAGCGCCTGTAATCAAACTGGTAAATTTAATTCTTTTCCAGGCAGTTAAAGAAAGGGCCAGTGATATCCATATTGAGCCCTTTGCCCGAGAATTGAAAGTGCGCTACCGCATAGACGGAGTGCTTTATCATCGCTTTGATCCGCCTAAAAGATTACAGTCCGCTATAGTGTCGCGGTTGAAAGTAATGGCCAAATTAGATATTGCGGAAAAACGTTTACCTCAAGATGGGCGTATTCCTATAAAAATTGCTGATAAAGAGATTGATATTCGGGTTTCTATTATTCCCACGAATTTCGGAGAAAGAGTAGTTTTGCGCCTTTTAGACAAAAGTAACCTTCTTTTGGGATTAGAGGAAATTGGACTGGCGCCTGACCAATTGCGCACTATGGACGAGTTAATCCATCGTCCTCATGGAATGATCTTAGTTACTGGTCCAACTGGGAGCGGAAAAACCACTACGCTTTATGCTGCTTTAAGCCGAATTAATTCGCCAGACAAAAACATTATTACCATCGAAGATCCGGTGGAGTATCAATTATCTGGGATTGGCCAGATGCAGGTCAACCCCAAAATAGGCTTAACTTTTGCCCAAGGCCTACGCTCGGTTTTGCGCCATGATCCAGACGTAATTTTAGTGGGCGAAATAAGAGATGCGGAAACAGCAGAGATCGCTATTCAGGCGGCCTTAACCGGCCACTTAGTTTTCAGCACCCTCCATACTAATGATGCCGCCAGCGCGGCCACCAGGTTAGTGGACATGGGGGTGGAGCCCTTTTTGGTAGCCTCCGTAATAAGGGCCATCATCGCCCAAAGATTAATTAGGGTGATTTGTCCAGATTGCCGGGAAAGATACACTCCCGAACCAGAAGTATTGACGGAGATTGGTTTGGAGGTTACGCAATTACCCAATGGGCAACTTTATTACGGAAAAGGTTGTCCAGCTTGCTCGTATACTGGCTTCCGCGGGCGAACAGGTATTTATGAGATATTAAACATATCGGACCCCATTCGTCAATTGATTATGCGCAAAGCTGATTCCGGAACGATAGCTAAACAAGCTATGGAAGAAGGGATGCGCACTTTGCGCGCCGATGGCCTGCGCAAAGTTATGGGCGGCCTAACCACTATTGATGAAGTGCTGCGCGCTACCCAAGAATAAGAACTTACCAGGAGCTCGCGGAGAAGGCAAAGAAAATTTAGATCTTTTTCCAGGGGGCCAATATTTTTTATTACATGGTTTGTTTTTTATCAGCGTTCATCTGTATTACATACTTGTAAGCTCTTTAAATTTTGTTAAGCAACTCCTAGTCTGCTTTGCTAAAAGTAAGAAAGTATATGCCAGATTAATTTATCATTTGACCTGGATGGCCGTCCATGGGTGATTAAGGATAAAACGTAGGGCAAGCCTTTAGGGCTTTTCGAAAATGCGGCAAGGGATGAACCCTTGCCCTACAGTTTCCATTCTCCACTTGGCAGAAGGGGATGGGGGGATTAAATACTTTGGTTGCGGCTCTGCCGCGCTGCTTAAATCTGCGTCCCAAATAATAATATGCCGATCTTCGAATACGAAGCTTTAAATAGCTCAGGAAAATTAGTTCGGGGCATGGTCGATGCCGAGAGCGCCCGCGCCGCGCGGGCCAAGCTGCGAGGGCGCGGGATTTATCCTACGCAGATTAAAGAGGAATCGGAGCCGGAGAGTTCGGCTGGGCGGCGAAGTCCCTTTTCATTATTTTTCAGAAGAGTGAAAGCCCGCGATTTAGTGTTAGCTTTTCGGCAGTTAGCCACCCTGGCCGAAGCAGGTATTCCTTTACCTTCAGCCTTGACCGCTTTGGTGGAACAATTGCATAATCCGCTGCTCAAAAAAATTTTCACTCAGGTTCGGGAACGCGTGCGGGAGGGAAATAGTTTGGCCGACGCCCTGGCTTTGCATCCGCAAATATTTCCTCGCCTTTTTATTGGTTTGGTAAAAGCCGGAGAAGCGAGTGGTGCTTTGCCCTTGTCTCTGGCCCGCTGGGCAGATTTTAGTGAACAACAAGTTGATTTGCAAGAGAGAATTCGGGCCGCCCTGACTTATCCTATTTTCATGTTTATTATTGGGTTAGGTGTTTTATTTTTTCTATTGACTTTTGTCATTCCTCCAGTCACCAAAATTTTTGCAGACCTCGGCCAATCTCTTCCTTTACCAACAATAATTTTAATATCCGTAAGTAATTTTTTCAGCCGTTATTGGTGGCTCGCCCTCTTAGGAGTAGTCTTCTTATTTTTACTGGTCAATAGATACATGCAAAGCGAAGCTGGAATTTTGTTCCGTGATCGCTGGAAACTTAAATTGCCTCTTATTGGCGACCTGCATCGGCAATTAGTGATCTCCCGGTGGGCCCGGACAATGAGTACTTTGCTCCAGGGCGGCTTACCTTTAATTGCTGCTCTGCAAATTTCCCAGGAAGTTGTGGGCAACATCCTTTTTCGCAAGGCCCTAACCCAAACAGAGGAAAGAGTAAGAGAAGGAGAAGAGCTGTCATTTGCTTTGCAAGAGAGTGGTCTCTTCCCGGCCCTGGTTTTGGAAATGGTGGCCGTGGGGGAAAAGAGTGGCTCCCTGGAAAAAATGTTAGAAAAGGTTGCTGCCCATTTGGAGCGGGAAACGGAAGTAGAAATTAGGAGACGCATGTCCTTACTGGAGCCGATTATGATTTTGATCATGGGCGTAGGCGTGGGTTTTGTGGCCCTTTCTGTTCTGCTGCCCATTTTCGAGATGAGCCAAGCAATTCGCTAAGAAATGGGGGTTAAGATGATTAGAAATAGAATTAAAGCAAATTTGGCCTGTCCGCAGGGGTTTACTTTAATTGAACTGCTGGTGGTAATAATAATCCTGGGTATCTTAGCGGGCTTAGTGCTTCCCCGATTTATGGGCCGCACCGAAGAAGCCAAAAGAACGAAAGCAAAATTGCAGATTGAAAACTTAGAAGCAGCCTTGAAATTATATAAATTGGACAACGGCATTTATCCGACAACCGAGCAAGGCTTGGAAGCTTTGGTCAGAAAGCCCACTACAGGTCCCATACCGCGGAACTGGCGGGAAGGTGGTTACCTGGAAAAAGGAGAAGTTCCTTTGGACCCCTGGGGCCGACCCTATGTTTACCTATCGCCTGGGATCAAGAATAAAGATTTCGATCTGAAGTCTCTGGGAGCTGATGGAGAAGAAGGTGGGGAAGGAGAAAATCAAGATATCGAAAGATAGGCTTTTCTCAAAAGGAGATGGATTTACCCTTTTTGAGTTAACCATTGTCCTGTTTCTTTTGGGATTTATCCTGTTTTTAACTTTCCCTAACTTCCGGGATCTATTGTTCTCGCCCAATATAAAAAGGGGGGTTTTGGGTTTGGTAGGCACTATTAAATATGCCCAAAGCCAGGCCGCGACCACTAAACAATTTCATCGCTTAATTATAGATGTCAAGGATAACATTTTTTGGGTGATGCGGGAGGGGGAAAAAGGAAAATTTATGCGTGATCCTTCTCCCTTTGGGCAACCCCGGAGCTTGCCTGAGGGAATAATTTTTTTGGATGTCATCCATCCTGAGCGTGGACGGATAACGGCTGGGCAAGCTCATCTTGATTTCTCCCCCACAGGCTGGGCGGAAGAGGGGGCGGTGCATTTAAAAAGAAAAGAGGAGGAAATTTTTACTATTTTCATAAATCCCTTAGGAGGGAGAGTAGAGATCAGCGAAGGATATTTGGAGAGAAAGAAAGGATGAGATCCTTCGGCTTTACCCTATTGGAAGTGATGATTGCCTTGGCTATTCTTTCCATAGTGGCTATAGCATTCTTGCGTTCCCAAGCAGGCAGCGTCCGCCTCTTAGATGAAGCGGGCTATATTTCTTTAGCCACCTTGTTGGCCAAGGAAAAAATGGCAGAGTTGGAGAGCAAAGGATTTTCAGAGCCCGGAAAGAGCTCCGGAGAAGGAGAAGGAAGCTTTCCGGGATTTAAATGGGAAAGGATAGTTTCGGCCACCGAGGTTTGGAACGTGCAGAAAGTTCAGATAAAGGTTTTATGGAAAGACGGAAACAATGACCGCAGCTTGGAATTGATTACTTATTTAGCTAAGCGCTGAGCGGAAAGATGGACAAAAAAGGTTTTACTTTATTTGAAATTTTAATAACCCTCGCTATCTTGGGTGTGGTTTTATCCATAGTTTATTTAACTTTTAACCAATCTATGCTGGTCATCGCTGCTATGGAAGAGCGGGCAGAAACGATTGCAAATGGACGGCTGATCTTAGAAAGAATGAGCAGAGAACTAAGAAATACTTTTATTTCCGCCACAGCGCAGGCAACTCATCCTTTTCGTCTGGGGCTAGTTGCGCACTCGTCTAAAGAAAAAGAATTTTACCGGGATCGTTTGGATTTTACGGCTTTAACCCCTCCCGGAGGGGATTCGTGGGAAAATGCCGGCGTTATTCAGGAAATCGGTTATTTTCTCGATTATGTCCCCGGCGGGGAAGGTTTAACTCTTTTCCGGCGGCAAGATAATGCCTTGGATGGAGATATGCAGAAGGGCGGAATTGTAAACCCCATCTGTCCTAAAATCAAAGAATTAAGCTTTATTTTTTTTGATCAGGCAGGAGGAAGGCATAAAGAATGGAACTCTTTGGAGGGAGCGCGCAAAGGAAATCTCCCCACCCGCGTGGAGATTAAATTAGTAATCGAAGATGGGCAGGGTAAAACCCAAGTATTTCAGACACAAGTCTGCTTGCCTTTAGCTCGAGATGGATGATGATTAAATTGGTAAACCGGAACAACCAAAGAGGGGTAGCTTTAGTTATCACCCTTTTAATCTTAACCATCCTGATAGTAGTGGGTTTGGAAATTAACCGTTCTATAAGAGTGGAAGCCAGCTTAGCAGGCAATTTCCGCGATTTAACCCAAGCAGGATATATTGCTAAATCAGGCGTGGAGATTGCCCGAGCCCTGCTCCAGGAGGATGATCAGGCTTACGATGCTTTAAATGAAAGATGGGCCCAATTTGAAATGCTTTCTTTGTTTTCCTCCCAGCTTTTTCCGGAAGGCTATTTTGCCGGTAAAATAAGCGATGAAAATGCCAAGCTTAATCCCAATTTTTTAATAGACGCTTACGGAATGGTCAATTTGAAAAAAAGAAACCAATTAGAAAGGCTGATCGCCCTTTTAGGTCATGATCCAAAACTTATGGATGCTATCTTGGACTGGTTAGATCCTGATGACCAAAAGAGGCCTATGGGAGCGGAAAGAGAATATTATGAGCTAGAGAAAAGGATTAAGGGTCCGGCCAACGGTCCCTTAGCTAATTTGCAAGAAATCACCTTGATCAAGGGGATGGATAAAAAAATTTTTTATGGTTCTGAAGAAAAGGAAGGTTTGGGAAAATATTTGACGATCTATTCTGATGGAAAGATAAATATTAATACAGCCCCTTCAGTGGTGCTCATGAGTCTATCTCCCAAGATCGATCAAGCTTTAGCCAGAACCTTGATCGAGCATCGGCAAGAGAAGCCCTTTAAGAAAATAGAGGATTTAAGAAGTGTTCCAGGATGGGAAGAGATATATGCCGAAATCAGTAGTGAGATTACGGTGCGGAGTAATTATTTTGCCGTGAATATTTTGGGCCATTTCCGCGAGGCGAAGGCTATTATCCAAGCCGTGATTAAAAGAGAAGGGAAAAAGACCAAGATTCTACTCTGGAAAGAGGGATGAGAAATCCCCGAGGACAAAAGCGCCCGGAGAAAGCAGATAAAGATGAAGATTTGGGGTCTGGATATTGGTTCAACAGGGATCAAGGCCATTAAGCTGGCCCATTCTTGGAAAGGCAGCCGAATTATTGCCTATGGCTATTATCCTTTTCGCGGTCAACAAAATTTATTAGAAGAAAAAAAACAAATCTTAGATAAAATTTTTTTACCCCGTGAAAAAGAAGAGAGCATTAACCTTTCCTTCCCTTCCCAGCGCACCATGGTGCATCGCCTCGCTCTACCCTTTGGGGATAGAAAGCAGAATGAACAAATTCTTAAATTTGAAGTTGAACCCCTTCTTCCGGTACCTGGGGAAGAGGTAGTAGCTGATTTTTTTCCCCAAGCCAACTTGGGGCGAAAGAAAGAGGCTTTAGTCTTTGCGGTCAGCAAAAGTGATTTGCAAGAGCATCTGTCATTTTTGCCAGAAGTGGGTATTGATCCAGAGAGTCTTATTCCTGAAGCCGTTAGCCTTTTCTGGTTGGTTAGGTTCTTTAAAAAAACTGCTAATCCTGGAGCACTCCTGGACTTAGGAGCGGGGAAAGCTACCTTAATTATTTGGCAAAATGAGGGACTAACCTTAACGCGCTCCTTGGCTGTATTCCCGGCTCCGAATGCCGATTACGGCCAAAAGCTAAGCGTGGAGACCCAGCGCACATTAATGGCCTATGAATCTAATCCGGAGCATGGGCAAATAGAAAAAATTTGGCTCACCGGTGGATTAGCTAATCATGCAGGTTTAAGAGAAAGGCTGGCTGCGGATTTGGAAAGAGAAGTAGACTTTCTGGATCTTACGGCTGGGTTCCCATCATTAAAGGAAGAAGTTCCGGAAACATACCATCATAGTTTAGCCGTTGCTATAGGTGCAGCTTTGGGAGCAGAGGCACCCGCCGCAGAGCGGATTAATTTGCGCCGAGAGGAATTTGCCTCGACGCGAAAGTTAGCCAGGCAGAGATCGCGCATATCTGTGTTGGCCACCTATGGAAGTATTTTAGCTTTATTAGGATTAGCAGTCTTAGGAACTAATTATTATTTAAAAGAAAGCAGATATAGGGAATTGAAAAACCAAATTCGCCTGGAATTTTTGCAGGCTAATCCTGGGGTTAAGAAAATTGTCCACGAAGTCCAGCAGATGAGGAATTTGCTGCAAGAAGAAAGGAAAAAAACAGGGGCCTGGGCAGGGATGAGTAAGAACGAATCTCCCCTGGAAGTAATTTATGAAATTAGCTCGGCTGTGGAACCTTCCTGGAAGATAAGAATAACGGAATTAACCGTGGAGGCAGAGATTGTCGAAATCTCTGGTGAGGCAGACTCTTTTGAAACTGCTAATCGCTTGAAAGCGAAGCTTGATAATTCCCCGCTGTTTAAAGAAGGGCAGTTAAAAGTGGCGCGGGCAAGTACTTTAGAAAATGTAGTGGAATTCAAAATCCAGATGAAAAAGGGGATTAAATGAGCATCAAAGAGCGGGAAAAAAAGTTCATAGCCGCGGGAGCTTTTTGTTTGGGGGTCATCCTTATTTTTCAACTGGTAATTTATCCAACCTGGCAGCGCGTTGGGGATTTGGATAGGTTAATCCGGCAAAAAGAGAAAGAGCTCAGCGAATTAAAGGCCTTAAAAAAAGAGTTAGCTTTATTAAAACAAATCAGAGCTAATTTGTCGGCGCGCATTTCGCCAGAAGAGAAAAACCTGGCTCCTCTTTCGCGCCTTAATGGCTGGGTGGAAAAGGCGGAGTTAAAGCAAAATATTCGAACCATAAAGCCTGCTCCGGCCGGGGGTGGAGGTAATGAAGAGATGATTATCGAAGTGGTCTTAGAAAAAACCGATCTTCCGCATCTGACCAGATTTCTTTATCTGATGCAATCCTCTCCAGGCGCCTTTAATATTGCCCGCCTATCCATTAAGCCACGGTATACGACACCCAAATTTATAGATGTCAATCTGCAAATAGTTTTTTACCGCAGTTAGCGTGAAATTATATTTTCTCCCTCGTCCGCAATCCTCTTCCCCCCATTTTGGGCTAGCGGAGGAAGGTTAGGGGCGGCTTTGCCAAGTAAAAAATTTTTTAAAAGTATTTTTTTAAGTGAAAAAATATCTGGCACATTAACTATAAAATGAAAACCATTGGCTATTCGCTTTTAGCTTTATTCCTTTTTTACATTTTTCTTTTAATCCAATTCCCTTATGAGGCTATCAAAGAAAACTTAGCCCGAAACTTTGCCCAATTAAACATGGGTAAATTAAAAATTGGCAAAGTTAGTCCTTCATTTCCTTTTGATTTATCTTTGCAAAATATTTCCTGGGATTCAGAAAATTTAGGGATGCAAATTCCAGATTTAATCATGGGCCTAAACATCATCAAAACAATTTTGGGCAAAACGGATATAGAAATTAAAGATTTAAAAAATCGCCAGCGTCTACAGGGTTGGTATTATCAGGAAGCTAAAGAAGGTAGTTTAAGGCTACTTCTTGAGCACACGGAATTAAAAGTGGCTTATAAAAATGATTTTTCCCTTACCGTCAGGATAAGTGGCGAGGCAAAGCTGCGCTGGATGGGGCAAAATTATGAAAAAGTTAATGGCGAGGTCTGGGCTTTGCTGCAAAGAGGAGAAATAGAAATCAGAAAAGAAGAAAGCATCCCTTTTTTCTTAAAAGCCTATGATAGGTTAAAAGCAGAGGTTCAGGTCCAGGAGGGGAACTTTTGGGCAAAGAGGTTAATTGTTTCGGGAAAAGAAAGTAAAGAAATTGTTTGGCGAGATTTAAATCTCAATGAGCTTCGCCAAGGGGCAGGGGCTAATTTAGGGGCGCTCCTTGGTTTAGCACCAATTGGTACAAAAAAATATTAAAATTTAGTGGATAATGCCTTACTGAAGGATGGGGATATTAAACCAGCACGGTTGAGTGGTAATGTCATCGCGAGGGAGGGTAGCGACCGTGGTGATCCGGTAATATATGAGCATTATTAATTTAATAGGACGCAGATGGACGCAGAAAAACGCAGATAAAATTTTAATATGATATTTAATATTTTAGTCTTTATCCTGAAAATCTGCGTTCATCTGCGTCCTGTTAACTTTTTTTGCCTCTCCTCTGGCATTTATTTCATTTTGAGATTTAAGAGCATCTCGGGTTTTTTCTTTAGGATTTTTAGGCCATAATTCCTGGCCATGTAATTTTCGAAGTCCCGTAGGCATATTTTAAGCATAGATGGCTTCTTAATTCCAATACGCTGCAATTCAATTAATACTTCCCGTCTAGTAAGCATACAAAATTTAATATATAGCAAGAATTAAGCCGCGGCTAAAAGAAAAAGTTAACCCTTTAAATTTATTAAAATTTGCTGCCATAAAAATTCTTTAGACCTCTTGGGCTTGTGCCATCTTTTTTCCACTTATTGGTATTTATTTTCTTACGTTTCATGATGATCATTATTAATGAGAGCATATTTTATTTTAAACCACAAACTATGAGTCATTGCGAGCACCCCGCACTTGATGCGGGGGACGAAGCAATCTCAAAGAGAGATGGCCACGCCCTTCGGGCTCGCCATGACAGCTTTTCTATGAAAAGGAATAAAACATTTGCTGCTCTCATTAATAAATCTTTAAACCTTGGGCATACTTGCTTTTACCGCAACACTTCAGCCCCTCCCGCCTGCAGCACCGCTTTACTGCAGCACTTTCTTTTGCTTTTCGTATTTTGCCCCTTGCTCCTTGCCCCCTGCTCCTTGCCCCCTGCTTAGTGCGCCATACGCTCTGCGCTTTGCGCTTACTACTTCTTTCTCTTTGTTTTTTTACGCCTTACGCCTCGCGCCTCACGCCTTACGTTCTTTTCGCCCCTGGCCCCTGCTCCCTGCCGCCTCGTTCCATGGAAGCAACCACTGCCTCATGATTCTGAATGAATGCCTGCCCCTGGCCTGCCTCGGGCCATACTTCTCCCACTTTTCAGTGACGGATTACTTTTATCCTGACCGTCGATCACTTTTGAAATTCGTACCTACTTCAGGCGGGAGGGAGAGA
>JBNAWB010000089.1:0-13929 GCA_049699975.1 Thermodesulfobacteriota bacterium
CAGGATTAAGGAATATTGAAATAGGGAGGGTTTTTGGGATAAAGGGTGCTGCTGTAAGTATTATTCTTAAGAAGGTTGAAAAGGAAATTGATGTTTCAAGGCATCTCAGAGCAGAGATTAAGGAACTTAAGAGTAAATGCCTCAATTAAAGTTTAAAGGTTTGACCCCTTTTCTTTTTTCCTTTATAATTTAAAAAATTTAATGATTTTTATGCTTTCTATTCCCGTATTTTTAATTCTGATGGTGACTATATCTTTTATAACTGGTTGTGGGCGATATTGGGACTTGGCCAAAATAGTGGCTAAAAATATTACCTATGAAGTCAGGTACCCAATTCAACCGCCCAAAACTCAATTAAGAATTCCACCGCGGGCAAACCCGGGAATCCATGTGGGTTGGGTGGGACACTCAACTTTTTTAATTTCTTTTTTGGGAATTTATATCCTTACTGATCCTAATTTTGCCGAACGTTTATTGATTGCGCGCCGGGTAGTCGGACTTCCTATCAAGCCAGAAGAGATAAGCGAGCTTGATATTATCTTGATTACTCATGCTCATTATGATCATTTCGACCTGGAGAGTTTAAAAAGATTACCCAAGAAATCCCATCTGATCATTCCTCGTGGCTGTCTTGATTTAGTTTCTAAATGGCCATTCCTAAAAGTCATTGAGATGTCCTGGGAAGATAGAAAGGAAATCCAAAATGTGCAGATAGAAGCCTTTCGCCCGGCGCATTGGGGGAAAAGAAGTTTCTTTGACAATAAAGACCGGGGGTATAATAGTTACCTTATTTCTAAACAAGGACGGCATATTCTTTTTGCTGGGGATACTGGTTATACACCTATCTTCGCCCAGAAAGGCAAAAATATCAAAATTGATTTAGCTTTTTTCCCGATCACGGCCTACAAACCAGATTGGTTCCGCCGCAATCATGCTTCTCCAGAAGAAGCTTTGCAGATGTTCATAGAGAGTGGGGCTAAATTCATGATTCCTATGCACTGGGGCACTTTTATCCTTTCCCATGAGCCACTCCCCGAGCCTGTAGAGAGATTGCAAAAAGAAGCCCGACGCTTGGGAATCGATGATCGAGTAATCATTCTGGAACATGGAGAAACTTTTACATTTCCAGATAATTTTTATTAGCCGCAGAGGACTCAGAGAGCACAGAGATACAAATAAATATAGTTTAAATTTTAATATTAAAAGCCCCAAAAAAATTTAAAACTTTTTAAAATTTTATTATAATTCTCTGTGTTCTCCGTGATCTCGGTGGCGGAAGAAAAAAATGATTAGGATTGGGCCGGCAGGTTGGTCATACAAAGATTGGGAAGGAATTGTTTATCCAGTGCCCAAGGAGCCCAAGTTTGATCCATTAGCCTATCTGGCCACTTACTTTGATACCATCGAGTTAAACAATACCTTTTATCGGCCACCTTCTCCCCAAATGGCCAAAGGATGGGTGAAAAGAGTTCAGGGTAATCCATATTTTAAATTTACAGTCAAATTATATCGCAATTTTACTCATGATCGTGAAGCTTTAAGGGAAGTCGATGAAATAGTATTCAAAGAAGGCTTAGAACCCTTAGCCTCTGCCGATAGATTAGGAGCTCTGCTTATTCAATTTCCATATTCTTTTCACGCTAACGAGACAAATTGGCAATACATCCAGGATTTGACCGAGAAATTTAAAGATTATCCATTGGTTTTGGAAGTGCGGCATGGTTCTTGGGATCGGGCTTCTTTCTATAAATCTTTAAAAGAAAAAGGCCTAGGTTTTTGCAATATCGATCAACCCCAAATTTCTTATACCATTGGTCCCACAAGAAAAGTGACCAGTAAAATTGGCTATCTGCGCCTCCATGGGCGAAATGTAAAAGAATGGTTTCGAGAAGACGCTGGGCGAGATGCCCGGTATGATTATCTTTACAATGAATTTGAGATTTTTGAATTAACCGAAAGAATCCGCCAAATCGCCAAAGAGGCCGAAGAAGTTTATATAATTACCAACAATCATTATCGGGGCCAGGCTATTTGTAATGCCTTAGAAATTAAAGCTAAAATCACTGGCGGAAGAGTGAAAATTCCGGAAATTATGCTAGCTCATTATCCACAATTAAAAGAGATTCAAGAAGAAGAAGATAAAATATGAGGGGGGAAATATGCTTATTAAAAAAAGTTCTTATGAGGAAGTTTATAATGCCTTTCAATGGTCAATTCCTAAATTTTATAACATTGGCGTAGATATTTGCGACAAATGGGCTGGAGAGCGTTATCGATTGGCCTTAATCTACGAAGATGAAGATGGCCGATGTGAGAAATATACTTTTTGGGATATAAAAAGATTATCTAATCAATTGGCCAATGCTTTGCGCGCTTTCGGAGTGGAAAGGGGAGATCGGGTAGGCATCCTTCTTCCCCAGTGCCCGGAGACGGCTATCTCTCATGTGGCGGTCTATAAATTAGGAGCAATCGCTATTCCTTTGTTTACTTTATTTGGGCCAGATGCCTTGGAATATCGCCTGGGGAACAGCGAGGCTAAAACCGTAATTACCGATGCGAACAATATAGAAAAAATTGAACAGATTAAGGCCAGACTGCCGCACCTGCAAATAATTATGGCCACTAAAGCGAAACCTATGGAGGGAGTTCATGACTTTTGGAAGTCAATAGAAAAAGGATCGATATATTTTGAACCAGTTAATACATTAGCTGATGATCCTGCTTTAATAATCTATACTTCAGGAACCACAGGGCCTCCTAAAGGAGCCCTTCATGCTCATCGGGTCGTTTTAGGACATGTACCCGGAGTGGAATTTTTCCATAATTTCTTTCCCCAAAAAGATGATTTCTATTGGACGCCAGCCGATTGGGCTTGGATAGGTGGATTAATAGATGTGCTCTTTCCAAGCTGGCATCATGGGGTTCCTGTACTTGCTTACCGAGCTAAAAAATTTGATCCCGAGCAGGCCTTTTATTTGATTGCCAAATATGGCATCCGCAATGCCTTTATGCCACCCACTGCTTTAAAAATGATGCGCCAGGTAAAAGAACCAAGAAAAAGATATGATTATCAAATGCGCACTATTGCTTGTGGAGGAGAAACTTTAGGAGAAGAACTATTGGATTGGGGAAAAGAAGTAATGGGGTTAACTATCAATGAGTTTTATGGCCAGACGGAGGTTAATTTGGTAGTGGGTAATTGTGCTGAAATAATGGAAGTGCGTCGGGGATCAATGGGCAAAGCCATTCCCGGCCACCGAGTAGAAGTAGTGGATGAAGAAGGTAATGTGCTGCCTCCGGGAAAGGTTGGGGAAATAGCTATCAAACGGCCTGATCCGGTAATGTTTTTAGAATATTGGCGAAATCCTGAGGCAACCAAAGATAAATTCATTGGTGATTGGTCTTTGACTGGAGATTTGGCCAGAAAAGATGAAGATGGATACTTCTGGTTTGTGGGCCGTAAAGATGATTTGATTACCAGCGCCGGCTATCGAATTGGCCCGGCAGAAATTGAAGATTGTCTGCTTAAACATCCGGCAGTAGCTATGGCTGCCGTTATTGGCAGCCCGGATGAAGTGCGTGGCGAGATTGTGAAAGCTTTCATTGTGCTGAAAGCCGAGGTCAAGCCAGCGCCGGGGTTAAGAGAAGAAATACAAAATTTTGTGAAGACCCGCTTAGCCGCCCATGAATATCCGCGGGAGATAGAGTTTGTTCCTGAGCTGCCCATGACAACCACGGGGAAGATTATGCGCCGGGAGCTGCGGAAAATGGAGATTGAAAAAAAAGGAAAAAAGGCTAAGAATCAAGTGGAGAAAGGCAATACTTGGTAATTTAATGGAGGACTTATGGACCCGAAAGATAAAGAAATAGAAGAACTAAAAAAGAAAATTCTTTTTTATGAGACCATTCTTGATCATATTCATAATGGAGTTGTCATCACGGATCAGAAAGGAAAGATAATCTTTTTTAGTAAAACTTATGGAGAATTTTTAGGTATCGATCCCAAGGAAGCTATAGGCAAAAAATGCTGGGAGGTAGTGGAAAATTCGCGAATGCACATTGTGGGAAAGACAGGGATAGCCGAGATAAATCAGCCTCAACGGATTAAAGGCCAGGATATGGTGGTGCAACGTATTCCTGTAATAATTAATGGCCAAGGAATGGTAGTCTTTGGTCAAGTTATGTTTAAAGATGTTCGTGATGTTCGCGCTTTGGCTAAGAAATTGAATGTTTTAGAATCAAAAGTCGAGCTTTATGAAAAAGAATTAACCTCTTTACGCTCTTCAAAATACACCATCGATAACATTGTCGGAGAAAGTTTAGGAATAAAAGAAGTAAAAAGCTTGGCTTTAAGGGCCGCACAGACTAATGCTCCGGTCTTGATTATAGGCGAGAGTGGCACTGGCAAAGAGCTTTTTGCTCACGCTATTCATTATGCAAGTAGCCGAAGGGTTTATCCTTTTATTCGTTTAAATTGTGCCGCCATTCCTAAATATCTTTTGGAATCTGAACTCTTTGGTTACGAACCGGGGGCATTCACGGGTGCAGGAAGTAAAGGAAAGCCGGGCAAGTTTGAATTGGCCCACCGCGGCTCTATCTTCTTAGACGAAATAAGTGACCTTCCTTTGGACATGCAACCTAAATTATTAAGGGTCCTCGAAGAAAAAGAAATGGAAAGATTAGGCGCGACCCATTTGATCAAAAGCGATTTTCGGTTAATTGCCGCTACTTCCAATAACCTGGAAGCCTTGGTGGAGAAGGGGGAATTTCGAAAGGACCTTTATTATCGTCTAAATGTTTTACCCATTCATATTCCTCCTTTGCGTGAAAGGAAAGAAGATATTCCCCTTTTAGCCGATTATTTTATTCAAAAAATAAGCAGAGAAATGGGTACTAAAATCGTATCTATTTCTCCCGAAGTTCTTCAGATATTTCAGGAATATCCCTGGCCTGGAAATGTGCGTGAGCTTTCCAACATAATAGAAAGGATTTTATTTACCATTAAAGGAGATGTAATTCAAATACACCACCTTCCCCTCCCTCTGCAAAGCGTGATTGGCGGTTCGCCGAAATTTAGTCCGACTTTATTAAAAACAGTTAAAGAGAATTTAGAAAGAGACACTCTTTTACAATGTCTCCGTTTAACTAAAAACAATAAAAACAAAGCGGCGCAACTTCTTGGAATCCATCGCACTTCCCTTTATAAGAAAATGAAAAGATTAAGTCTTCCCATTAAAGAATTATAAAGTGTAGAAATTTTTCTATATGTAGAAAATATTATACATATGAACCCTTTAATATTTTTTAAAAATTAAATTTTTGTCGAATTTTTTCGACACATATTTTTTAAAAAGCAGCTTTAGCTAATAAAATGTTGTTATTTCAGAAGGTTATGAATAAAAAAGGCCAGCCCAAATTAATAAAATGTGGTTTGGATTTTGCTTACAAAAAAATTTTGGTTTTTGAAATTACATGATAAGCTAAGATGCTTAGTCTTCCCAACCTTCCTTCAACGGGTCTTATAGGAAGGAGGTGATATAGTTCAGCCGAAGCAGGTTTAAAAATTTTAAAAAGAAAAAAATTTAAAAACTACGAAAGGAGAATTTTTGAAAATGAAGAAGATGATTTTTGTATTAATGGCTATTATGGCCTTGGGCGCTTTTTCTGCTGAAAAGGCCGTGGCTCAGGCAAAAGCAATTGAGTGGAAGATGATCACGACCTGGACGCCAGCTATCAACCTGATTGAAGCCGATAAGTATTTCGTTAAGGTAGTAAATGAGCTTAGCGGTGGGAAATTTAAGATCACCCTCCATCCAGCTCCTGAATTGGTTCCCCCCAATCAGGTTTTTGATGCGGTTAGCAAAGGAACTTTCCCAATCGGCGGCGAATGGCCAAATTATTGGGCAGGAAAAAATACGGCTTTTGATCTTTTAGGTTCTTATCCCATGGGGCTTTGCCAGTATGATTATATTAATTGGTATTACCATCACGGCGGCAGGGATATTTATAACTACATGTACGGTAAATACAATATGGTTTATTTCATGCACTGCGTGACGCCAATGGAATCAGGTGTACGTTCGAATGTGCCAATTAAATCCCTGGCTGATTACAAAGGAAAGAAAATTAGAATGTCGGGGAAGGCGCAAGGTCATATATTGAAGAAACTCGGCGCTTCCCAGGTTATGTTAGCCGGAGCCGAAATTTACCAGGCGCTACAATTGAAGACCATTGATGGGGCTGAATTTAACAGCGATTCCTGCGATTGGGGAATGGGGTTTGGGGAAGTCACTAAATACAATATTGGCCCCGGTTGGCACCAGCCTGCTTCCCTATTGGGAGTAATGATCAATAAGGATGCTTGGAATAAACTTCCTGATGAATATAAAAGAATCGTTGATATTGCAGCGAGGGCCGGTGCTTCTTATATGAGCTCTTGGTACGAGGTGGATAATATTGCTGCCATTGAGAAATTTAAGAAATCTGGTACCCAGATTTTTAAACTGACTAATGATGAATTAAAAATTCTGGAAGGATATTCCTGGGAATACCTTCTGGATGAAGCTAAAAAGAACCCCGATTGGTTAAAAGTGGCCCTCTCTCAGTTCCAATATTTAAAAGATTTTCAAGTAACGCGTTCAAAACAAGAACCCTTTGGCCAAGGACGGAATCCTTTTACCATTCCCAATCTCCCCGGGTTAAAGTAAAAGGCTTTCTTTAATTACCTGCCTCTATCCTCTCCCCTCTCCTGGAGGAGGGGGTAGAGGTAAATAATTTTTCTCATTTAATCTGAAGCGAGGAATAGGAAAATGGTTAGCAAAAGATGGATTTCCTTTGCCCAAAAAATTGACCGCCTAAATGACTTCTGCGGGAAATTTTTCTCTTGGATTATTGTTCCTTTAACTGTTTTAATCGTTTTTGAAGTCATTACTCGCCGCGTATTTAGTGCTCCTACAATCTGGACTTTTGAAATGAGTAATTTCCTATTTGGAGGACATTTCATGTTAGTCGCCGCCTATGGGCTACTTTATAAAGCCCATGTGCGTATTGATTTATTTGTTATGCGCGGCTCAAAAAGAACTCAGGAAATCTTAGACCTAATTTGCTACTTTAGCTTATTCTTTCCCTTTATTATTGTGATTCTTTATCACGGGCTCGTTTATGCAATAGAATCTTGGTCGACCTGGGAGACGTCATGGAGTACTTGGGGACCTCCTCTTTATCCATCCAAAACCATTATTCCCATTACAGCCTTCTTACTGCTTATTCAGGGAATTTCGGAGGTGATTAAGAAAATAGTTTTCTTGAAGACAGGGGAGGAAATATGAGCCCAGAATTTATTGCCATATCTATGTTTGTAGTTCTTATCGTCTTCCTTTTTATGGGGCATCCTTTGGCTTTTGTCTTAGGAGGTGTTGGCGTCATCTTCGGACTAATCACCCAAGGCTGGAACTTCTTTGGTATGGTCATGACCCGGATATATGGGACAATGGATAATTTTGTTTTGGTGGCCATTACGCTTTTCATCCTCATGGGTAATTTTCTTACTATGTCTGGAGTAGCAGATGGCCTTTTTAAAGCGCTGCGCGTGCTCTTTGGTCCCATTCGGGGAGGCGTAGGCATGGCCGTTATTGTCGTCTGCATCATCTTTGCGGCCTGCACCGGAATAATTGGGGCGTCAGTAGTAACCATGGGTCTTTTAGCCGCCCCCTTCCTGCTCCGCTATGGATATTCCAAAGAGCTGACTGTGGGTTTGGTTGCCGCTGGAGGTAGCCTGGGAATTCTCATTCCGCCGAGCATTATGTTGGTCATGATGGCTGATCAAACAGGGCAATCGGCGGGGAAGCTACTCATGGCTGGGGTAATTCCGGGAGTGCTATTAGGATTACTTTATATTATTTATATAGCCATCACCTGTTGGATCGACCCTAAGATGGGTCCAGCCATTCCGCGGGAAGAATTGGAAAAGATTCCTGTTAGCCGGCGCATCATAGATGCTATTAAGTTTGCCCTTCCTCCCTTGGCCCTCATTTTTACTGTATTAGGAACAATATTCTTCGGAGTAGCAACGCCTACAGAAGCCGCCGGAGTTGGATCAGCGGCGGCTTTCTTCATGATCCTCATTTACGGCAGATTCCAATGGAAAAATTTTAAAGACACGATATATTCCACGGCCCGGACGGTGACTATGGTGATGATTATCTTAATCGGCGCCACGACTTTCACGGGGGTTTTCTTAACCCAAGGAGGTGGCAAGGCCATTGTGGATGCTATCTTAGGTTTAGGTCTGGGCAAATGGGGAACTTACTGGATGATGCAGATTATATATATCATCTTGGGATGTTTTATTGATTGGATTGGCATTGTCATGATTACATTTCCTATCTTCTTGCCCATTGCCAAGGCGCTCGGGTTTGATACTCTTTGGTTCACAGCCATGTTGGCTATTAATCTCCAGTTATCCTTTTTGACTCCGCCATTTGGGTACGCGCTCTTTTATCTTTCCGGAATGGGATTGGAAGGCATTCAACTGCGCCACATCTATCGTGGAGTAGTCCCTTTCTTGATCCTGCAATTTATTGGACTGTTAATCTGCACTTATATGCCCAATTTGGTTCTTTGGCTGCCCAAGGCCATGATTGGAAAATAATCAAAATAAAAAAAGAATTTAAGCAAGAGGTAAGACAATATGATTCCGGCTATAAAAAAAATTCTTTATGCTACAGATTTAAGTAAAAATTCAGCTTACGCTTTTCGCTACGCGGTGAATTCTGCTCAAAAGCATGATGCCCAAATTTATATCCTCCACGTAATGGAAACTTTGCCTTCCGCGGCCGAAGGGTTGTTAACTCAATTTATCGGCGAAGAAAAATTGAAAGAAAAGAAAGAAGAAAAGAAGAAAGATATGGTGCGTCGTATTCAAGAACGACTTCGGCGCTTCGCTGAACGGGAGTTAAAAGATGATCCGCAAACCCTAAAAAGAGTAGTAGCCATAGATGTAGTCAGCGGCAATCCGGCTGCCGAAATTCTGCGCAAAGCCCAAGAGGTAAAGGCGGACGTGGTGATAATGGGCAGCCATGGGAAAGGTATAATACCCCATGCCTTTTTAGGAAGTGTATCTGAACAAGTCTTACATAGGATCCGCAAACCTGTTTTTATCATTCCTTTGCCCGAAGGAGAAACAGACATTACTTTGGGAGAAATATGAATTTGGGAAAAGATCTAACTAAAAAATTGAAATGCCATTTAGAAATAGGGAGACCTTAAATGGAAGGAGCTAAACCGGGAAGAACAATTTCCCATCCTGTGACTTCAACTTTCCAACATCCGCGATTAAAGAAAGGGAAAATCGTCTCTGCGGAAGAGGCAGTTCGGCTGATTCGCGATGGGGACACGGTAGCCACCAGTGGTTTTGTGGGAGCCGGCTTTGCCGAAGAGATTGCCCTGAAATTGGAAGAATATTTCCTGGCTAACGGCCGGCCCAGAAACTTGACTTTGGTTTATGCTGCTGGTCAAGGTGATGGAGTAGAAAAAGGCCTTAATCATATGGGTCATGAAGGACTTGTGCGGAGAGTTATTGGCGGGCATATCGGTTTAGCCCCAAAACTTCAAAAGCTCATTCGCGAGAATAAAATTTTAGCTTACAATTTTCCTCAAGGAGTTATCTCTCACCTTTTCCGTGACATCGCTGCTCACCGCGTGGGCACGATTACTAAAGTAGGTATGGGGACCTACATCGATCCTCGCTTTGACGGGGGAAAATTGAATGAGCTGACGAAGAAAGAAGGAGAAGATCTCATTAAACTTGTGCAAATAGAAGGGGAAGATTACCTGCTTTATAAAGCATTTCCTATCAATGTGGCCATAATTCGCGGGACAACGGCAGATATAAATGGCAATATCACCATGGAAAAGGAGGCTTTAACCCAAGAAGCCTTGGCCATAGCCATGGCAGCAAAGAATTCAAAAGGTTTAGTCATTGCTCAAGTAGAAAGGGTTGCGGAATATGGAACATTAAATGCCCGCAACGTTAAAATCCCTGGCATTATGGTAGATTGTGTGGTTATCAGTCGACCAGAGAATCATTGGCAGACCTTTGCTACCCAATATAATCCAGCTTTCAGTTGTGAGATTAGGGTTCCCTCAGAATTCATTCCCCCTATGGAAATGAATGAAAGAAAGATAATCTGCCGCCGCGCCGCCTTTGAAATAAAACCGAACATGGTGGTGAATTTAGGTATCGGCATGCCGGAAGGAGTTGCGCAAGTGGCTAATGAAGAAAAAATACTTGACCTCATTACGCTAACTGCCGAGCCAGGAGTAATTGGTGGAATTCCGGCCGGGGGGCTTAATTTCGGAGCCGGTACAAACATGGACGCCCTTATCGATCAACCTTACCAGTTTGATTTTTATGATGGAGGCGGACTCGATATAGCATTCCTGGGCTTAGCTCAGGCTGATCAATATGGAAACCTGAATGTCAGTAAATTTGGACCCCGTTTCACTGGTCCAGGTGGGTTCATCAATATCAGTCAAAGGACTAAAAAAATTGTTTTTGTGGGCACTTTTACCGCCGGAAAACTGAAGGTAGATGTTAAAAATGGTAAACTGAAAATTATTCAGGAAGGGAAAGAGAAAAAATTTTTGAAGAATGTAGAACAAATAACTTTCAGCGGTAAGTACGCTCTGGAGACTGGGCAGACAGTTCTTTACATTACCGAACGGTGTGTATTCCAATTGACTCCCCAAGGAATGGAACTCATAGAGATTGCCCCCGGAATTGATTTGCATAGGGATATTTTGGGGCAGATGGAATTTCAGCCTATAATTAATAATCCCCGCCTCATGGATGGATGTATCTTTCGCCCGGAACTTATGAACCTTAAAGATGGACTTCTTTCTCTTCCCTTGGAAGAACGCTTAATTTATAACCCTGCTGAAAATCTGTTCTTCGTTAATTTTGAAGGTTTATATATTAAAGATCGAGAAGAGATTCAAAAGATAAAATCTTTAGTAGAACAAATCCTTGGACCTTTAGGCAAGAAGGTTTATACGATTGTTAATTATGATAATTTTAATATTATTCCTGAATTGGTGGATGATTATACAGATATGGTGAAAGAATTAGTGGGTAAATATTATGAACGGGTAACCCGCTATACTACGAGTACTTTTCTGCGCATGAAACTTGGCGAGTCTTTAGAGAAACGGCAGGTTTCCCCCCATATATATGAAAGTCGAGAAGAGGCGCGCGAAGCGTTAAAAAAAGAAGCATAAAAAATTAGGACGGGTTAAAAACCCGCCCTAATTAATCATTTACTTGCTCTTTCCTCGGCATCCCGGCGAATCGACCGATGGAGTCGGTCAAGCTTAAAGATAGTTTCCATATCCTGAAGATTATTTATTCCGGCCAATCCATTGCGAATCATATTCACCAAGGAATCACCGTTAGTCCATTTAATTAGGTTGGCAGGGTCTTCTACCACCAGGACTAAGTCCGCCCGCGGAATTTTCTCTTTTATAACTTTAATCCTTTGTTTATCCAGAATCAGTCCGAATTTTCCGCCTCCTGTTTTTACCTGAATTTTCCGGGTCCAATTGGCCAGGTCTCTCTGGGCTCGCGGACTTTTAGGTATGGTGCCAACAAATTTAGTTACAGCTTGCACGACCTTAGGGAATTGTTTTTTATATTCATCATTTATTTTTGGTTCGGAGATTTCTAAGCTTTTCCACTTTAATTCTGTTTCTTCCACTCCCTTTTTGTCCTGTAACTTTTCGGGAACTTCTTCGAGGGGAACGGCGAAGTAGTCCGTAGAAAAGCCCATTCTAAATTTGCGGAAGATAATTTTTACTTTAGTGCCTGCTTTAAATATGCCTGGTCTTAAGAAACCCGTGGTCGTAAAGACTTGGATGGGTAAGGCAGATTGAGATTCACCTAAGATTACTCGCCCCCGGCCGAAAGGAGCATAACGAGCAAAACGAGCATTGGCAAAGACCGTGATGGGCGGAGTCCCTAACATATAGCCTACCTGGGGCATTTCTATACCCATTTCCAAATCTACCATACTGTAATCATTTTTCTGGCATACCGGGCAGCGGGTCATATAAGGCGGGCAAATTACCATCCCACACTTAGGACAGCGAGCGCCGATAATCTTTTTCTCTTTCATTACGGCTAAGAAAAAGGGCGAGATTTCTCCGGCGCTGGCCCAATAGGTGGTAAACATAGGTTCAGTTCGTTCCAGACAAACTACTTTATCTTCTGGAGAAACAGTGATACGACTCATTACCTCCGGGATAGCTTCATGGGGAATTATATACTCACCAGGTTTTCTCATTATTTTTTCCATCAGATCACCCCCCTTTTCAAAATGGCGACGCCGCCGTATTGGGCTGAAGAAGCCCCGGTTCCGTGGACTAAGGCATAGTCTAATTCTCGACGTATTAACTCTCGCCGAGCAGACCAGGCCGAAAACATATTACTTCCGCCTACAAAGTGGCCTCCGTAAATAAGGCCTCCTGATGGGTTAACTAAGAGATTACCATGGGGAGCCATAATTTTCTTTTCAATAAGATCGTCAGCCTGCCCTAAGGGAACAAAGCCCATCTCGGCCATAGTTATTTCTAATTGGGGCAGGAAAGCGTCGTGCAGCTCCACTATTTTAATATCTTGAGGGCCAACTCCGGCCATTTCGTAAGCAGCTTGGGCAGCTAAATGGTCGGACTCAATCCGGCCAGGTAACTTGTGGGGATGCTTAAGTCCCCACCAATATGGCTCATTAGCAAATCCTAAGCCTTCGATCCAAATAGGTGGAGTGCCAGCGTCGCGACAAATTTCTTCGGCTACTCCTTCAGCGGCGAAGATCAAACAGCAAGCCCCTTCAGTATAAACACAGGTTTCTAATTTTCGAAAAGCGGGTTCAATGATCCAAGGAGAATGCTCTACCCGTTCCGGGGTAACAATTTCATCACGCCTTTGGGCATTGGGATTATTTTTGGCCTGCTCGCAAAGGATGCGGAGGATTTCTCCGCGCACAGACATTTTGAGGTCATTGGGATATTTGTCCATATAGGAGAGAATAACTTCGGCATAAGAATCGGCAGCAGTCGCTCCCTGATCTCGTTCAAAAAGAGGATCCCAAGACCAGGCTATAGTTTGGACGACCTCGGGAGTCTGCGTCTCACTCATGAAATCATAACAATCAGTTGCCTTTTCTGCTCCCACACAAAGCACAATGTCATAACGACCACTGGCCACCATGTCAAAAGCAGTACCAAAAGCGTAAATTCCGGTAGCCCCCCCATTAGTTACTCGAACCAATGGTTTGAAAGCTAACCCCATGTGCCCTAAGAAAGAACTCTCTGGAATGGCCTGACGGGCAAAAATATCGTTATACAAGCCAATAACGCCGGCTTCTACTCGCCCTATACTTAATTTGGCGTCTTGCAGAGCTCCCGATACTGCCCACTGCGCCAATTCCCATAAAGTTTTCGAGAGCCATCTTCCCCTACAAGGCGTGGTAAATGCCCCCACAATAGCTACTTTTCTTTGCGGGATTTTCCTCATGATAACTTTTTCATCTCCTTTCTTTTAATGATGTGGTGATGGATTTATATCCGAAAGTTTTATTTTCTCCATCTCTTTTTACATTGCCCCAATCCTCGCGGAGGCGAAAGAACAAAAAGAACAAAAAGAACAAAATGAACTAAAAATTCCATTGGCAAATTATCATTTATTTGCAAATTATGTCAACCAATTTTATTTTTGACTGTCGATCATTTTTAAAATTGGTAACTAATTCAGATGGGAAAGAGATAGACTCATTAAAATGAGGCCCTTATTCTTTCATTGGTACGGGCGGGGAAATAGACAGCTATTTTAAAAGCAGGAAGCTATTATTTATGTTTATCTGGTATAGGCAAGTATGT
>JBNAWB010000090.1:0-13892 GCA_049699975.1 Thermodesulfobacteriota bacterium
AATGAGCCTCTCTCCCTCCCGCCTGAAGTAGGTACGAATTTCAAAAGTGATCGATGGTCAGATACTTCAATTATTGACTCCTTTTTTTTGAAATGATAATCTAAAAATATGCTTGATTTAAAATTTGTTAGAGAACATCTGAGCGAAGTTAAGGAAAGAATAGGCAAGCGGGGACTACCCATTGATTGGGATTTATTTGTGAACCTTGATAAAGAAAGGAGGGAAATACTCCAAGAAGTTGAACAATTGCGGGCCAGGCGCAATCAAGTTTCTGATTTAATTGCCCGGAAAAAGAAAAATAAAGAAGACTCTACGGTAGAGATAGCTGAAATGCGCGAAGTTTCCGCACGCATCAAGGAATTAGAAACTGCTTTAGAGGCTAAAGAAGAGGCTCTGCGCCAGTTGTTAATGGAGATCCCCAACCTTCCTCATGAAAGCGTAGTTGTAGGAAAAGGGGAAGAAGATAATTTAGAAATAAGGCGGTGGGGAAAAATTCCCGAGTTTTCATTTGCTCCTCGACCACATTGGGAGATCGGTGAACAATTGGGTATTCTGGACTTTGACCGAGGAGCAAAGATCGCGGGCGCGCGCTTCACCCTTTATAAAAGAGAAGGGGCTCTTTTAGAAAGAGCTTTAATGAATTTTATGCTTGATCTGCATACCAAAGAACATGGGTATCAGGAAGTACTACCTCCAATCCTGGTGAATCGCAAGAGTATGACTGGTACTGGTCAGCTACCCAAGTTTGAAGAAGATTTGTTTCGGGTAATTGATCCCGATTATTTCTTGATTCCTACTGCGGAGGTTCCCGTAACTAATATTCACCAAGATGAAATTTTAGCCGAAGAAGAGTTACCCATATATTACACAGCTTTTACTCCTTGCTTTCGCAAAGAAGCTGGCTCTTATGGAAAGGATACGCGCGGTTTAATCCGCCAACACCAGTTTAATAAAGTGGAATTAGTTAAATTCACTACTCCTGAAACCTCATATGAGGAACTGGAAAGTTTAACCCGCGATGCTGAAGAAGTTTTGAAACGTTTAGGTATTCCCTACCGGGTCGTAATGCTTTGTACTGGAGACTTAGGCTTTTCCGCAGCCAAAACTTACGACCTCGAGGCCTGGCTACCCGGGCAAGGTGTGTATAAAGAAATCTCCTCTTGTAGCAATTTTGAAGATTTCCAGGCCCGGCGGGCTAATATTCGCTATCGTCCCAAAGGAAAAAAAGGAACGGAGTTTGTCCATACGCTCAACGGTTCGGGATTGGCCATTGGCCGAACCGTGGTGGCTATTTTAGAGAATTATCAGCAGGAAGATGGCAGCGTAACTATCCCAGAAGCACTTGTTCCGTATATGGGCATAAAAAAAATTGGCAAATCGCCCGCGGGCGTGAAATAATGAGGAGGGATGGCCGAGTGGTCTAAGGCGGCGGTCTTGAAAACCGCTGGGCGAAAGCCCCGTGGGTTCGAATCCTACTCCCTCCGCCATAATGAAAGCGCAAGGCACTAAGCGCTAAGCAGAACAATAAAAATTGGACGCAGATGAACGCAGATTTACAGGATAAAAAAGAAAGTTATAAATTATTAATGAGCGCATCAAATGTTTTTCTCCTTTTCATAGAAAAGCTGTCATGGCGAGCCCGCAGGGCGTGGGTCGCATCGACCTTCGTCCCCGCATTAAGTGCGGGGTTCTCGCAATGACTCATAGTTTGTGGTATAAAATATAATTTGCTCTCATTAATAAATGCTCCGGTTAAAAAGACGAACATAAATTCCATGATATATTTTTACTTATTTTTAAATCCTGTTCATCTGTGTTAATTTGCGTTCTATATAAAAATTAAGGAGAGATGACCGAGTTGGCCTAAGGTGCTCGCCTGCTAAGCGAGTGTACGCCGAAAGGCGTACCGCGGGTTCGAATCCCGCTCTCTCCGCCACCAGATATAAAATTATTCTCCCTTCTTTTTTCTTTTCCTGAGCTGTTCCCATTTCTTAAATACAGAAGATTTTTTTTCTAACAGCCGATTAGTTTTTAATCCAAGTAGGCTGTTTTTTCGCGTGGAAGGAGAAGTTCTAAGAAGTCTATTAACGAGTTCCCGCAAAAGAAAGGCGGATTAAATATGACTAACAATTTGTAGGGCAAGCCTTTATGGCTGGCCAATACGGCAAGGGGCAAGCCCTTGCCTTACTGCCATTGGCGAAATTATTAAAACTATAATCTTGCTTAATTCCATGGGAATAATACAACCTTATGATTTCGAATGATTCGCCTTTTGTAAAATACTGCTCATTTTAATAAATAGCGCTTACCTCCGCCCGAACTGTATTATGCTATTTGCCCAAAAACTAATCGATAGCCAGAAAATTTTTTATCTTGACTTATTTGCGCCCTTAAATAATAATTCATTTTGCTAAAATTTTTCAATTCAGGAGGAGAAAAATGAAAAAATATTTAGCTATTTGCGGAACAATTTTTATCTCTCTAATCTTGGTCAGCAGCATGGTGGCCGAAGCACAAGATGTTATTCGCATCGGATCAATTTATCCGCTCACCGGCCCAATAGCTTCTTCCGGTCTCAGAAGTAAACACGCCATCGAAACAGCTTTAGATGTGATTAATAACAAATACGATATGGATATCCCTTTCGCCCGGACAACAGGGATTCCCAATCTAAAAGGAGCTAAATTAGAGATTATCTGGGGGGACAGCCAGGCTTCTCCAGAAGTCGGCAAGACCGAAGCTGAAAGGCTCATCACCAAAGAAAAGGTTCCTTTAATCCTGGGAGCTTATCAGAGCGGCGTAAGCAAGGCCGCTAGCTTCGTGGCTGAGCGTTATAAAATTCCTTTTGTTTGCGCCGAATCCAGCTCCGCCGAATTGACCGAACGAGGTTTAAAATATTTCTTCCGGTTAGCGCCAACTGATGCTGAAGATTCCATAGCTTTCTTTAATTTTCTGGAAGAAATGAAAAAGAAAGGTAAACAAGTAGATAAAGTCGCCCTGGTCTATGAAAATACGGAGTTCGGTGTGCATGCGGCGGGCGAGGCTAAAAAGCAGGCCGAAAAAAGAGGTTTTAAGATTGTCGCCGATATCGCTTATCCTTTTAAATCCACAGATGTCAAGAGTGAGGTTTTAAAGATCAAAGCGGCCAAACCGGATGTTATTCTCCAAGCTTCTTTGCTCGGCGACATGATGCTTTTCGCCAAAACCTATAAAGAGTTAAAAGTTAATTTTAACGCTAATCTTTCTTACTGCGGCGGCTACCACGATCCATCATTTGTTTTAAACTTGAAAAAAGATGCGGAATATTTCATGGGCCAATGTACTTTTAGTCCCGACTTTATTAACAAGAAACCCGTTTTAGGTAAAATTAATGAAATGTACAAAAAACGAAGTGGAGTTGATTTAGACGGCGTAACCATTGAAGCTTTTACGGCGGTTTTAGTAATTGCCGATGCTTTCCATAGGGCTAAATCGACAGATCCCGAAGCTTTAGTCCAGGCGGTGAGAACAACAGACTTAAAAACGCCCACTCTCCCAGGCGATGCCGTAAAGTTCAACGAAAAAGGCCAGAATATGAAAATTATCTCAGCCATTTCTCAAATTCAAGAAGGAAAATACCGGGTGATTTGGCCCGAAGATATTGCCGCAAAGGAGATGGTTTGGCCGTTTAAGCCTTGGGATAAGAGATAAAAATTATTCATCATCAGACCGCCAAGGTTCTCACCTGAATCATCAAATATTCTCATGAGCGTCAACTACCGCGGAGGGAGAGGTTTTCTTCCCTTCGCGGGGCTTTTATATTTTAACTAAAGGAATTCAATAACTATGGATTTAAATATAATCTTGCAAATTCTTTTAAGTGGCCTATTAATGGGCTTAATCTTCGCCCTCATTGCTGTGGGATTGACCTTAATCTGGGGAGTCATGGATATTTTAAACTTTGCTCACGGAGAATTCTTAATGCTGGCCATGTTTCTTTCCTTCTGGATGTTTTCTCTGTGGCAAATAGACCCCCTCTGGTCACTACCGCTTACCGTAATTGCCCTGATGGCTATCGGATGGCTCACCTATCGGCTAATAATTAAGAAAGTTCTCCATGCTCCTGGATTAACCGCTCTCTTGGCTACATTTGGCCTTTCTATTTTAATCAAAAATTTAGCTCAATTTTTCTGGACTCCTGATTTTCGGCATATTCAAGGGGCGATTTTAAGCGATAAAACTTTGGAAATTTTCAGCCTCAATTTCAACCTGGCCGAAATAGTTGCTGCTCTGGGAAGTGGTTTAATTACTTATTTAATCTATTATTTAATCTTCAAGACTAAAACAGGTAGAGCTATCAGGGCTACTTCCCTTGACCGAGATACAGCCCGGCTGATGGGCATTGATATTGACCGAATCTTTTCTTTAACTTTTATGTTAGGCGGAGGCTGTGTAGGCGTGGCCGGTGCCCTCTTGATTAACTTCTACTACGTTTTCCCTAACGTGGGCAGCCTTTTTGGCATCCTGGCTTTTGTAACCGTAGCTCTGGGAGGATTTGGAAATATTACCGGAGCTTTTCTGGCCGGCATTATAATCGGCATAGTCGAGACTGCCGGAGGAGTCTTTGTGGCCCCGGTCTTCAAATATACAGTAGTCTTTGTCATGTACCTAATTGTAATAATGATCCGCCCCAAAGGTCTTTTTGGATGGTAAAAATGGAAGCGAGTATTTTATCATTTTTTAAAAAACCGAGCGTAATTATTTTCTTAATAATTTTATTCCTCTTGCCTCATTTTACGCCAAACATTCACTTTCACCACGTGCTTATCATGTTCCTCCTTTATGCCACCCTCAGCCAAGCTTGGAATTTTATTGGCGGGTTTACCGGTCTGGTTTCTTTTGGCCATGCTACTTTTTTCGGAATTGGCGCTTATGCTGCTTTAGTTCTTTTAAAAAAATTTGGCCTCACTCCTTGGGTAGGCATGTTAATCGGAGGAGGCTTGGCCTCTTTATTAGCCCTTTTAATCGGTTACCCTGTTTTACGCCTCAAAGGCCATTATTTCGCTATCTCCACTTTCGCCATCGCGGAAATAATGGAACGTCTCTTTTTGAATTGGAAATATGTGGAAGGTGCTATTGGTCTTCCCGCTCCTGTTCTGGAAGAAAACTTGCTAAATTTCATGTGGTATAAAAACAAACTCCCTTATTTTTATATTGTCTTTATTTTTTTCTTGGCCGTCTTGCTATTAGCTTATAAAATAAACCGCTCTCGCTTGGGCTATTATTTCCGGGCTATAAAACAAAGCATTGATGCCGCCGAAGGATTGGGCATAGATACAGCAAAATGCAAAATGATCGCTTTTATTCTGTCGGCCTTGCTCACTTCTTTATGCGGCTCTTTTTATGCGCAATATATTTTATACATTGATCCCCCCTCTGTCCTTTCTCTAGATATTTCCATAAAAATCGTCTTAGTTACGGTCTTGGGAGGGGCTGGCACAGTAATCGGCCCTATTCTTGGATCCGCAATTTTAATTCCTCTTTCGGAATACAGCAGAATTCTCTTGGGGGGAACGGGAAAAGGGATAGATCTAATCGTCTTTGGCGCATTGATCCTGCTCATTTCTGTATGGCAGCCTCAAGGGCTCGCTGGCTTATTAGGCCGCCGAGGTAAGAAATAAAAATGGAAATTCTAAAAGTAGAAAATCTAACCATGAAATTCGGCAGTTTAGCCGCCGTAGACAACGTAAGCATGGCGGTAAAAGAAGGAGAAATTGTCGGCCTTATTGGCCCAAATGGGGCCGGCAAGACCACTTTTTTTAATTGTCTTACTGGTTATCTCCAGCCATATAGGGGATCAATTTTTTTTAGGGAAAAAGAAATAACCGGTCTTCGCCCTAATGAAATTTGTCGCTTAGGGTTAGCCCGCACTTTCCAAGTAGTCCAAGTCTTCAAGGAAATGACAACTTGGGAGAATGTTCTGGTAGGTGCTTTCTGTCGCACCAGAGATGTCCGCCAAGCTTATGCGCATACTATAGAAGTTCTTAAGTTTACCGGATTGGAAGACAAAAAAGATCAGTTGGTCGGAAATTTAACCATTGCCGACCAAAAGAGGTTGGAGATCTCAAAGGCCTTGGCTACAAAACCGAAACTTCTAATGCTCGACGAGGCCATGGCCGGCCTTAATGCCACGGAAACCAAAGAAGCCATCGAGCTCATCAAAAAAATCAGGGCGCAAGGAATCACTTTAGTTATTGTGGAACATGTAATGGAAGTCATCATGTCTATTTCTGACCGCGTTATCGTATTTGATTCGGGACGTAAAATTGCTGAAGATGTACCCGCAAAAATTGTACAAAATCCACGGGTCATTGAAGCTTACTTAGGAGTCTCTTCCCATGCTTGAAGTTAAAAATATATCGGTCAGCTATCTTGGTCTGCCCGTGATTCACGACGTATCTTTCCGGGTTAAAGAAGGCCAGATGGTTTCCATTGTCGGCTCCAACGGTGCCGGAAAATCTACTATTTTGAAGACCATTTCTGGGCTATTAAGACCTCTAAGGGGAGAGATCTGGTTCTATGACCAACGCTTAGATAAAATACCCGCCCACCAGATAACCAAGTTAGGAATCTCCCATGTGCCCGAAGGACGGAAGATTTTTAGCAAACTTACTGTCTTAGAAAATCTTTTAGTCGGAGCCCACATCTGTTCAGCGGAAATAGAAATTAAAGAAAGGCTGCCCCAAATCTACCGCCTCTTTCCTATCTTAGAAGAGAGAAAGCAACAATTAGGGGAGACCCTTTCGGGTGGAGAACAGCAAATGCTGGCTATAGCACGCGGTTTGATGGCCAAACCCAAATTAATGATGCTGGATGAACCATCTTTAGGGCTTATGCCTTCTTTGTCTGAAAAAGTAATAGAAGTTCTCAAAGAAATAAGTAAACAAGGAACGACCATCCTCCTCGTGGAACAAAAAGTGCGGGATGCCCTAAAATTGGCGGATTGGGCTTATGTGTTACAAACGGGAAGGATCATTCTTGAAGGCCCAGGGAATACCATCATAGAAAGCGATCTTGTACGCAAGGCTTATTTAGGGATGTAAAAAATGGGCTAAGGAATCTTTTTATGGAAGAATACCATTATCGCCTCCTAAAAATTGACTTAACTTCTCGAAAAACTACCCACTTGGAAATTGAGAAAGATAGATTATTCCAATTTTGGGGGGGAAGCGGTTTAGCTGCTTCTATCCTCTTCGATCTTTTAAATCCTGATCTTGATCCTTTTCATCCCGAGAGCCCTTTAATATTTATGACCGGGCTCTTAACCGGAATTCCCGTCCCCTGCGGTTGCCGCATCTCGGTTTGTGCAAAATCTCCTCTGGGTATCTGGGGAGAAGCCAATGCGGGTGGGTATTGGGGGCCGGAGTTAAAATTTACTGGCTTTGATGGCCTCTTGATTAAAGGAAAGGCCGATAAGCCCGTTTATCTTTATATCACCCCGCAGGGCGCAGAAATTAGAGAGGCTATAGACCTTTGGGGAAAGGGAACTTTTCTCACCACTGAAAAACTCTTAGCCGCGACTGATCCAAAAGCACAAGTAGCAGCCATTGGCCCTGCGGGAGAAAACCTAAGTTTTATGGCCGCTATAGTGACTGGAGGAACGGATGCTCGAGTCATGGCGCGCACTGGTTTAGGCGCAGTCATGGGCTCAAAAAACCTAAAGGCTATTGTAGTGCGGGGAGACCAAAAACCTTATATTTTTGACGCTTCCATTCTGCATGAAACTACCAAAGGGTTTTCCGCCCACCTCAAATTTGTAGAAAGTTTGAGCAAATTTGGAACGGCAGCACTAATTGAGTCCAAAGAAGCCATCGGTGCTTTACCCATTAAAAATTTTACTCTCTTCCACTGGGACAAAGCCACCAGGATTGCTGGGCCAACCATGATAGCCGAATTTTTAACCAAGCACTATGGTTGTTATTCCTGCCCGATCCGCTGTGGAAAAGAAGTAAAAATAAATACGGGCCCCTATGCAGGCCTTTCTGGACACGGGCCGGAATATGAAACTTTGGCTAGTTTGGGCTCTTTAATCTTAAATGATGACTTAACGGCGATCATTAATCTCAACTATCTACTCAATGACCTGGGTTTGGATACTATGTCCGCTGGAGTTACCGCCGCTTTTGCTATTGAAGCCTTTACCAAAGGTTTGCTTAGAGAAACGGATGGCCTTAACTTAACTTGGGGAAATACGCGGGCGGTATGGTCTCTTATGGAAAAGATTGCCAGGCGGCAGGGAGTTGGGGCAATTTTTGCCGATGGCGTAAGAAAAGCTTCGCAGACTCTTGGTCCAGAAACTCATGAGTTCGCCTTACACTCTAAGGGATTGGAAGTATCTTTATCCAACCCTACGCCCACCGTAAGCTTAGCTTTAAGCTGGGCTACCTCCAACCGCGGGGCTTGCCATCTGGAAGGATTCTCGCACCAGGTGGAAGGAGGAGTGCCATATCCAGAGGCAGGTTATCCTGGACCAATGGATGGAACTATCGGCGAGGGCAAAGGAAAGATGACTGCTTTAATGCAAAACTACATGGCTGTTTTTAATGCTCTCGGTCTATGTAAATTTCTGTTTTTCGCTCGCGTCACCCATGAAATGCTCTGCCAATGGATCAAAGGATTAACCGGTTGGGAATTAAGGAGTACCGACTTAATGGAAGTGGGAGATCGCCTTTATAACCTAAAAAGATCTTATAATGTTTTATTAGGTATTGATCATAGAGAAGACGTGGTTGCCCCCCGCATCTTGCAGAATCTCCGTCCCCAGGAACCATTAGCCGCGGGGAAAAAACTTTTTCTGGACATGCGGCACGATTACTATGCCTTCAGAGGTTGGGACGAAAAGGGAATTCCGCGGCGCGAGAAGCTTCTCTCTTTGGGCTTAGAGAAGGCGGCGCAGAAGATCTATAAATAATCTCTGCTTACCTTAAATTACAATTCAGCCAATTGGAAGAATAAAGCAGCCGTAGTTCTTATTCCATTACGAAAACAATCTATCCGCAAATTCTCATTCGGCGCATGATTATTCTCATCATGGTTTCCATAAGGGATGGAGAGAATCGGCATACCTAAAATATTGCTGATTGCTGCTCCCGGAAAACTCCCTCCCCCAGAAGGAACAAGCACCGGTTCTTCTTCAAAACCCTGGCGAATTGCCTGCGCAAATTTTTCCGCCCAAGGATGATCGACGGGGGTGCGGGAGGGATAGTAGTAATGGATCATCTTCGCTTCCAAATCCGTAAAACCATATTTTTGCATATGCTTTAAGAATTTTTGATATATATCCTCTGGATCTTGATTTACCACCAAGCGCATGTCCATTTTTACCGTGGCTTGACAGGGAAGAACTGTTTTACTGCCCGGTCCCGTGTAGCCCGAGACTAAGCCTGCTATATTGAGCGTCGGCCGAAACATAAGTTTTTCCATAAAGCTTATATTATCCGGCGGCGCAAAGCGCTGAAGTCCATATTTTTCTAAAAATGCTCTTTCATCAAAGGGAATTTTGGCCATCATCTCTTTTTCTTTGGGAGTTGGCGGAATTATATGGTCATAAAACCCTTCAATAGCTACAGTCCCATCAGGATGGCGCAAAGAAGAAAGAAATTCAATTAAACGCCAGGCGGGGTTGGGAACAGGCCCGCCAAAATTGCCCGAATGGAAATCCTGATTAGCTCCGCGAGCTGTTACTTCTACATAAAGTACCCCTCGATTTCCAAAGCTCAAGCGTGGACGCCCAGAGGTATCCATGGGGCCATCAGAATTCAAAGCTATATCCGCCGCAAATAATTCTTTATTCTGCCGACAAAATTCATTTAAGTTGGGGCTACCTGCCTCTTCTTCGGGGTCAAGCATAAATTTAACATTAATAGGCAGTCTTCCTTTAATTTTAACCACAGATTCTACGGCCTTAAAATGGGCAAAGAATTGCCCTTTATTGTCGGCACTGCCCCGGGCATAAATCCGCCCATTTCTAATTGTGGGTTGAAAAGGCGGCGTCTCCCAAGCTTCCAAAGGCTCGGGCGGCTGCACATCGTAATGTCCATATATGAGGAGCGTCCTCTGGGCCTGGGGGTTGATTACTTCCCCATATATTAAAGGGGCATTTCTTTTCCCGCCCATCGGCAGCACCCTTGTCTTCATGCCCATCTTCCCCATCATCTCCACCAAAAGCTGGCCACATTCTTCCACTCCTTCCCAGCGCGTGCTGATGGAAGGCTGCCGCAGTAAAACAAAAAGTTCCTCTATAAAACGATCCAGGTTTTGATCAATGTAAGCATAAATTTTTTCCATTTTTTATCCTTTCTTTCTATAGTTATTTTTCATCTATTCCTTGTGTGGGGGTCAAGCCAATCGCGGATGCCGTCGCCCATTAAATTAATGCCTAAAGTAGTAAAGAAGATGGCCAGTCCCGGAATGGCTGCTAACCACCATAAGCCTAACATATAAGACCTCCCTTCAGCTAACATTCCGCCCCAGGAAGCCATCGGCGGGGGAATTCCTAAACCAAGGAAGCTCAAAAACGACTCGCGAATAATCATCCTGGCCAACTCAAAAGTGGCCAAAACAATAATCGAACTCGTTAAGTTGGGCAAAATATGTTTCCAAATCACTCCACTATCTCTTCCGCCCAAGGCCCTTGCGGCTGTAATAAAATCTCGGCTCTTCAGTTCAATGACTTCGGCTCGGACCAAGCGCGTATAAATAGGCCAACCTGTTAATCCTAAAACTAATATTAAATTCTTGAACCCCGGCCCGGCAGCCGCCATGACCGATATGGCTAAGAGAATGTAAGGAAAAGACATCATGATATTAACGCAGTTGCTAATAATAGAATCCCAGATCCCGCGATAGTACCCAGCTATAATTCCTAAAGTGATACCTAATACGGCCGAAAAGGCCATCGTCAAAAAACCAACAGAGAGGGAAATTCTTGAACCATAAATTAAGCGACTAAGGAGATCTCGACCAACCTGATCAGTGCCCAGAAAATAACGAGGATCACTTTTTTCATCCCAGAAAGGTGGTTTTAAACGCGCCTGTAAATTCTGATCCAACGGGTTATACGGGGAAAGGTAAGGCGCTAAAAAAGCAACGGTGAGTACTAAGAGCACCATAATTAAGCCCACAGTCCCCACGCGGGAATGGCTTAGCCGGCGCTTGAGTTTATCGAAGGTTTTTCTCTCTCCCCGCAACATATAGCTAATTTCTTTAACCGAAACGCACTTTAGGATCTAACCAAGCAATAATGACATCCGTAAGCAGATTAGCCAAAACGATGAGGAAAGCGAAGAGGGCCACAGCAGCCTGGACTACAGGGAAATCCGCATTAAATATTGATTCCACAACTAAACTGGCTACCCCTGGCCAAGCAAAAATAGTTTCCGTGATTACGGCGCCTCCTAAAAGCATGCCAAATTGAAAACCTAAGATAGTAATTACCGGAATGAGCGCATTGCGCAAAGCATGGCGGAAGAGCACGGCTCTCTCACCTAAGCCTTTAGCCCGAGCCGTGCGGATATAATCTTGCGACAGAATCTCGATCATCCGCGAACGAGTCAGGCGCATAAGAATCGGCAATAAGGAAACCGCAATCCCTGTAGCTGGCAATATTATATGCTTATAGCTTCCCGCCCCTGAAGCTGGCAGCAGGCGTAATTTTACAGCAAAAATAATGATGAGCATAATATCTAACCAAAAAAGAGGCATGGCTTGCCCCAAGACCGCCAGAACTGAGGCTGAATGATCATGAATTTGATTGCGGCGGACCGCTGCCAACACACCCAAGGGTATGGAAATAATAATCGCCAAGAGCAGACCAGAGGCGGCTAACCAGAGAGTCATGGGCATTCTCTCCAAAACTAAACTCAGGGCCGGTCTTTGGGCTACAAAAGATTTCCCGAAATCTCCTTGAACCATGCCTCCCAAAAATTTGAAATAGCGGATATAAATGGGCTGGTCTAACCCCATCTCTTTCCTTAAGAGCGCTACGTCCTCTTTCGTGGCTTCTGGAGGAAGAAGGATCAGCACTGGATCTCGGAAGAGATGCAGCAAAGAAAAGGTGATTAAACTTATCCCCCAGATAACTATGACGGCTTGAAAAAGCCTATGGAGAATATAACTTTTCATCCTTTTACTCTTTGAGTTGAGCCTCAAAGGTTCTTAAGAACTCATCGGGCGGGGCCTCGTAAATAACTCTTTTATTGATGCCCAAAATGGCATGTTGGGCATAAAAGGAAACAGCCAAGGCATGATCGTTAATGTACTTACCCACCTGGTAGTAAAGTTTCTTTCTTAAATTTTGATCCAGGGTAGAACGAGCTTGATCTAACCATTTATCCATCTCTGGAGAAGAGCCATAACAATAGGCTTGGCCACTGCGGAAGTAACTGTAATAAAGGGCATCGGCATCATAAACTCCCCCGCTTCCCCAGCTATGAATGCTTAAGTCATTCTGCTTTCCTTCTCTGCTTAAGCGATCCCACATGCCAATATCTGTATAAACATTTACATTGGTCTTTATCCCTACTTTAGCCAGGTATCCAGCTACTGCTTCTATAAGGGCCCGCGGATTCTGAATACTTCCGGTATATGTTACCAGACGGAGGGGTTGATCAAATGGAAAGTTGGCTTCCTTTAGAAGTTGCCGGGCCTTTTCCGGATTGTATGGATAAGGATTTTCGAGAGATTTATCATAACCGAAATGCTGCGGATTCAAAACGGCCGCAGTTTTCGTTGCATTACCAGTCATCACGGTTTTTATGATGGTATCCACATCAATAGCATGGCTGATCGCCTGGCGAACTTTTAAATTCTGCACGGGAGATTTTCCGGCCCGCCCATCAGCATCGAAGATTAAATAGACTACCCGCAGCGTGGGCGCTTTAGATATGCGGGCAATGCCTGAATTTTCCACTAAAGGAATTTGATCAGGAGGAATATCTCTCACTATATCAATTCCTCCCGTGAGCAGCTCGGAAATCTGGGTAGCAATTTCTTTTATAGGCCGATAAATAATTGTTTTGATAGCCGGGGCACCTTTCCAATAATTCTCTTTAGCTTCCAAAATTATATGTACCCCTCTTTTCCATTCTTTCAGTCTATATGGCCCTGTGCCATTAGCATTGGTGGCCATAAAATCCACCCCTTTTTCTTTAACCCATTTCACCGGTAGCATCTGGTAATTAGCCAGCCTTTCGAGGGCTACTGGATATGGAGTGTGCGTTATTAACCTGACCGTGTAATCATCGATAACTTTAACTTCCTTAACCCAGGAAACTGTGGGCCTTTGGGGACATTTCGGATCCAATCCCCGCTCAATAGTAAATTTCACACACTCGGCATTAAATGGTTCGCCATTATCGAACTTGATTCCCTTGCGGAGTTTAAATTCCCAAGTATTATCATCAACGATTCTCCACGATTCTGCTAAATGAGGTTCAATCTTCATAGTTTTTTGGTTGCGCATTACTAAATTATCATAAAGGTGCCAGCCAATTATGTAATTGACCCGAATGTTATGATTTTGAGGATCTAATGTGCTAATATCTGAAGATAAAGCGCAAACTAATTTACCTTTTGGGCCTGCCCAAGATGGGTTAGTGAAAAATAGCAGACCACAAAATAATAAAAAGATTATCACCATCCTCCGCTTAATGATTTCTTTAAACATAAAAACACCTCCTCTTTTTTCCCATACAAAGTTTGCAATTTATTCAGTAAGTAAATAAACATTATAATCTTCTCCAAGTTCAAGTCAATTGTATTTATCGCTGACCGTTGATCACTTTTTAAATTTCAGCTCAATTCAGGCGAGAAATATTAAAACTGTTAGACGGTCAGTTAAAAAGACTGACCGT